>JASLAP010000324.1 GCA_030147065.1 Pseudonocardia sp. | reverse complement strand
GATCTCGCGACCGGCAGGCCGCGGGCCCTGGACGCCGTGACGGTGACGGGCGTGACCTGCGACGCGCTGATCGTGGCAAACGTCCTCCACCCGGTTATCCTGCATCGATCCGCGTGGTGGTGTTCCTGCCGGGTCACGCGGGTGTGAACGGTGCGTCAGCGTCGCCCGCCGTGAACGGACGAGGGGCGCCGCCGGTGCCCCGGCTCCCGGTGGAGAGGAGGCACTTCGCGTGGAACTCCTTCTGCTGACGGCCGATCCCGATCCTGGATCCGTGCTGCCGGCCCTCACGCTGCTGCCCCACGGGGTTCGTACGGCAGCACCGGAGGTCGCTGCCCTGCTCGACGCGGGGCCGCACGACGCGGTCCTCGTCGACGCGCGCACCGACCTGGTGGCCGCACGCAGCCTCTGCCGGCTGCTGGGCAGCACCGGCATGGACGTGCCCGTGATCGCGGTGCTCACCGAGGGCGGTCTGGTGGCCGTGTCGGGGGAGTGGGTGGTGGACGAGATCCTGCTGCCTGGTACCGGCCCGGCCGAGGTGGACGCGCGGCTGCGGCTGCTGAAGTCCCGCCCCGGCGCCGACTCCGGTCGCGACGGCGGCGCACTGGTGCTCGGCGAGCTCGTCATCGACGAGGCCACCTACGCCGCGCGGCTGCGCGGCAGGCTCCTGGAGCTCACCTACAAGGAGTTCGAGCTGCTCAAGTACCTGGCCCAGCACGCCGGGCGGGTGTTCACCCGGGCCCAGCTGCTGCAGGAGGTCTGGGGCTACGACTTCTTCGGCGGCACCCGCACGGTGGACGTGCACGTGCGGCGGTTGCGCGCCAAGCTCGGCACCGAGCACGAGCAGATGATCGGCACCGTGCGCAACGTCGGCTACAAGTTCGTCCGGCCCTCGCGCGGCCACCTCGGGGTGCCCGCCCTGGGCGCCGCCGACGACGACCGGGACGGCGACCGCGACGCCGACGAGAGCGACCGGGCCGGCTTCTCCGGGTTCGTCGGGATGGCCTGAGTCAATCTCCCCGGGTCGATCTCCCCGGTCGATCTCGCCGAGTCGATCTCCTGGCCGGTCCCGTCGGCGCGGGTAGGCTCGTCCGCGTGGTGGATCTGTCCTGGCGCACCGGTCCCGGCGACGATGCCATCGCCGCCATCCGCGCGTTCGTCGCGGAGGTGACCGCGGCCGACGGCGTCGCCCCGCTGTCCGAGGACGCGCTGCTGCACCTGCACGCCCCGGACACCGCGCAACTGCTGGCCACCACCGGCACCGGGGAACTGGCCGGGGTCGCCCACCTCGACCCGGGCGATCCGGCGGCCGCCGCGGCTGAGCTGGCCGTGCACCCCGACCGCCGCCGCGCCGGGCTGGGCACCCGGATGGTGCGCGCGCTGCTGGACCGGGTAGGCCGGGACGGCCACCTGCGGGTGTGGGCGCACGGCGACCACCCGGGTGCGGTCGCCATCGCGCAGCACCTGGGCTTCACCAAGACCCGCGAGCTCTGGCAGATGCGCCGCCCGTTCACCGGCGACGAGGACGACTTGGCGGCGGCCGCGGCGGCGCCGGACGGTGTGCGGCTGCGTCCCTTCGAGGTGGGTCGCGACGAGGCCGAGTTCCTGCGGGTGAACAACGCCGCGTTCGCCTGGCACCCCGAGCAGGGCGGCTGGGACCTCGACCAGGTCACGCTGCGCCAGGGCGAGCCGTGGTTCGACCCGGCCGGGTTCCTGCTCGCGGTGGACGCCGACGACCGGCTGCTCGGCTACCACTGGACCAAGGTCCACCCGGGCGCCGAGCCGATCGGCGAGGTCTACGTGGTCGGCGTCGACCCGGCCGAGCAGGGCCGGCACCTGGGCCGGGCGCTGACCGCGGCCGGCCTGGTCCACCTGCACGAGCGCGGCCTGCCCGCGGTGATGCTCTACGTGGAGGCGGACAACACCGCCGCCGTTCGGGTGTACCAGCGGCTCGGATTCGCCCACTCCGGCACCGACGTGTCGTACCTGCGCTGAGGCTCGTTCACCCGCTCGTCATCGGGCGGGGAGCGACTGTGATCACATCGCCGCAGGTCACGGTCCGATCACGGACACGCGCCGTAGGTGTGCTGCCCCACTCGGCGGAGGTGTTCATGTCGCGTTAACCCTGACGGGGGAGTGCGTCCATCGGGCTTACCTAGCTTCACGTCGAGCGGCGACCCCGATGCCGCATACACCCCCGACAACGGAGGAACAAGGTGAAGATCGTTCGGCACCGCGAGCGTGCGCGCATCGCCGCAGCGGGCCTGGCGGCCGGCGCGCTCCTGCTGACCGGCTGCGGCGCCGCGAACGAGCAGGCTGCGCCGACCGGTGGCGAGGGCAGCGGTTCGGAGCTGTCCGGCAGCATCGCAGGCGCGGGCGCGAGTTCGCAGGCCGCGGCCATGCAGGCCTGGATCGCCGGGTTCAACACGGCGAACCCGGGCGCCACCGTGAACTACGACCCGGTCGGCTCCGGCGGTGGCCGCGAGCAGTTCATCGCCGGCGGCACCGCCTTCGGGGGCACCGACGCGTACCTGGACGAGGAGGAGCTCCCGCAGGCCACCGAGCGCTGCGGCGGCAACGTGCTGGAGCTGCCGGCCTACATCTCGCCCATCGCGGTCGCCTTCAACCTCGAGGGCGTCGACACGCTCAACCTGGGCCCGGCCACCATCGCCGGGATCTTCAGCAAGCAGATCACCACCTGGGACGACCCGGCCGTCGCCGCCGACAACCCGGGGGTGACGCTGCCCGCCCAGCCGATCACCGTCGTGCACCGCTCCGACGAGTCGGGCACCACCGAGAACTTCCAGGAGTACCTGGCCGCGGTGGCGCCGGAGATCTGGACCTACGAGGTCAGCGGTGACTGGCCGGCCGAGATCCAGGGCGAGGCCGCCCCGCAGACCTCCGGCGTCGTGTCGGCCATCCAGGGCGGCAACGGCACCATCGGCTACGCCGACGCCAGCCAGGTCGGTGAGCTGGGCACGGTGGCCGTGGGCGTGGGCAGCGAGTTCGTCGCCTACTCGCCGGAGGCCGCCGCGGCCATCGTCGAGAGCTCCCCGCAGGTCGAGGGCCGGCCCGAGGGCAGCTTCGCGCTCGACCTGCAGCGCGACACCACCGAGTCGGGGAACTACCCGATCGTGCTGGTGTCCTACGAGCTGGCCTGCGGGAGCTACCCGGAGCAGGAGACCGCCGATCTGGTCAAGGCGTTCCTCGGCTACGTCATCAGCGAGGAGGGCCAGCAGGCCGCCTCGGACAACGCGGGTTCGGCGCCGATCTCCGACACCCAGCGCCAGGAGTTCCAGACCGCCATCGACGGCATCTCCGCCGGGGCGTGAGATCCACGTCCCACTAGCCGAGGGCCCGGGGGGTCGTCATCATGGATGACGGTCCCCCGGGCCGTGTGACGGGCGCACCGGCGCCCCTGCCGCCCGCCCGTCCGAAAGGGATTGACCCCTGTGAGCACCAGTACGGCGCCACCGAGCGCGCCCGCGCCCGCGCCCGACAAACCGGTCCGCCGGTGGGGCGACGGCTTGTTCGCCGGGATCGCCAAGGGCGCCGGCATCTTCATCCTGCTCGTCCTGGCCGGTGTCGCGGCCTTCCTGCTGATCGAGGCCTGGCCGGCGCTCGTCGCCCCGGCGGAGGACGTGCCCGGCGGCAACGGGCTGGTCTCGTTCATCGGGCCGCTGCTGTTCGGCACCCTGCTCGCCGCCCTGATCGCGCTCGTGATCGCCACGCCGTTCGCGGTCGGGGTGGCCCTGTTCATCAGCCACTACGCGCCGCGCCGGCTGGCCCAGAGCCTGGGGTACCTGGTCGACCTGCTGGCCGCCATCCCCAGCCTGGTCTACGGGCTGTGGGGCGCCACCGTGCTGGCCCCGGCCACCGTGCCGTCCGCGCTGTGGCTGGAGGAGAACCTCGGCTGGATCCCGCTGTTCGCCGGGCCGGCCTCGCCGACCGGCCGGACCATGCTGGTCGCCGGCCTGGTGCTGGCCGTGATGATCCTGCCGATCATCAGCGCGGTCAGCCGTGAGGTCTTCCTGCAGACCCCGAAGCTGCACGAGGAGGCGGCCCTGGCGCTCGGCGCCACCCGCTGGGAAATGATCAAGATGGCGGTGCTGCCGTTCGGCCGCTCGGGCATCATCAGCGGCGCGATGCTCGGCCTGGGCCGCGCGCTCGGCGAGACCATCGCCGTGGCCATCGTGCTGTCGGTCTCCGGCGTGATCAGCTTCAACCTGATCAGCTCGCAGAACCCGTCGACCATCGCGGCCAACATCGCGCTGGACTTCCCGGAGTCCAGCGGCCTGGCCGTCAACGCCCTGATCGCCTCCGGACTGGTGCTGTTCGTCGTCACCTTCGCGGTGAACATGCTCGCCCGCTACATCGTCAACCGGCGCCGCGACTTCTCGGGGGCGAACTGATGAGCACCACGACCCCCACCACGCGGACCGATCCGCTGCAGTCCACCGGCGCGCCCGGCGGGCCCGACCGGCCGCGCGGCGTACTCCCGCCGTGGGCGCCCTGGGCGGTCGCCGGCGGCATCCTGGTGCTCGGGCTGCTGTCGTGGCTCGGCGCCGGGATCAACCTCGCGCTGGTCGCCGTCGGCGCCATCGTGGTCTACACCGGGGCGATGTACGGCTGGACCCGGGCCGTCGAGGGCCCGCGCGCGGCTACCGACCGGCTGGTCACCAGCGTCGTCACCAGCGCCTTCCTGGTCGCGATGCTGCCACTGGTCTCGCTGATCTGGACCGTGGTCAGCAAGGGCCTGGAGCGGTTGGACGCCCAGTTCTTCACCTACTCGATGCTCGGCGTCGTCGGCGAGGGCGGCGGTGGCTACCACGCGATCCTCGGCACGCTGATCATCACCGGGCTGGCCGCGGCCATCTCGATCCCGGTCGGCATCCTCACCGCGATCTACCTGGTCGAGTACGGCCGCGGGCGGCTGGCCCGGGCGATCACCTTCTTCGTCGACGTGATGACCGGCATCCCGTCCATCGTGGCCGGTCTGTTCGCGGTGGCGCTGTTCACGCTGCTGCTCGGGCCGGGCACGCGGCTGGGGATCATCGGCGCGATCGCGCTGAGCGTGCTGATGATCCCGGTGGTGGTCCGGTCCACCGAGGAGATGCTCAAGATCGTGCCGAACGAGCTGCGCGAGGCGTCCTACGCGCTCGGGGTATCGCGCTGGCGGACCATCGTCAAGGTCGTGCTGCGCACCTCGGTGGCCGGCATCGGCACCGGGGTGACCCTGGCCATCGCCCGGGTCATCGGCGAGACCGCTCCACTGCTGATCACCGTCGGGCTCACCACCGGGGTCAACCTGAACCCGTTCGACGGACGCATGGCGACCCTGCCGGTGTTCACCTACTACTCCTACCTGCAGCCCGGCGTGCCCCCGCAGCCGGCCATCGACCGGGCCTGGACCGGCGCCCTCGTCCTGATGATCATCGTGCTGCTGCTGAACGCGGTGGCCCGGGTGATCTCCCGCTTGTTCGCTCCGAAGAGCCGATAGGAACCCCAGTGGCCAAGAGCATCGCCGTCACCGACCTCAACATCTACTACGGGTCCTTCCTCGCGGTCGAGGGCGTCACCATGACCATCCGCCCGGCGCAGGTGACCGCGCTGATCGGCCCGTCCGGCTGCGGCAAGTCGACCTTCCTGCGCTCGATCAACCGGATGCACGAGGTCATCCCGGGAGCCCGCGTCGAAGGCAGCCTGGAACTGGACGGCCGCAACCTCTACGCCAGCGGTGTCGACCCGGTGAGCGTCCGGCGCCAGGTCGGCATGGTCTTCCAGCGGCCCAACCCGTTCCCCACGATGTCGATCTACGACAACGTGATCGCCGGGCAGCGGCTCAACAGCAAGCGCATGAAGAAGGACGCGACCGACGAACTCGTCGAGCGGTCGCTGCGCGGGGCCAACCTCTGGGAAGAGGTCAAGGACCGGCTGGACCGGCCCGGTTCCGGCCTCTCCGGCGGGCAGCAGCAGCGGCTGTGCATCGCCCGGGCCATCGCCGTGCAGCCCGACGTGCTGCTGATGGACGAGCCGTGCTCGGCCCTGGACCCGATCTCCACGCTGGCGATCGAGGACCTGATCAACGAGCTGAAGACCGACTACACGATCGTCATCGTCACCCACAACATGCAGCAGGCCGCCCGGGTCAGCGACTACACCGGGTTCTTCAACATCGAGGGCACCGGCAAGCCGGGCAAGCTGGTGGAGATGGACGAGACCAAGAAGATCTTCTCCCAGCCCACCCAGAAGGCCACCGAGGACTACGTCTCCGGCCGCTTCGGCTGAGCCATTCCCCGTCGAGAACGACGTCGTCGCTGATGTGAGCGCTCACAACCAGCGGTGACGTCGTTCTCGGCGGGGCGGGCGGGTCAGATCGGGACGGCGTCGGGCTCGCGGCCGGTGACCGCGTAGACGGTCTCGTTGGCCACCGTGACGGCGTGGTCGGCGAAGCGCTCGTAGTAGCGGGCCAGCAGGGTCAGGTCGACCGCGGCCGGCACGCCGTGCGGCCAGCTCGGGTCCATCAGCACCTCGAACATGTGCTGGTGCAGGTCGTCCATCGGGTCGTCGTCGGCGTCCAGCTCGATCGCCATCACCACGTTGCGGGACCGGACCACGTCCGCCGCCTTGATCGCCAGCCGCACGGCCAGCGCACCCATCTCGGCGAGGTCGTCGCGCACCTCGTCGGGCACCCGCCGGCCGATCAGCACCACCTTGGCCACGTGCACCGCGAGGTCGCCCATCCGCTCCACGTCGCCGGCCGCCCGGATCGCCGAGACCACCGTGCGCAGGTCGCCGGCCACCGGGGCGTGGAACAGCAGGCAGTCCACGGCGACGTCCTCCACCCGGGCCCGCAGCCCGTCGATGGCGGCGTCGCCGGCGATGACCTGCTCGGCCAACCGCGGTCGCGACTCCAGCAGCGCCGCGGTGGCGCGCTGCAGGGCGCCCGCGGCGGCCGTGCACATCTGGCCCAGGCGTTCGGACAGCTCGTCGAGCTGTTCGGGCAGGGGAACGGCGGGCATGGCGGGAGCCTAGGGACGCCGACCGGCCGGGCGACGAGGACCGGATGAACGCGCGGTGAACGCCGTCATGCCGGCCCGACGCCGGCCACCAGGCCCACCCGGAACACCTCGCACTCGCCGTCGGCGGTCCGGGCGCTGATCTTCGTGATCCGCGCCCAGGCCGCCCCCCAGCTCGCGGCCCTGGCCATCCCGTCGCGGATCGCCTCCTCCAGCGAGCGCGTCGAACTGCCCACGATGTGCGTGGTGCGTGTCACCCCGGCCATGAGCGGGGAGTGCCCGGTCGGGCCGCCGGTGAATCCTCAGACGGTCAGCGGGCCCGGCATCTGCCCGGTCACCACGTAGACGATCCGCCGGGCGACGGCCACCGCGTGGTCGGCGTAGCGCTCGTAGAACCGCGCGAGCAGGGCGATGTCGACCGCCGGGCCGACGCCGTGGCTCCAGGTGGGCTCCATCAGCACCGTGAACATGTGCCGGTGCAGGTCGTCCACGGCGTCGTCGTCGTCCTCGAGCTGGGCGGCGGTGGTCAGGTCGCGGCTGCGGATCACCTCGGCGGCCTTGGTCGCCAGCGCCACGGCCACCCGGCCCATCTCGGCGAAGTACGGCGTGACCTCCTCGGGCAGCACCGGCTGCGGGTGCCGTCGGCGGGCGGCCTGGGCGACGTGCAGCGCCAGATCGCCCATCCGTTCCACGTCCCCGGCGCCGTGGATGGCCGAGACCACAATCCGTAGGTCGGTGGCCACCGGGGCCTGCAGCGCGAGCAGCGCGAACGCCCGCTCCTCGGCGGCGGCGCGGATCTCGTCGACGTGGACGTCGTCGGTGATGACCGCCTCGGCGAGGTGCAGGTCCACCTCCAGCAGCGCCCTGGTCGCCTTCTCCATGGCCACCGCGACCTGGTCGCACATGGTGGCGAGGCTGTCCGCCAGCTGGTCGAGTTGCTCCTGGTAGGCGTCCCGCATGGGTCGAGCCTAGTTGCGCCCACCACAGAGGTCCGGTTTTACGGGTGAATCGCGGGTGAACGGTCAGGAGCAGTTCGCCCGGGCGCCGTCCGGGACCGGCGCCTCGGCGACCGGATCGGCGACCGGCGCGGCGGGCGGCTGCACGACGTCGTCGAAGGAGCGGCCCAGCACCAGCTGCAGGACCCCGGTCGCGCCCGGGTCGGGCACCGAGGTCGCCGACGGCACCGACGAGGCCAGCAGCGCGGCCGCGGCGGCCTGGTCGGGGGAGAACTTGATGATCGTGTCGTTGGTCGGCTGGGCGGCGTTGCCGACCTCGGCGACGCCGAACCCGAGGGTGCCCAGCGTGCCGCCGATCTGCTCGGCCAGCCCCGGTCGGTCCGAGGCGTTCAGCAGCTGCACCCGGACCTCGGCCGGGGTCGGGCCGGCCACGGCCTCCTCCGGGTCGTCGACCTGCTCGGGCAGCGGCCGGTCCTCGCGCACCGCGGCGAACACCGCGGCGGCGTCGGCGTCGCGCAGGACCGCGTTGCTGACGCCGTCGGTGCCGCCGGTCGTGGGCGCGGCGGCGAACACGACGCCCTCGGCGTCCAGGTCGTCCAGCGAGGCGGCGAGCGCCAGCACCCCGTCCAGGCCGCCGCCGTCGACCAGCAGGGCCTCGCGCAGGGCCGGCCGCAGCTGCTCCAACCGGCCGAGGTCGAGCAGCGAGCGTTCGGACAGCGCCGCACCCAGGACCGCGGCCAGCACGGTCTGCTGGCGGCCGATCCGGCCGCGGTCGGAGACCGGCTCGCCCTGCACGTCCAGGGCCCGCACGAAGTCGGTGAGCCGCACGCCGTCGAGCCGGTTGGTGCCAGGGTCGGCGACGACGGTGCCCAGGCTGGCGTCCACCACCGGGGTCGGCACGCAGACGTCGACCCCCTGCACCGCAGCGGACAGGCTCTCGACCGCCCCGAGGTCCAGCCCGACGTACTGGGTGACGGCCAGCCCGGTGAGCTGCTGGACGACCTTGGTCAGGCACCGCGGGCCGCCGTTGTCCAGGGCGCTGACCAGCCGGGCGTTGGCCTCGGGCGGGACCGGCGCCACGTCGTAGGTCGCCGCCGCCGGGTCCCACCGGTCGCACGCCGGTCGGTTGATCTCGAGGTTCTGCGGCAACGACAGCACCACGACCGGCCCGCCGCCCGCCGGGATGTGCGCCACCGCCACGGTGTCCGCGCGCACCGCCGGGTCCCGGGACCGGTCGGCGCCGACGATGAGGACGTTCTCGTCGCCGCGCTGGGCGGCGACGTCGATGATCGCGCTGGACGCCAGGTCGAGCGCGTCCGCGTCGCGCACCCCGGCCTCCAGCCAGCGCTCGGCGCCCCAGCCCAGCCCGGCCGTGACCAGCACCAGCGTCGTCACCGCGGCGACCAGCAACCGGCCCGCGATCCGGCCGGCGCGGCGCGGGCGCGGCGCGGCGGGAGGTGGGTCGGAGCTGCCGGCCGGCGGCTCGTCGTCCTCGTCGTCGGCCAGTTCGAGGCCGGCGTGCGCGGCGGTCATCCGGATCAGCGACTGGTCGATCCGGCTGACCGCGGCGGCGTGCGTCTCGCGTTCGGGAGACGGGCGACGGCCGGCCGGGACGACGCGCGTGACGTCCGCGTCGGGCTCGTCGGTGTCGGGCGTCGCTCCGGGGACGACCCGGGTGACGTCCAGGTCGGCCGGGGCGCGGACGGCCCGGGTCGCGTCGGCGGCCGGGTTCGGGGGGCCCTCAGTGGCGTCCGCGTCGGGTACCGGGGCGCCGGGCCGTCCCGGCGCCCGGACGCCCTGCGGCTGCGGGGCGCCGTCGGGCGGGGTGCCGGGGGTGCGGACCGGTGTCGGGACAACCGTCGTGCCGGCGGCGTCGGCCGGGGGCGCGCCGCGGCGCGGCAGGGCGGTCGTGGCCCCGCCCACCGATCCGGCCGGTCCGGAGAAGGCGGTGGTGGCCTCGGCCCCGAACCCGGTACCGGTGGGGCGGCCGCCGACCTCGCCGGGGTGGCGGGGCTCGGGAGCCCACGCGCCGGGCCCCATCCCGCCGGGCCGGTCCGGGAACCGTGCATCCGGTCCACCCGCGAAGTGCGGTTCGATCCCGGCCTGCGGTGGGGGTGGGCTGCCGCCCGGCTGCCGGGTGCGGGGCTCGCCGTGGGGCTGGGGGAGGTTCGGGTTGATGCCGGCTGGTGGCAGGCGCGGGACGCGGCCTGCCTGCGGGTGGCCTGGGTGGTCGCCGGGGAGGGGCGGGCTTTCGCCGGGCTGCGGAAGGTATGGGTCGCCGCCGGTCGGTGCGTGACGCGGGTCGTAGCCGGCTCTCGGGTCACCGCCGGGGCGCGGCGGACGGGAGCCGTTGCCGGGTTCGGCGAAATGGTGATCGCTGCCGGTCGGCGCCAGGCCTGGCTCGTGGCCTGGGTGCGGGGACCGTGGGTCGCCGCCGGGCTGCGGCAGGCGGGTGCCCTCGCCAGGGCGAGAGGGGTCGGGGTCACCGCCGGGCTGCGGGTGGCGCGGGTCGCCGGGACGGCCGGCGAAACGGGGGTCGTCGCCGCGGGCCGGCCCGGGCGGGCCGCTGCCCGGCTGGGGCGGGTGGTGGGGGCCCGGGCCGTAGGGCGGCGCCGACCGGGCGTACGGATCCGCACCGGGCGGTGATGGACGGCCGGGCGGGTACTGGGGCGCAACCCCCGGCGGCGGGGTGGAGCCGCCATGGCCGCTGGACGACCCGGCGGGGTCGTAGCCGGTCTGGCCGTGGGGGCCGGGCGGGTGCGCGGAGCCGGCGCCCGGCGGGGGTGCCTCGG
>JASLAP010000306.1 GCA_030147065.1 Pseudonocardia sp. | reverse complement strand
CGATCGGGGGGTCGTTCGAACCGGCCGCTCGGCGCACGACGGGGACCGTTCCGGGTTCGGCCCGGCAGTGATCCGGACAGAACGGATCAATACCCCCGACAGCCGGAGATCCGACGACCGGGGGCGCCGGACCCCGGCCCGGCCCGCCGCACGGGCAGGTTCGACGACCGCCCGGCCGCCGTCGCCGATGCGTCGCCGGGGTGCGGTGAGCTGCTGGTCCGCCCGGTCAGACCCCGCCGGCCAGGTCGTCGCGCAGTGTGTGGGCAGCGGCGCGCAGGGCCGCCGGGTCCGGCCCGGCGGCCAGCACCGACCGCGCCGCGGCGGGCAGCACGACACCGCGCAGCCCGCAGAACCGCGCCGCCACCTCGGCGGAGCCCGCACCCTGGGCGCCGATCCCGGGGGCCAGCACCGGCCCGTTCAACGCCGAGAGGTCCAGGCCGTGGTCGTGGGTCGCCCCGATCACCACGCCGACGTCGCCGAGCGGCTCGGCGCCGGCGTTGCGCTCCGCGGCGGAGTCCACGACGCCCTGGGCGACGCTGCGCTCCCCGACCATCGCCTGCTGCACCTGCCCGCCCTCCGGGTTGGAGGTGCGGGCCAGCACGAACACCCCGCGGCCGGCGTCGGCGGCCGCGGACAGCGCCGGCTCCAGCGAGCCGAACCCCAGGTACGGCGACAGGGTCACGGCGTCCGCGCCGAGCGGGGCGCCGACGGCCAGGTAGGCGTCGGCGTAGCCGTCCATGGTCGAGCCGACGTCCCCGCGCTTGACGTCGAGCAGGGTCAGCGTGCCCGACCCGGCGAACCCGCCCAGCAGCCGTTCCAGCACCGCGATGCCGGCCGAGCCGTGCCGCTCGAAGAACGCCGACTGCGGCTTGACCACCGCCACCTGGCCGGCGAAGGCCTGCACGCAGGCGGTGGCGAAGCCGTCCAGGCCGTCCGGGTCGTCGGTCAGCCCCCACTCGGCCAGCAGCGAGGGGTGCGGGTCGATGCCCACGCACAGCGCGCCGTGGCGGGTGATCGCCGAGCAGAGCCGGGCGCCGAAGGCGCCGCCCGCGCTCACCCGCGGGCCTTGCGCAGGGCGGCGTGCGCGTCCTGCAGCGAGCGCACCCCGATCCGGCCGGCGATCATCGCCTCGATCCCCTGCACCGCGGCCGCGGCGCCCTGCACCGTGGTGATGCACGGGATGCCCCGCGACACCGCCGCGGCCCGGATCTCGTAGCCGTCCACCCGCGGCCCGGCGTTGCCGTACGGGGTGTTGATGATCATGTCGACGTCACCGGCCAGGATCCGGTCGACCACCGTCTCCTCCCCGGTGCGCAGCCCCTCGCTGTACTTGCGGACCCCGGTCACGGCCACCCCGTGCCGGCGCAGCATGTCCGCGGTGCCCTCGGTGGCCAGCAGCTCGAAGCCCAGGTCGGCCAGCCGCAGCACCGGGAACATGATCGCGCGCTTGTCCCGGTCGGCCATCGAGACGAACACCCGCCCCGAGGTCGGCAGCGACCCGTAGGCCGCGGCCTGGGACTTGGCGAACGCGGCGCCGAACGAGGCGTCGAAGCCCATCACCTCGCCGGTGGACTTCATCTCCGGGCCGAGCAGCGGGTCGATGCCCTTGCCCTCGCGGGTGCGGAACCGGTGGAAGGGCAGCACCGCCTCCTTGACCGCGATCGGGGCGTCCGGGGGCAGGTCGCCGCCGTCGCCGGTGGCCGGCAGCAGGCCCTCCGCGCGCAGGTCGCGGATCGAGGCGCCGAGCATCACCCGGGCCGCGGCCTTGGCCAGCGGCACCGCGGTCGCCTTGGACACGAACGGCACCGTGCGCGAGGCCCGCGGGTTGGCCTCCAGCACGTAGAGCGTCTCGCCGTGCAGCGCGTACTGCACGTTGAGCAGCCCCACCACCCCGATGCCGCGGGCGATGGCCTCGGTGGAGCTGCGCACCCGTTCCAGCACCCCGCGGCCCAGGGTGATCGGCGGCAGCGCGCAGGAGGAGTCCCCGGAGTGCACCCCGGCCTCCTCGATGTGCTCCATCACCCCGCCGAGGAAGACCTCCTCGCCGTCGCACAGCGCGTCGACGTCGATCTCCACCGCGTCGTCGAGGAACCGGTCGACCAGCACCGGGCGGTCCGGGCTGATGGTGGTCGAGCGGGCGATGTACGCGGCCAGCGTGGCCTCGTCGTACACGATCTCCATACCGCGCCCGCCCAGCACGTAGGACGGGCGGACCAGCACCGGGTAGCCGATCCGGTCGGCGATCTCGCGGGCCTGGCCGAAGGACACCGCGGTGCCGAACGCCGGGGCCGGCAGGCCCGCGACGCGCAGCAGCTCGCCGAACTCGCCGCGGTGCTCGGCCAGGTCGATGGCCGCCGCGCTGGTGCCCACCAGCGGCACCCCGGCCGCGCTGAGCCGCTGGGCCAGCCCGAGCGGGGTCTGCCCGCCCAGCTGCACGATCACCCCGGCCACCGTGCCCGAGGCCTGCTCGGCGTGCACCACCTCCAGCACGTCCTCGAAGGTGAGCGGCTCGAAGTAGAGGCGGTCGGCGGTGTCGTAGTCGGTGGACACCGTCTCCGGGTTGCAGTTGACCATGACGGTCTCGAACCCGGCCTCGCGCAGCGCCATCACCGCGTGCACGCACGAGTAGTCGAACTCGATGCCCTGGCCGATCCGGTTGGGCCCCGATCCCAGGATGAGCACCTTGGGCCGCTCGGTCTGCGGCTCGACCTCGGACTCGGCGTCGGGGTCGGACTCGTAGGCGCTGTAGTGGTAGGGCGTGCGGGCGGCGAACTCGGCGGCGCAGGTGTCCACGGTCTTGTAGACCGGGCGGACGCCCAGCCGGTGGCGCAGCAGGCGGACCCCGTCCTCGCCGGCGAACTCCGGGCGCAGCACGGCGAGCTGGCGGTCCGACAGCCCGGCCCGCTTGGCCCGGCGCAGCAGCGGCGCGTCCAGCACCGCGGCGGCGACGATCTCCGCGCGCAGGTCGGTGAGCAGCGCGATCTGGTCGAGGAACCACGGGTCGATGCCCGAGGCGACGGCGACCTGGTCGACCGACGCGCCGCCGCGCAGCGCGCCCTCGACCGCGTAGATGCGGTTCTCGGTGGGCATCCGCAGCGCCGGCTCGGCGCACCAGAACTCGTCGTCGGGATCGGGCCGGGTCCAGAAGCCGGCCGCGGTCGTCTCCATCGAGCGCAGCGCCTTGTTGAGCGCCTCCGGGAACGACCGGCCGATCGCCATCGCCTCGCCGACGCTCTTCATGGTGGTGGTGAGCTCGGGGTCGGCCCCGGGGAACTTCTCGAAGGCGAACCGCGGGACCTTGACCACCACGTAGTCCAGCGTCGGCTCGAACGCCGCCGGGGTCTCCCCGGTGATGTCGTTGCGGATCTCGTCGAGGGTGTAGCCCACGGCCAGCCGGGCGGCGATCTTGGCGATCGGGAACCCGGTGGCCTTGGAGGCCAGCGCGCTGGACCGCGACACCCGCGGGTTCATCTCGATGACCACCAGCCGCCCGGTGTCCGGGTGCACCGCGAACTGGATGTTGCAGCCGCCGGTGTCCACCCCGACCGCGCGCAGCACGGCGATCCCGACGTCGCGCATGTGCTGGTACTCGCGGTCGGTGAGGGTCATCGCCGGGGCGACGGTGATCGAGTCGCCGGTGTGCACGCCCATCGGGTCGAGGTTCTCGATGGAGCAGACCACGACCACGTTGTCCTTGCGGTCGCGCATCAGCTCCAGCTCGTACTCCTTCCAGCCGAGCACCGACTCCTCGATCAGCACCTCGTGGGTCGGCGAGGCGTCCAGCCCGGCGCCGGCCAGCCGGTCGAGGTCGGCGTCGTCGAAGGCCATCCCGGAGCCGAGCCCGCCCATGGTGAACGAGGGCCGGATGACCACCGGCAGGCCGAGCCGCTCGACGGCGGCGCGCACCTCGTCCATCGAGTGGCAGACCGCGCTGCGCGGCACGTCGCCGCCGATCGACTGGACGATCTCCTTGAACTTGAGCCGGTCCTCGCCGCGCTGGATGGCCTCGATGTCGGCGCCGATCAGCTCGACGCCGTAGCGCTCCAGCACGCCGCTCTCGTGCAGCGCGACCGCGGTGTTCAGCGCGGTCTGCCCGCCCAGGGTGGCCAGGATGGCGTCCGGGCGCTCGGCGGCGATGATCTGCTCGACGAACTCCGGGGTGATCGGCTCGACGTAGGTGGCGTCGGCGAACTCCGGGTCGGTCATGATCGTCGCCGGGTTGGAGTTGACCAGCGAGACCCGGATGCCCTCGGC
>JASLAP010000295.1 GCA_030147065.1 Pseudonocardia sp. | reverse complement strand
GGGGTCAGTGGCGCAGGCCGGTGCGGAGCTGGGCGGCGCGGCCGGGGCGGGGGGTGTCGTCGTCGGCGGGCATCGAGTCGGGGTCGATGCGGGCCGGGGAGGCGTTCTCGCCCTCCCCGGCGAGCAGCTCGGCGTCCACCGGAACCGAGCGCTTGACCAGCGCCAGCGCCACCGGGCCCAGCTCGTGGTGCTGCACCACGCTGCCGACCCGGCCGACGGCCCGGCCGTCGCGCAGGACGGGGTCGCCGGTCGCCGGGAGGTGCTCGTCGCCGCCGTCGAGGTGCAGCAGCACCAGCCGGCGCGGTGGGCGGCCGAGGTTGGCCACCCGGGCCACCGTCTCCTGCCCGCGGTAGCACCCCTTGGTCAGGTGCACCGCCGAGCCGATCCAGCCGACCTCGTGCGGGATGGTGCGGTCGTCGGTGTCCACGCCGAGCCGGGGCCGCAGGGCCTCCACGCGCAGCGCGTCGAAGGCCATCGTGCCGGCCGGACGGGCGCCGGCTTCGGTCAAACGCCGCCACCAGGTGTCCCGGTCGGCCCGGGGGACCAGCAGGTCGGCGGCGTCGGTGCCGGGCCAGTCCATGCGGCGGACCACCCCGCCGGGGCCGGGCAGGGCGAGCACGCCGTGCGGCCGGTCCGGTACCGGGACGCCGGCCGCGGCGAGCACGTCGGGGGTGTCCGGGCCGACCACGCTGAGCACGGCGAACTCGTCGGTGGCGTCGCGCGGGTCCACCTTGGACCAGAACACCATCTTCCGCAGGTAGCCGAGCAGCTCGGGAACCTCGCCCGGCTCGGTGTCCAGGTACACCACGCCGGGGTCGTCGAGGTGGGCGACGACCATGTGGTGCAGCACCCGGCCGTTGACGTCCAGCACCAGGGTCTCGGTGCCGGTGCCGGCGGGCAGCTCGCTGACGTGCTGGGTGAGCAGCAGGTGCAGCCAGCTCAGCCGGTCCTCGCCGGGCACCGCGATCACCCCGCGGTCGGACCGGTCGACGACGGCCGCCGAGCGGGCCATCGCCCGCTGCTCGGCGAACGGGTCGCCGCGGTGCGTCGGTACGGGCTGGGTCATCGCTGTCCTCCGGAACGGCAGTCTCTGCAGCGCCCGGACAGCGCCACGTGCGTGACGTCCAGGTCGAAGCCGTGGGTGTCGGTGAGGCGCTCGGCCAGGCCGTCCATCAGGTCGGTGGGCACCTCGGCGACCGTGCCGCAGTCGTGGCAGACCAGGTGCACGTGCTGGTGCTCCTGCTCGCTGTAGCTGGGGGCGCCGTGCCCGAGGTGTGTGTGCCGGACCACCCCGATCCGCTCGAGCAGGTCGAGGGTCCGGTAGACGGTGGTGATGTTGACCGCGGGCGCGGTCTCCTGCACCCGGGCGCAGATCTGCTCCGGGGTGGCGTGCCCGAGGCCGCGGACCGCGTCCAGCACGAGCTGGCGCTGCGGGGTCATCCGCAGACCGCGTTGGTGCAACTCGCGGCGCAGTGCCGACGCCGCGTCGCCGGGCTGCACGATCGACGTCGGATTCACACCCCCGATGGTAGGCCGTCGCACCGTCCGGCCCCGGTCGCCGGCCGCGCGAACGCGGTCGCCGACCGGCTCGGGGTGATCATCACCGGGAAGCCGGTATGCTCCGAACTAGTGAACGGGTCGGTGTGACGACGACGGTCTACCTACCCTCGGCGAAATGCAGGGTGTGACCTCTGGGGGAACCAGCGATGACGACTGACGCGGGCGCGGCCGGCGTTCCCCGTTTCGACGTCGTCCTCCGCGGTTACGACCGCCGGCAGGTCGACGAACACGTGACGCGGATGCAGCGGACGATCGCGCGGATGCGCGTCGACCTCGACATCGTGCGCAGTCAGCCGCTGCCGGCGGTGGTCGGGCCGGACGGTCTCCCGCGGCAGGCCCCCCAGTCCCGGCCCGGGATGCCGCCGGGCCCGCCGGACGTGGTGGGGAACTTCACCGACCGGATGCAGAGCATCCTGCAGTCCGCCGAGGAAGAGGCCGCGGAGATCCGCAACCGGGCCCGTGCCGCGGCCCGCGCCGAGGAGGAGCGGGCCCGCGCGCAGGTGGCCGACCTGCTCCGCCAGCGCGACGCGCTGGCCGCCGAGCTCGCCCGGATGCGCCAGCAGCGCGAGGGCATGCTGGTCGCGCCGACCTCGCGCTTCTCGCCGTCCACGTCCGACGCCTCCTCGGGAACTCCGGGTTCACCGGCTAGGACGCGCGACGGGGCTCAAGGTGGCTCCGGATCCGCCGCGGATTCGGCCGTCCCCGCGCCTCCCCGTCCGCGTCCCGGCCCCGGCGCGCCGCCGCGCGGCCCCCAGCCGCCCGGTCCCGGGCAGGCGCCCGGGCGCGGTGGCCCGGGCCAACTCGGTCCCGGGCAGCCCGGTCCGGGGGCGCGCCCCAACGGCGCCCCCCAGCCCGCCGCCGCGGCGACGACCAAGGCTCCCGCCGCGCCGCCGACGGCCAAGCCGGGCCAGCCGCAGGGCGGGCCGCCCGGGCAACCGCCGCGACCGGGCGATCCGGCCCGCCAGGGTCAGGGGCCCGACAAGGGCGCGCACCGGATGCCGTCCGGGGCCTACCCCGGTGCGGAGAACCCCCAGTCGCTGCGGCCGCGCGGCGAGCCCGAGCCCGAGCCGGGCGACCTGTTCCGCCCGGTCCCCGGCGCCCAGCCGCCCCGCGGCGGCCCGCACGCCCCGGCGGCCCAGCACGGCGCCCGCCCTCCCGAGGGGCCCCAGCAGCGCCCCGGCGCCCCGGGCCAGCCGAACCCCGGTGCCCCCAACCGCGCTCCGGCCGAAGCCGGCTCGACAATGAAGGTGGGTGGCGCACCCGGCCAGCCGAACGGCGCCGTTGGTCCGGGCAAGCCGGGCGCCGGTGCTCCCGGCCAGGGCGGGCCGCAGCACGGTGGCGCGCACCAGTCCGGGCCGAACCAGGGCCCCCCGCCCCAGGGCGGCGGCCCCGCCAAGGGTGGTCCCGGCGCGAAGGGCCCGGGTCAGAACGGGCCGGGCCAGAACGGACCCGGCCAGAACGGACCCGGCCAGAACGGACCGGGCGCCAACGGGAACGGCCGGCAGGGTCCGCCTCCCGGCCAGGGCGCCCACGGTCGCCCGCCCGGCCAGGGCGACGCGACGATGCTGACCTCGGCCAAGCCGGGTGAGCCCCAGAACGGACGCCCGGAGCCCGACAAGGGCGGACCGGACCGCGCCGGCCGATCGCCGTCGGCCACCCGCTCGGGCTAGCGGCCCCCGCCGGAGGTTCGACCAGGGCCTCGGCGGACCGGCTCCACGCCGGCGGCACCGGTGGCCGGTACGAGGGCGCCCGCCGGCGCACCCAGCGAGAAGCGGGATCCACCGAGGCGCCGCCGACCTCGCCCGGACGGGGCTGCGGCCCCCGCCGGAGGTTCGACCAGGACCTCAGCGGACCAGTTCCACGCCGGCCGCACCGGTGGCTGGTACGAGGGCGCCCGCCGGCGCACCCAGCGAGAAGCGGGATCCACCGATGTACCGCCGACCTTGCCGGAGGGGCTTCAACGGCCCTCGCCGGAAGCTCGACCCGGGCCTCGGCGGCCCAGCTCTGCACCGGCCACACCGGCGACATGCACGAGGGTGCCGGTCGGTGCGGTCAGCGGGATGCCGGATTCCCGGTACCCCGACGGCGATCACCGGGCCGCGGCGTGCCGGGCCCGAGCGGTGCTCAGCCCGCGACGCGGCTGAGCAGGGCGGACAGGTGGGGCTGCAGGGGCTGGCCCTCCATCGCCCGCTCGTCGACGTAGGCCAGGTCGCCGCCCTCGACGATGCCGTAGAGCCGGTGCGAGGCCGTCACGTCCTTGGCCGACGCCGTCCGCACGACCGCGTCGGTCTGGATCTCCCAGGACCGCAGGTCGCGGGCCCGGCCGTAGAACACCTCGGTGATCCCGGTGGCGTGGGTGACGAGCACCTCGAGGTCGCGGCCGTCGGGCTGGGGGCGCCAGAAGCCGGTCTCCCGGGCGGCCGGGCGCAGCACCTCGCCGTCCTCGCCGAGCAGCCAGGCCCGCGACTCGTAGGACAGGAACGGGCGCCCGTCGTGGGCGAACACGATCTGCTGGCCGAACCGCCGCGGCCCGTCGATCGTCGGGTAGTCGACCTCGCCCAGCCCTCGCCACACCCCGATCAGCGGGAGCAGGCCCAGGCACTGGTCGTGCAGGTTCGGGCCCTCGCGCAGGTTGGCGGTGTCGTCGGGGACCGGGAGGTCGTCGAATCGGGGCCGGTTGCGCTGCGGGGAGTCCGGGGCGGCGTTGGTCGGGCCGGGGGTGCCGCCGGTGATCTGCGGTTCGCTCACGTCGCGCTCCCGTCCGGTGCCGGGGTGGTGTCGGGCATGCCCGGTTCCAGGGTGAACAGGCGACGCATGAGGTAGCCGGTGTAGGCGGCCGTCGCGGCGCTGGCCGCGATGAGCATGCCGGTCAGGATCCAGTGCACGGCGGGCGAGCCTAGTCCTCCGCCCGGGTGGCCGCGGATCCGCGCGGATCTCCGACACCGGCGTGTCGGAGTAGCGGTCGTAGGTTCGTCGACGTGGCCTCCGTACAGCCCTACCTGTCGCGCGTCGAGCGGGCCCACCGGTTGATCGAGGAACTGCGCGGCCGGGCGCCGCGGCCGTTGTCGGCGCGGGCGCTCGCCGAGCGGCTCGGGGTCGCGGTGCGCACCGTCGAGCGGGACCTCGCCGACCTGGTCGCGGCCGGGGTGCCGATCCGCACCCGGCGCGGCCCGGCCGGCGGGCACCACATCGACGCCCGGGCGGTGCTGGCGCCGGTGCAGTTCACCCCGGGGGAGGCCGCGGCGCTGGTGGCCGCGCTGGCCGCGATCGGTCCGCACTCCTCGGCCACCGCGCAGTCCGCGATGTCCAAGCTCGTCCGATCACTCTGCGAGGAACCCGATGGACCATGAGAAGTTCTGGACCGACTACGGCCGCGCGCTCGTCGAGCGCGACGTCGAGACCACCGTCGCGCACTACGGCTTCCCGTGCATGGCGCTGAGCGACGACTTCGTGGGCACGCTCGCCGGCCCCGACGAGCTGCGGGCGGCGCTCACCCAGGCGTCCGGGTACTACGCGCAGTTCGGCATGACCGATGTCCGCCCGGAGATCCTCGGGATCGACGAGGTCAGCGAGAAGCTCACCCGGGTCCGGCTGCGCTGGCACTTCTCCGGCGCCGACGGGGAGCCGCTGGTGTCGACGAACCACGAATACACCCTGCGCGCCGACGACGACCGCCCGCGCATCTACCTGACGGTCGCCATCGACGAGGCGCAGAAGCTCGCCGCCCTCCAGAGGTCGTAAGTGAGTTTCATGGCTATAGCCATGAAACTCACTCACGACCGGGTTCAGGCGACGGCGACCTCGGCCTGGTGCAGCCCGGGGCCGGTGGCGGTCAGCTCGGCCTGGCCGTTGCCGGCCCGGGACAGCGCGCGCAGCGTCCAGATGCCCGGCGCGGCGAAGAACCGGAAGTTGCCGTCCGCGGAGGCGACCACCTCGGCGGTGAACTCACCGGTGCCGTCCAGCAGCCGGACGAACGCGCCGCCCACCGGCTGACCCCCCGCGACCACCCGACCGGTGAGCACGGTCTCCCTGGTCAGGTCGGTGCCGGGCGGCAGGGCGATCGCCTGGTCGGGGGCGCCGCACATCAGGCGCTCACCTTCTGGGGCGCGCCCAGCTCGATCGGCACCCCGATCAGCGAGCCGTACTCGGTCCAGCTGCCGTCGTAGTTCTTGACGTCGTCGTGGCCGAGCAGCTCGTGCAGCACCACCCAGGTGTGCGAGCTGCGCTCACCGATGCGGCAGTACGCGATCGTGGACCGGCTGTCGTCGTAGCCGGCCTCGGCGTAGAGCTTGGCCAGCTCCTCGTCGGACTTGAAGGTGCCGTCCTCGTTGGCCGCCTTGCTCCACGGGATGTTCACCGCGCTCGGCACGTGGCCGGGGCGCTGGGACTGCTCCTGCGGCAGGTGCGCCGGGGCCAGGATCTTGCCGGAGAA
>JASLAP010000144.1 GCA_030147065.1 Pseudonocardia sp. | reverse complement strand
GGCGGGGTGGCCGCCGCGGAGGCCGCGGCGCTGGCCGACCCGGCCTGCCCGGACAGCCGCCCGGCGTCGGCCTCGGCGCCCAGCCGGGCCCGTTCCCGCGCGGTGTCCAGCGCCGCGGCCACCGGCACCCCGGGGTCGAGCGGCTCGAAGCGCAGCGCGGTCTGCACCCGCGGCAGCGGCACCCGGAACACCGCGACGGTGGGCCGCGCCGACCCGGCCAGTGCGGCGGCCTGCGCGGTGCCCACCTCGGTGGTCAGCTGGACCAGGGCCGCGGCTGCCACGCCGGGGGCCGGGAGCTGCCCGGGCAGCCGGGCCAGGTAGTCGGCGACCGGCTCGCCGGGCTCGGGGCCCAGCCGGACGCTGCCGGTCGGCGCGGACGGGGTGCCCGGAGCCTGCTGGGACCCGGCGTACCAGGCGGTCAGCAGGGCCAGCACGGCGCAGCCGACCAGCACCGCGATCCGCCCGCGGGCGGTCAGCCCGCCGACGGCGGGCTCCGTGCTCACGGGTCGCTCACGGGTCGCGCAGCAGGTCCAGGGCGCGGGCCAGGTCCTGCGGGTACGGGCTGGTGAACTCGACCCAGGAGCCGTCGGCGGGGTGGGCGAAGCCCAGCGAGCGGGCGTGCAGCCACTGCCGGGTCAGGCCGAGCCGCTGGGCCAGGGTGGGGTCGGCGCCGTAGGCGATGTCGCCGACGCACGGGTGGCGCACCGCGGACAGGTGCACCCGGATCTGGTGGGTCCGGCCGGTCTCCAGGCGGATGTCCAGCAGTGACGCGGCCCGGAACGCCTCCACCGTGTCGTAGTGGGTGACGCTGGGCCGCCCGCCGGCGACGACGGCGAACCGGTAGTCGTGCTTGGGGTGGCGGTCGATGGGGGCGTCGACGGTGCCACTGGACGGGTCGGGGTGGCCCTGGCAGACGGCGTGGTAGCGCTTGTCCACGGTGCGCTCCTTGAACGCCCGCTTGAGCGCGGTGTAGGCGTGCTCGGAGGTGGCCACCGCCATCACCCCGGTGGTGCCGACGTCGAGCCGGTGCACGATGCCCTGCCGCTCCGCGGCGCCGGAGGTGGCGACCCGGTACCCGAGCGCGGCGAGGCCGCCGACCACGGTCGGGCCGGTCCACCCCGGGCTGGGGTGCGCGGCCACCCCGACCGGCTTGTCCACCACCACGATGTCGTCGTCGGCGTGCAGCACGGTGAGCCCGGCGACCACCTCGGCCGGGCCGGCGATCCCGGCCGGCGCCGCCGGCTCGGGCAGCGCGACCTCCAGCCAGGAGCCGGCGACGAGCCGGTCGGACTTGCCGGCGGCCCGCCCGTCGACCTCGACCCGGCCGTCCTCGGCGAGCGTGGCCACGGCCGTGCGGGACAGCCCGAGCAGGCGCGACAGGCCCGCGTCGACGCGCATGCCGTCCAGGCCGTCGGGCACCGGCAGCCGTCGGGTGTCAGTCACTGCTTCCTCCGGTCGAGCTGTTGTCCGACGAGCCCGACGAGCCCGACGGGCTGTCGTCGGACGATGATCGGCCGTCGTCGGAGCCGGCGTCGTCCCCGGCGCCCTCACGGCGGGCGCGGCGCGCCGAGACGGTGCGCGTGCCGTCCATCTCCCGGCCGGTGAGCGCGAGCAGCACCAGCAGGATCCCGCCGCAGACCACGGCCGAGTCGGCCGCGTTGAAGACCGGGAAGAACGACCCGTCCGGGGCGAACACCGAGACCATGTCCACGACGTGGCCGCGCAGCGGGCCGGGCGCGCGGAAGATCCGGTCGACCAGGTTGCCCAGGGCGCCGCCGAGCACCAGGCCGAGCGCGACCGCCCAGCCGGTGGACCGCAGCCGGCCGGCCACCCGGATGATCACGATCACCACCGCGATCACGATCAGGCTGATCACCCAGGTGTAGCCGGTGGCCATCGACCAGGCCGCGCCCGGGTTGCGGACCAGGATCAGGTAGACCGCGCCGCCGAGCAGCTCGACCGGTTCCCGGCCCTCCAGCCGGGCCACCGCGATCACCTTGGTGACGATGTCGACCACGAGCACCACGACGGCGATCGCGGACAGCAGCCGGACCTTCGGACCGACGGCGGTGCTGGGGGCGCTCACCGCCCCATCATCCCCCACCCGGCCCGGGCCCCGGCGGCCGGCGGTGATCGGCGCCGCGGCCGCCGGCGCGCCGCTTGGGCGGGGGTCCGTGCCAGCGGGCCAGCCGGCCCCGCTCGTCGACCGCCCGGATCCGCTCCTCGGTGGCGGCGCGCACCGCGGCCGTGGTCACCACCAGGATCTGGTCGCGCTCGCGCAGCCGGGTCTGCGGGGTCGGGGTGAACGCCTCGTCGTCGCGGACCACCAGGCTGACCGTGGCGCCCTTGGGCAGCCGCAGCTCGCTGAGGTACACCCCGCGCAGCCGGGACCCGACCGGCACCCGGACCTGCAGCAGGTCGGCGCCGAGCTCGTCGAGCGGGGCGGCGTCCACCGAGATCTCCGACGGCTCGCCCGACCGGGCCACCCCCAGCCACCGGGCCACCACCGGCAGCGTGGTGCCCTGCACGACGGTCAGGATCACGACCAGCACGAACACCACGTCGAACAGCGCGTCGGCACTCGGCGCGCCCTCCATCAGGGCGATCAGCGCCAGCACGATCGGCACCGCGCCGCGCAGCCCGGCCCAGGACAGGAACGCCTGCTCGCGCCACGGCACCCGGAAGGGCAGGCCCACCGCCAGCACCGACAGCGGCCGGGCCGCGACGATCAGCACCACCCCGACCACCAGCGCCGGGACCAGCGCGGCCGGCAGCCGCTCCGGCGAGGCGTACAGCCCGAGGATCACGAACAGCCCGATCTGGGCCAGCCAGCCTGTGCCCTCGGCGAAGGACCGGACCCCGCCGCGGTGCGGCAGGTCGGAGTTGCCCAGCACCAGCGCGGCGACGTAGGTGGTCAGCAGCCCGGAGGCGTGCGCGAACTGGGCGGTGGAGTAGCCCAGCACGCACACCGCCAGCGCGGCCAGCGGGTACAGCCCGGTGCTGGGCAGCGCGGCCCGGCGCAGGGCGGTCGCGCCGCCGCGGCCGAACAGCCAGCCCAGCACCGCCCCGCCGGCCAGCTCGTAGACCACCAGCAACGGGGTCTGCCAGCTCAGCGCCTCGCCGGAGGCCAGCAGCACGACGGCCAGCACCACCGGCGCGTCGTTCAGCCCGGACTCCAGCTCCAGCGCCCCGGCCAGCCGCCGGCGCACCCCGACCCCGCGCAGCACGCTGAACACCGCGGCCGCGTCGGTGGACGACATCACCGCGCCCCACAGGAACGCCGTGCGCCACTCCAGGCCCAGCAGCAGGTGCAGGGCCACGCCGACCACGGCGATGCTGACCACCACGGACACCGTGGCCAGCGCGACGCCCACGCCCAGCGCCGGGCGCACGGTCGACCAGTTGGTGGTGATGCCGCCCTCGATGAGGATCAGCACCAGCGCCGCCCACCCGATCGACTCGGTGAGCGCGGTGTCGGAGAACTGGATGCCCAGCACCGACTCCCCGAGCAGCACCCCCATGCCCAGGTAGATCAGCAGCGAGGGCAGCCCGAGCCGGACCGACACCCGCACCGCGAGCACGCCGAGCAGGACCACGGCGGCCACGACGCCCAGCAGCACCTCAAGGCTCGCCATGCCACCTCCGCCCGCACCGACCCTACGGCTACCCCCACCCCCGGCCGGGGACCGGCAGGATGGTGTCCCCGGCCACGTCCTCCTAGCCTCCTCGGCATGGTCTCCCCCACGTCCCCGGCGATCCCGGTCGCGCGGCCCGAGCCGCTGCAGGCGCTGCTCGCCCCGGCGACCTGGCTGGGCGCCGCGCACCTGCTGCTCGACGTCGTGTTCGGGATCGGCTACGCGTTCGTGATGGGCGTCGGCCTGGTGCTGGCCCTGGCGTTGCTGCCGCTGGCGCTGGCCGGGGTACCGGTGTGGATCGTCACGGCCTGGCTCAGCGCGGCCATGGGCCGGCTGGAGCGGGCCCGCTACCGGGTGCTGCTGGGGATCCGCATCGAGCCGCAGCCGATGCCGCGGCTGCAGGCCAACCCGCTGCGCTACGGCGGCGAGCTGTGGCGCGACGAGGGGGTGCGCCGGCGCGGCCTGCACCAGCTGGTGGCGTTCCCGCTGGGTGTGCTGACCTCCGGGGTGGTGTTCGCGCAGCTGTCCGGGGCGGTGGCGCTGCTGGTGGCGGTGGCCGTGGCCGCGTTCGCCGCCCCGCTGGCCGCCGACGGCGAGCTGCAGCGCCACGTGCTCGGGCTGCCGTTCTCCGACACCCCGACCGCGCACGTGCTGCTGGCCACGCTCGGGCTGCTGCTGCTGGTCGCGGCCCCGCCGGTGATCCGCGGGCTGACCGCGCTGGACGCCGCGGTGGCCCGGGCGCTGCTCGGACCGGTGCCCGGGGTGCTCGCCCGCCGGGTGGACGAGCTGGAGCGCAGCCGGGCCCGGGTGGTCGACGCCGGGGAGGCCGAGCGCCGCCGGATCGAGCGCGACCTGCACGACGGCACCCAGCAGCAGCTGGTCGCGCTGGGCATGACGCTGGGCCGGGCCAAGGCCCGCTACGCCGACGACCCGGGCGGCATCGGCGACCTGCTCGACGACGCCCACCAGCAGGCCAAGGACGCGGTGACCGACCTGCGGCTGCTGATCCGCGGGCTGCACCCGCCGGTGCTCACCGACCGGGGCCTGGACGCGGCGCTGTCGGCGGTCGCGGTGCGCTGCCCGGTGCCGGTGGAGCTGACCGTGCAGCTCGACGAGCGCCCGTCGGCGACGGTGGAGGCGATCGGCTACTTCGTGGTGGCCGAGGCGCTGACCAACGTGGCCCGGCACTCCCGGGCCTCGTCGGCGGTGGTGACCGTGCGCCGCGAGGACCGCGGACCGGTGTGGATCACCGTGACCGACGACGGCGTCGGCGGGGCCGACCCGGACCGCGGGACCGGGCTGCGCGGGCTGGCCGACCGGGTCGGCGCGGTGGACGGGCAGCTGTCGGTGGACTCCCCGATCGGCGGGCCGACCGTGCTGACCGTGGAACTGCCGTGCCAGGCCCGATGAGCGCGGTGAGCGCGCCGGCCCGGGTGGCCGTCGCGGAGGACTCGGTGCTGCTGCGCGAGGGCCTGTGCCGGCTGCTGGCCGAGACCGGGTTCGAGGTGGTCGCCGCGGTGGGCGACGGCGCCGAGCTGCTGGCGGCGGTGGACGCCGACCCGCCCGACGTGGTGGTGGCCGACGTGCGAATGCCACCCACGCACACCGACGAGGGCCTGCGCGCGGCGCTGGTGATCCGGGCCCGGTGGCCGGAGGTGGCGGTGCTGGTGCTGTCCCAGTACGTCGAGGAGCGCTACGCCACCGAACTGCTGGCCGGCGACACCCGCGGGGTCGGGTACCTGCTCAAGGACCGGGTGGTCGACGTGGGCAGCTTCGTCGAGGCGCTGCGCCGGGTGCTGGGCGGGGGCACCGCGCTGGACCCGGAGGTCGTCTCGCAGCTGTTCGCCCGGTC
>JASLAP010000249.1 GCA_030147065.1 Pseudonocardia sp. | reverse complement strand
GGCCGGCGACACCCGCGGGGTCGGGTACCTGCTCAAGGACCGGGTGGTCGACGTGGGCAGCTTCGTCGAGGCGCTGCGCCGGGTGCTGGGCGGGGGCACCGCGCTGGACCCGGAGGTCGTCTCGCAGCTGTTCGCCCGGTCCCGGCGCCCGGAGCCGCTGGCCGGCCTGACCCCGCGCGAGCGCGAGGTGCTGGCGCTGATGGCCGAGGGCCGGTCCAACAGCGGCATCGCCGCCGAGCTCGGGGTGGGCGAGGGCGCGGTGGAGAAGCACGTCAGCGCGATATTCGGCAAGTTCGCCCTGCCGGTGGCGGCCAACGACCACCGCCGGGTGCTGGCCGTGCTCACCTACCTGGCGAGCGCGTCGTGAGCGCGCCGGCACCGGCCGCGCCGAACCGGGCGCTGGTCGCCGCGGCGGTGGTGTTCGTGCTGGTCGTGGTGGCGCTCGGGGCGGCCACGCTGATCGACCAGGGCTTCCGGTCCACCAGCGAGCGCAGCGGCGCGCTGGCCGTCCCGGCCGGGCAGCTGACCGTGCGCAACGCCCACGGCGACGTCCGGCTGACCCCCAGCCCGGACGGGATGGTGCACGTGCACACCCTGGCCGAGCACGGCCTGGAGGCCCCGGAGCTGATCGAGGAGTCGACCCCCACCGGGCTGGAGCTCGAGACCCGGTGCAGCAGGTGCGCGGTGGACTACACGATCGAGGTCCCGCCGTCGTTCGCGGTGCGGGTCGCGGCCGAGGCCGGCGACGTCGAGGTGCACGGGCTGGCCGGCCCGCTGACCGTCGACTCCGGGTCCGGCGACCTGCACCTGCTCGACCTGTCCGGGCACCTCGACGTGCGCACCATGGCCGGCGAGGTCGAAGCGCGCCGGCTGCGGAGCGGGACGGTCCGGCTGGACACCGGGTTCGGCGACGTGCGGCTGGAACTGCTGACCGCGCCGGACAGCGTGCGGGTGCGCTCCGAGTACGGCGAGCTGGACATCACCGTGCCCGAAGCCGTGCCCTACCGCGTCCAGGTCGACTCCGGCAGCGGGGAGCAGCGCATCAGCGTGCCCACCGACCCGACGGCCGCGCGCAGCATCACGGCCAGCAGCGGGGCCGGGGACATCCGGGTGCACGCGCTGTTCGGCGACGCCCGCCGGGCCGTCCCGTTGCCGCCGGAACCCCCGCAGCCGCCCGAGCCGCCGCTTCCGCCCGAGCCGCCGCTTCCGCCCGAGCGGGTCGGCGAGCTGCCCGGGTGAGCGGCGTCGCCGCGCCCGTCCGGCGCCGGTTCAGCCCGCCGGCCAGGTGAGGGTGGCCGCGATCCGCGGGCGGACCAGCTCGTCGAGCGCGGCCGCGACCTCGGGCACCCGCTCGGCCGGCAGGCACAGCCGCCGGGCCACCCACGCCGGGTCCTGCCGGGGCGGGGTGGTGCGCTCCCAGCGGGTGACGGTCGGGCCGATGCCCAGCTCGCGCAGCACTTCGACGGCATCGTCGGTGGTCGCGGGCCGCGGCCGGTGCAGGTCGTGGAAGCGTTCCCAGAGCGGGTCCAGCCAGGCCATCGGGTGCTGCCCGAGCATCTCCACGACCACCCCGCGGCGGGCCGCGGCCGTCAGCGCCAGCACGAACGGCGGCAGGTCGACGACGTTGTGCAGGACGTGGTGGGACACCACCACGTCCGCGGTCCCGGCCTCGCCCGCGCAGTCCGGCCACCGGCCGAGCACGGTCCGGAACGGCACCGCCCGGTCCCGGGCCGCGGTCGCGAAGACCTCCAGCATGTCCTCCTGCTGGTCCACCCCGGTGACCCCGGTCGCCGCACCGGCCAGCGCGAACGCCGCGTCCCCTCCGCCGCAGCCGACGTCGAGCACGCTGCCGGCCTCGCCGAGCAGCTCCAGCGCCGCCCGCCGGGACGGGGTGTCGGCGGGCACCTCGGGCGGGGTGAAGTCGGCCGGATCGTGCTGCCAGGGATCGGCCGGGGCCCGGGCCAGGATCGCGGCCGGGATGCCGCGGCCCCCCTGCAGCTCGGTCCAGGTCCGCACCGCCGCTCCCCCGTCGCCCATGCCGCAACCCTAGGAGCCCACCCTGTCGCAGCCCTCCGCGGCTCGCGCAGCCCGTGTGGGGCCCGCGCAGCCCGCCGGCACGCTGCGACGGCACACCACGGGCTGCGCCACCCTCGACGGGCTGCGAGAGCACCCGGGACCCGGGTCGGGTCAGCGGGACAGGAGGGCGGCGAGGCGGGCGGTGAGGGTCTCGTGGTCGCCGGTCAGGTCGACGAGCTTGTCCCGGCCGCGGGCGCCGTGGACCAGGGTGACGTCGCGGGAGCGCAGCCCGAAGGCCACGGCCAGGGCCGATACCACGGCCTCGTTCGCGGCGCCCTCGACCGCGCGGGCCCGCACCGCGACCACCAGCGCGGGCCCGCGCGGTCCGTCCCGGCGCCCGCCGACCCGGTCCGCGGGCGCGCCCGGGCGGACCCGGACGGCGACCCGCAGGACCCGGTCAGGCCCGCTCGACGAGGACCCGGACATCGGCCGCCGCGCCCGCCGGGTCGGCCACCGAGCCGACCAGGGTCGGCGAGCCCACCTCGGCCAGGTCGACGGAGCTGGCCAGCACCTCGCCGGCCAGGAACTCCCGGTGGGCGCGCACGGCGTCGAGCACCGGGGCGGCCGCGTGCAGGGTCAGCCGGATCCGGTCGGACACGTCCAGCCCGGCGTCGCGGCGGGCCTGCTGGACCAGCCGGACGGCGTCCTTGGCGGTGCCCTCGGCGGCCAGCTCCGGCGTGACCGCGGTGTCCAGCACGACCAGACCGGTGGAGCCGGGGAGGGCTGCCGTCGCACCGGCCCCCTCGGCCGGCACCAGCCGCTCGGTGAACTCCCCGGGCAGCAGCTCGATGCCGCCCGCGGTCACCGTGCCGTCCGGGTTCGCGGTCCACTCGCCGGACTTGACCGCCCGGATCACCTTCTGGGTGTCCCCGCCCAGCCGCGGCCCGCAGGCCCGGGCGTTGACCGCCACCTCGAACCGGCCGTACGCCGAGACGTCGGTGCTGAGCACGACCTCCTTGACGTTGACCTCGTCGCGCAGGATGTCGGTGAACGGGCGCAGCGACTCCGCGTCGGCCGCGGCCACGGTCAGCCGGGCCAGCGGCAGCCGCACCCGCAGCCCCGCGGACTTGCGCAGCGACAGCGTCGAGGACGCCACCTGGCGTACCCGGTCCATGGCCGTGACCAGCGCCGGGTCGTGCGGGAGCAGGTCGCCGGCCGGCCAGTCGGCCAGGTGCACCGAGCGGTCCCCGGTGAGCCCCTGCCAGATCCGCTCGGTGGTCAGCGGCAGCAGCGGCGCGGCGACCCGGGCGGTCACCTCCAGCACGGTGTGCAGCGTGTCCACGGCGTCGGCATCACCGGCCCAGAACCGCTCCCGCGAGCGGCGCACGTACCAGTTGGTCAGCGCCTCGGCGTGGTCGCGCACCCGCTCGCAGGCCCCGGCGATGTCGTAGACGTCCATCGCGGCGGTGACCTCGTCGACCATCGCCGCGGTGCGGGCGAGCACGTAGCGGTCCAGGACGTGGGTGGAGTCGGTGCGGAAGGTGCCGGCCCGGCCGGCCGCCCGGGCGTAGAGCGACAGGAAGTACCAGGTGTTCCACAGCGGCAGGATCGCCTGCCGCACGCCCTCCCGGATGCCCTGCTCGGTGACCACCAGGTTGCCCCCGCGCAGGATCGGCGAGGCCATCAGGAACCACCGCATGGCGTCCGAGCCGTCGCGGGAGAAGACCTCGTTGACGTCCGGGTAGTTCTTGCGCGACTTGCTCATCTTGAGCCCGTCGTCGCCGAGCACGATGCCGTGCGCCACGCAGGACCGGAACGACGGCCGGTCGAACAGCGCCGTGGCCAGCACGTGCAGCGTGTAGAACCAGCCGCGGGTCTGCCCGTTGTACTCGACGATGAAGTCGCCCGGGTAGTGGTCCTCGAACCAGTCCCGGTTCTCGAACGGGTAGTGCACCTGGGCGAAGGGCATCGAGCCGGACTCGAACCAGCAGTCCAGCACCTCCGGCACCCGGCGCATGGTGGAGCGCCCGGTCGGGTCGTCCGGGTTGGGCCGGGTCAGGTCGTCGACGTAGGGCCGGTGCAGGTCGGTCGGGCGCACCCCGAAGTCGCGCTCCAGCTCGTCCAGCGAGCCGTAGACGTCGACCCGCGGGTAGGTCGGGTCGTCGGACACCCAGACCGGGATCGGGCTGCCCCAGTACCGGTTGCGCGAGATCGACCAGTCCCGGGCGCCCTCCAGCCACTTGCCGAACTGCCCGTCGCGGACGTGCTCGGGCACCCAGGTGATCTCCCGGTTCAGCTCGACCATCCGCTCGCGGAATGCGGTGACCTGCACGAACCACGAGTCCACCGCGCGCTGGATGAGCGGGTTGCCGCACCGCCAGCAGTGCGGATACGGGTGGTCGTAGGTCTCGTGGCGCAGCAGCACCCCGTGCGCGTGGGGGGCGCCCTTCTTCAGGTCGGCGATGATGTGCGGGTTGGCGTCGAAGACCTGCATGCCCTCGTACGGGGGCACCCGGGCGTCGAACTCGCCGCGGGTGTCCACCGGGACCACGGCCTCGATCCCGGCCGCGTCGGTGATGACCTTGTCCTCCTCACCGAAGGCCGGGGCGATGTGCACGATCCCGGTGCCGTCGTCGGTGGTGACGTAGTCCGCGGACAGCACCCGGTGGGCGTTCTCCCAGCCGGCGAAGAAGTCGAACGGCGGGGTGTAGGACAGCCCGATCAGCTCGGAGCCGGGCAGCGTGCGCACGACCGCGGGGTCCTCGCCCAGCTCCCGGGCGTAGTGCCCGACCCGCGCCGCGGCCAGCACGTAGCGCTCGCCGTTCGCCTCCACCAGGGCGTAGGAGATGTCCGGGCGCACGGCCATGGCCAGGTTGGAGGGCAGCGTCCACGGGGTGGTCGTCCAGATCAGCGCCAGCGCCCCGTCCAGGTCGGTGCCCGGCGCGGTCAGCCGCAGCCCGACGGTGACCGCCGGGTCCTGCCGCGGCAGGTAGACGTCGTCCATCCTGGTCTCGGTGGCCGACAGCGGGGTGCCGTCGTGCCAGCAGTACCAGAGGACGCGGAAGCCCTGGTAGACCAGACCCTTGTCCCACAGGGTCTTGAAGGCCCACATGACCGACTCCATGTAGTCCAGGTCGAGGGTCTTGTAGTCGTTGTCGAAGTCCACCCAGCGGGCCTGGCGGGTGACGTAGGCCTGCCACTCGCCGGTGTAGCGCAGCACCGAGGCCCGGCAGGCGTCGTTGAACGCGGCCACGCCCATCTCGTCGATCTCGGACTTGTCCTTGATCCCGAGCTGGTGCTCGGCCTCGACCTCGGCCGGCAGGCCGTGGGTGTCCCAGCCGAACCGGCGCTCGACGTGGCGCCCGCGCATGGTCTGGTAGCGCGGCACGACGTCCTTGACGTAGCCGGTCAGCAGGTGGCCGTAGTGCGGCAGGCCGTTGGCGAACGGCGGGCCGTCGTAGAAGACGAACTCGTTGCTGCCGTTGTCGCCGGCCGGGCGGGCCTCGACCGAGGCCGGGAAGGTCCGGTCGGCCGCCCAGAAGTCCAGGACGTCCTGTTCCAGCGCCGGGAACGACGGGTGCGCCGGGACGGTGGGGTAGCCGGATTCGCGCTCGCTCATGGGTGGTGCTCCTCGTGCGTGCCTGCTGCTGCCGCACGGGGACGACGCTCGCGCGCCGCGGTACCACCCCGCTTGCCGCCGCTCGCCCGGTCGGGCGTGCGGACGGCCTCTCGTTCTTCTCGGCTGTGACGGGCCTGCCCCGTCCGGTTCTACTCCGGCCGCCCGCGGGCGGACCGTTTCTTCCGGAGGCTCCCCGGTGATGGCCGGATCGGTGCCTGTGCCTCCAGGGTAACGCCGCGGTGCCAGCGGAATTCCGCCGGGCCGGACGACCCGGCTACGGGGCCGCGGCCCGGTGCCGCTCGGCCAGGGTGCGGTCGGGGGCGCACCAGGCGCACGGGGTGAAGCCGAGCTCGACCGCCTCGCCCACCGGCAGCGGGATGACCGGGCGGGCGGTCACCGCCCGGCAGCCGTCCAGGTGGTAGCGCGGCTGCTCGTCGATGACCAGCACCTCGTCGGGCAGCGCGGCCACGATCCCGGCCACGGCCGGGTCGGACTCCTCCTCCGGGGGCTCGGCCGCGGCCGGGTCCGGTTCGGCCGGGAGGTCGGGCGGTGGGACGTCGCGCACGGTCGGGTCGGACGGCTGGACGTCGGTGACGGGTCGGTCGGGGACCCCGACCGGGGGGCCGTCCGCGCCGGGGGCGGGATCGGGTCCGGCGTCGTCCCGGTCGGCAGCACCCGGTGCGGCCGCGATCACCGTCGCGTCGCCGGGGACGTCGGGGATCTCCGGGGGGCCCGTGGGAGCGTTCTCCCGGGCGTCCCCGGGAGGCGTCCCGGGGGGCCCCGGATCCGCTGGGGCGACCCCGGGTGCGGTCACCCTCGGTGATGCACTACCGCCCGATGGCGTGGCGGCGGCGGTAGCGCCGGACGGTCGATCCGCAGAGCCCGGCGGTTGGGCCGTTGGCATTGCCATCTTCTGCGACGTCTGCTGCGGCAGTTGCCGGTCGGCCGGATCGGACCCCGGGGGCGGGTCCCGGTGGTCACCGGCGGCGCCGAGCGGGGCGGCGACCGTCTCCGGCCCCGCGCCCCCGTCCGGCGTCCCGCTCCCGGGCCGGACGACCGGCAGGATCTCGGTGGCCGCCTCGACCTGGGAGCCGCCGTACTCGTCGCGGACCGGGTCCGGCCGGCCGCTGTCGGCCGGGCCTGGGTCCGCGGAGCCGGCCCGCTCCGCCGCCCGCCGCTGCAGCCCGTCCACCACCAGGACCAGGGCCGCGACGGCGCTCACCGCCACGGACACCCAGGCCCACAGCACGCTGCCGGACAGCAGCGCGACCACGAGCAACCCGAAGGCGATCAGGATGAGGATCAGGACCAGCAGCAGCACGATTCACTCCGTGAGCGGCGACCCGGCACCGGTGCGATGGCACCGCACCGCGCCGCCGCGGTCGTTCGCTCGGGTCAGCTACCGGCGTCGGCGCGCTGGCCGTAGCCGGTGGCCGCGTACCCGCCGTTCGTACCGGCACGACCGTCGCCCGGTGCCGCGGAGGCCCGGTCCCCGAGGTCCCTGAGCTGGGTCTCGAGGTAGGTCTTGAGCCGGGTGCGGTACTCGCGCTCGAACGTCCGCAGCTCGTCGATCTTCTTCTCGAGGACCGACTTGTCGCGGGTGATCGTGCCGATGATCTCGGCCTGCTTGCGCTCGGCGTCGCCGACCAGCGTGGCCGCCTTGTCGCGGGACTGCCGCTCCAGGGTCTCGGCCCTGGTCCGGGCGTCGTTCAGCATCGTCTCGGCGCGCGAACGGGCGTCGTTGACCAGCCCGTCGGACTTGCTGCGCGCGTCGGACAGCAGCTGCTCGGACTTCGCGCGAGCGTCGCTGAGCATGGTGTCGGCCTCGGACTTGGCCTCGGCGGTGAGCCGTTCGGCCATCTCCTGGGCCATGCTCAGGACCTTGGCGACCTGGACGTGGTGGTCTCCCCCGTCCCCGCCGCCCATGTCACCCATCCCGGGCCCACCCATCGACCGGGTCGGCTCCATCCGCATCGGCGGTGGCTCGACCTGTCGCTGGATCTGCTGGGTCGGGGGCGCAACACCCCCCGGACCCATCCCGCCGGCCTGCGGACGCGAACGGGCGTCCTCCAGGTCGGCCTGGGCGTTGCCGAGGCGTTGCTCGAGCTGCGAGACCTGCTCGCGCAGGTCCTCGTTCTCCTCGATCAGGCGAGCCAACTCGGCCTCGACCAGGTCGAGGAACGCGTCGACCTCGTCCTCGTTGTACCCCCTCTTGCCAATGGGGGGTTTGCTGAACGCGACGTTGTGGACGTCGGCGGGCGTCAGCGGCATCGGATCACCTCATGCAGTCCTCGGCGGCGGCACCCTGTGACTGGGGCTCACAGCGGCGTCGGCTGGGCAACGTTCATCAGTATGAACACGACCAGCAGCAGAACCATAATCGACAGGTCTAGTCCCACGCCTCCGATCCGGACGACGGGGATCACTCTCCGCAACAGCTTCACCGGAGGGTCGGTCGCCGTGAAGATCAGCTCCAGGGCGACCGCGCTCGACCCGGCCGGCACCCACTGGCGGGCGAAGCTGCGGACCAGCTCCACCACGATCCGGCCGATGAGCAGCAGCCAGAAGAAGAACAGCAGGTAGTACAGGACGAACTGGATGGCGAGGGACACGTCGTCAATCCTGGCGGAAGAGTCCGCGTTCGGCGAGCTTCCGGGCGTCGTCGGCGGAGACCTCCACGTCGGCGGGGGTGAGCAGGAACACCCGATTGGTGACCTTGTCGATCGACCCGCGCAGGGCGAAGGCCAGCCCGGCGGCGAAGTCGACCAGCCGCTTGGCGTCCGCCACGTCCAGCTCGGACAGGTTCATGATCACCGGGACGCCGTCGCGGTAGCGCTCGCCGATGGTCCGCGCCTCCTTGTAGGAGCGCGGCTGCAGCGTGGTGATCCGGGCCAGCGTGGCGACCCGGTCGCGCTGCTCGGGGGCGGCCGGCCCGGCGGGCACCGGGGGCACCGCGGCCACCGGGCGGACCGGCTCGGCGAGCTCGGTGTCGGGGTCGATGGCCAGGGCGCCGCGGACCGGCGTGGCGGCCACCGCGGTGGCGCCGCGGCGGCGCTCGGCCACCGCGGTGCGGACCGGCCGCCGGGTCGCCCAGTCGTCGGCCCGGCCGTCGCGGCGGGGCTCGTCGGACCGGGTGTCGTCGTCGGCGTACCGGGCGTCCCAGCGCTCGTCGTCCCAGGTGTCGTCGTCCCAGGCCTTGTCGGCCCGGCGGTCGTCCCAGCCGCGGTCGTCCCAGCGCTGGTCGGTGCGCCGCCGGTCGGGCCAGCGGTCCTCCGGGTCGCGGGAGCGGCGGGCCGCGGCGTACCGGTCGACCGGCTCGTCGACGTACTCCGTCAGCTCCTCGGCGGGCACCATCCCGAAGTAGGCCTTGAGCCGGTACATCGCGCCCATCCGAACTCCCCTCCTGGACCCCCGACGGCCGGGGAGTCCCCCCACGACCGGCCGTCAGCGTGAGGTTAACGGTCGGTTCCCCAGCAGAGCCGTTCCGACACGCACCACGTGCGAACCGTGCCCGATCGCGACGTCGAGATCGTTGCTCATGCCCGCGGAGAACACCGTGGCCTGCGGAAACGCGCTCCGCAGCCGATCAGCCGCGGCCGCCGCGGCGGCGAATGCCACGTTCGGGTCCAGGCCGAGCGGGGCGACCACCATCAGTCCGGCCAGGCGCAGCCCGGCGCACCCGGCCACGTGTTCGGCGAGCGGGAGCAGCCCGTCCGCGGGCACCCCACCCCGGGCCGGGTCCCCGTCGACGCTGAACTGGAGCAGCACCGGCAACGGATCGTGGCGCCCACCGGCGTCCCGGGCGCGCCGGACGGCGTCGTCGAGGGCGTCGGCCAGCCGGACCGAGTCCACCGACTCCACCCGGTCGGCCCAGCGCACCGCGGCCCGGGCCTTGTTCCGCTGCAGCCCGCCGACCAGGTGCCAGCGCGGCCGGGCCGCCGGGCGCAGTTCGGCCACCCGGTCCACCTTGACCCCGGCCTCCTGCACCCGGTTCTCGCCGAACGCGGTCAACCCCAGGTCCAGCAGGGCGGCCACGTCCGCGGCCGGCACGGTCTTGGTCACCGCGAGCAGCTCCACCGAGGCCGGGTCGCGGCCGGCGGCCCGGCAGGCCGCCGCGATCCGCTCGCGGACCGCGGCCAGCCGCCGGGTGAGCTCGGCCACCCGCTCCGGGCCGGCCGCCGCGGCGTCCGGCGCCGTCGGGTCCGGCGCTGTGGGGTCCGGCGCTGTGGGGTCCGGCGCTGTGGGGTCCGGTCCGGTCATCCCCGGTCCAGCCAGGTGACCGCGGCCAGCCGCCCGGTGCCCGGCTGCCGGCGGTGGCTGTAGAGGTCGCGGTCCTCGAAGGTGCACCGGGGGTCGCCGCCGATCCGGGCCACGCCGAGCCCGACGAGCTGGTGGTACAGCCCGGCCCGCAGGTCCAGCCCGGGGGTGCCGCGGCGGGTGCGCACGGCGCTGCCCGGCAGCCGGGCGTCGACTTGGGCCCGCATCGCCGCCGGCACCTCGTAGCAGCCCCCGCAGATCGCCGGGCCGAGCAGCGCCTCGACGCGGCCGGGATCGGCGCCGAGCGCGGTCATCGCCCGCACGGTCGCCGGCAGCACCCCGGCCGCGGCGCCGACCCGCCCGGCGTGCGCGGCCCCGACCACGCCGGCCACCGGGTCGGCCAGCAGCACCGGCGGGCAGTCCGCGGACAGCACGGCCAGCGCGACGCCCGGCAGCGCGGTCACCGCGGCGTCGGTGGCCGGGACGTCCGGGGCGCCCGGCTCCGGGACGGCGTCCACGGTGACCACCGTGGTGCCGTGCACCTGCTCCAGGAACACCACCGGCACGCCAAGCTCGGTGGACAGCCGGCGGCGGTTGGCCGCCACCGCCGCCGGGTCGTCGCCGACCCCGGCGGAGAGGTTGAACGAGGTGTACGGGCCCCGCGAGCGACCGCCCGCACGGGTGCTGACGACGCGCCGCACGCGTCCGGCCGGACCGCCCACCGCGCCCGTCAGCGCTTCATGAACGGCGGCACGTCCACGTCGTCGTCCAGGTCGTCGTGGGTCTCGACGGGGCGGGTGTAGGCCGGCAACGACCGCTCGGTGGCCAGCGGGGCGGACCCGTCGGCGGGCTGCGGGTGGTCGGCCCGGCGCGGCGTCGGCGCGGTGTACTGCTCGGCCGGGTTGGGGGCCGCGGGCGGCAGGGTGCCGGTCTGGTGCGCACCGGAGGCGGTGTGCCCCGTGGGCCCGGTGTTCCCGTTGCCGATGGGGGTGGCCGGCGGGTGGGCACCGAAGCCGCTGCCGTAGCCGCTGCTGTACCCGCCACCGGACGGCTGCTGGGGCGCGGCCGGGCCGGTGGAGCGGGACGGGGACGGGGACGGGGCGGGCGACGGGGATCCGGACGGGGATCCGGACGGCGACCCGGACGGCGCAGCGGTGGACTGCCCTGAGGTGGACCCGCCCTGCTGCGGCGGGTCCGTCGCGGACGCCGGCGCCGAGCCGGAGCCGCCCTCGCCGGGCCGGTCGGCCGAGCGGAACGCGGTGGGCTCGAGCTTCTTGTGGGTCGGACCGCCGGAGTCGAACCCGGCGGCGATCACGGTCACCCGGACCTCGTCGCCGAGCGAGTCGTCGATCACCGTACCGAAGATGATGTTGGCCTCCGGGTGGGCGGCCTCCTGGACCAGCGAGGCGGCCTCGTTGATCTCGAACAGGCCGAGGTCGGAGCCGCCGGCGATGGACAGCAGCACCCCCTGCGCGCCGTCCATGGAGGCCTCCAGCAGCGGCGAGTTGATCGCCTTGCCGGCGGCCTGGATGGCCCGGCCCTCCCCGCGCGAGGACCCGATGCCCATCAGCGCGCTGCCCGCGCCCGACATCACCGACTTGACGTCGGCGAAGTCCAGGTTGATCAGGCCCGGGGTGGTGATCAGGTTGGTGATCCCCTGGACACCGGAGAGCAGCACCTCGTCGGCCGAGCGGAAGGCGTCCATGAGCGAGACGCCGACGTCGCCGAGCTGCAGCAGCCGGTCGTTCGGGATGACGATCAGGGTGTCGCACTCGTTGCGCAGCGACTGGATGCCGTCCTCGGCCTGCCCGGCGCGGCGGCGGCCCTCGAAGGTGAACGGCCGGGTGACCACACCTATGGTCAGCGCGCCCAGCTTGCGGGCGATCGAGGCGACCACGGGCGCGCCGCCGGTGCCGGTGCCACCGCCCTCGCCCGCGGTGACGAACACCATGTCGGCGCCCTTGAGGACCTCTTCGATCTCCTCGCGGTGGTCCTCGGCGGCCTTGCGGCCGACCTCCGGGTTGGCCCCGGCGCCCAGGCCGCGGGTCAGCTCCCGGCCGATGTCGAGCTTGACGTCCGCGTCCGACATCAGCAGGGCCTGGGCGTCGGTGTTCACCGCGATGAACTCGACGCCCTTGAGGCCGACCTCGATCATGCGGTTGACGGCGTTGACGCCGCCGCCACCGATGCCGACGACCTTGATGACGGCCAGGTAGTTGTGGGGGGGCGTCATGGCGCACCTTCCAGTCCAGCTCGGGTCCGACCCCGGGGGTCCGGGCCTTCGGTGACGACGCTAGGTCGCGCATCGGTCCCGGTCCAGCAGGCGCGCCGCGCGGCGGCAACCCCCCGACCGGGTTGATTCCAGGGTTCCGACCAGCGTCTTCGCGCGCCACCGGCCGTTCAGGGCGTGATGGTGGGCAGGTCGGGACTGGTCACATCGTAGATGCGACCCGGTTGGGTGAGCAGCGCGACGAGCGCCCTGGCCTTGTCCGGCGCGCGTTCCGCGGCCCCCCAGCGGACCTCGCGGTCCTCGGTGAGGCCCAGGGTGACCCGGCCGCCGGCCGGGTCGACGACCGCGCCGACGGTGCGCACCTGGGCGCGCACCGGGTCGGGCAGCGCGGCCAGCGCCTCCAGGGCGGCCGCCGTGGACGGGTCGCCCGGGCCGGGCGCGGCCACCGACAGCTCGGGCAGGCCGGGCGCGGCCGGTCCGGGGAACACCGCGCCGGTCCGGTCGACCAGCGCCGGACCGGTCGCGGTCCGCAGGGACGCCACCGGGACGCGTTGGACGACCTGCACGGACACGGTGTGCGGCCAGTCCCGGTCGACCCGGGCCGAGGCCACCGCCGGCAGCGCGGCCACCCGCTCGGCGACCGCCCGGGTGTCGACGGCGGCCAGCGGCCCGCCGAGCGGCACCTCGGCGGCCTCGGTCACCCGGTCGCCGGTGAGCACGCCGGGGGCGGGCTCGGCGGGGGCGCCGTCGGCGGTGCGGAACCCGACCCGGACCTGTTCGACGTCGGCCAGCCCGACGTCGTAGAGCAGCACCCGCGCGGTCAGGCCCAGCCCGACCAGCAGCAGCAGGCCGAGCAGCCCGAGACCGAGCCGGCGACGGCGGCGGTAGACCTCGGGCAGCGGGCCGGTGGCGGGGCCGGTGGTCGAGCCGGTGCGGCGACCGGGCGGTCGGGCGGCGCGGTCCGGTCGCGGCCGGCCGTCGTGGCCATCGGGGCCCACCGCCCGCCGGGACCGGCGCCCGGTCCGCGGCCCGGTCACACCCGCTCCCGCCGCTCCAGTTCCAGCAGGATCTCCGGGGCCAGCACGGTCACGTCGCCGGCCCCCATGGTGATCACCAGGTCGCCGCTGGTGGCCAGGCCGGCGACCACGGCAGGCACCTCGGCCCAGTGCGGGACGAACCGCACCCGCTCGGCCGGCAGCGGGACCGCGTCGGCGACCAGCGCCCCGGAGACCCCGGGCTCGGGGTCCTCCCGGGCGCCGTAGACCTCCAGCACCACGACCTCGTCGGCCAGCCCGAGCGCGGCTCCGAACGCCCCGGCGAACTCCCGGGTGCGCGAGTACAGGTGCGGCTGGAAGGCCACCACCACCCGCCCGTGCCCGCCGACCACGTCCCGGGCCGCCCGCAGCTGGGCGGCGACCTTGGTCGGGTGGTGGGCGTAGTCGTCGTAGACCGCGACCCCGGCGGCCCGGCCGCGGAACTCGAACCGGCGCCGGACGCCGTCGAACTCGGCCAGCCCGGCCAGCACGGTCACCGGGTCGGCGCCCAGCTCGACCGCGGCCAGCAGCGCGGCCAGCGCGTTGAGCGCCATGTGCTCGCCGGGGACCGACAGCCGCAGCAGGTGCTCCACCCCGGCGTGGCGCAGCACCACCCGGGCGCCGGTGCCCTCCGGCCGGAACTCGATCAGCCGGGCGTCGCACTCCGGGCCGCGGCCGTAGCGGCGCACGCGCAGCCCGCGGGCCTCGGCGTCGGCCGCCAGTGCCACCGCCCCGGGGTCGTCGGTGCAGGTCACCAGGGCCCCACCGGGCACGATCCGGTCCAGGAACGCGCGGAACGCGGCCTCGTAGGCCGCCGCGCTGCCGTAGTGGTCGAGGTGGTCGGCCTCGACGTTGGTCACCACCGCGACCTCCGGGGAGAACGCCAGGAACGACCCGTCGCTCTCGTCGGCCTCGGCGACGAACAGCCCGCCGCTGCCCTCGTGCGCCCCGGACCCGGACGACGCCAGGTCGCCGCCGATCGCGAACGACGGGTCCAGACCGCAGTGCTGCAGGGCCACGGTCAGCATGGAGGTCGTCGAGGTCTTGCCGGCGGTGCCGGTGACCGCGGCCAGCCGCCGGCCCTCGGTGAGCGCGGCCAGGGCGCGGGCCCGGTGCACGACGTCGAGGCCGCGCTCGCGGGCCGCACCCAGCTCCGGGTTGGTCTCCCGGATGGCCGTGGACACCACGACCGTGGCCGGTGCGGCGGGCAGGTGGGCCGGGTCGTGGCCGACCTCCACCCGGGCGCCCAGCGCCCGCAGGGCCAGCACGGTGCGCGAGTCCTTGGCGTCCGTCCCGGACACCCGCGCCCCGCGGGCCAGCAGGATCCGGGCGATGCCGCTCATCCCGGCCCCGCCGATGCCGATCAGGTGCACCTGCCGGCCGGGCCCGAACGCGGCCGCGTCGGGACCGGGTGCGGTCGCGGTGGCCCGGTCGGGGCTGCTCCCGGGGCTGCTCACCGCGCTGCTGACGGGGCTGCTGTCGGTGGTCATGCCCGCACCCCCACCACGTCGAGGGCGATCCGGGCCAGCCGCACATCGGCGTCGGCGTGGCCGGAGGCGCGGGCGGCGCGGCCCATGGCGGCCAGCCGGGACGGGTCGGTGAGCAGCGGCACCAGCTCGGCCAGCACCCGCTCCCCGGTCAGCTCGGCGTCCGGGACCAGCAGCCCGCCGCCGGCGTCCACGACCGGGCCGGCGTTGAGCGCCTGCTCGCCGTTGCCGTGCGGCAGCGGCACGTACACCGCGGGCAGCCCCACCGCCGAGACCTCGGCCACGGTCATCGCCCCGGACCGGCCGAGCACGGCGTCCGCGGCGGCGTAGGCCATGTGCATCTGGTCGATGTAGGGCAGCGGCACGTACCCGCGGGCCGGCGGGGCGGGGGTGCCGCCCTTGCCGTGCGCGTGCAGCACCGCGACGCCCGCGCGCAGCAACCGGGGCAGCGCGTCGGCGACCGCGGTGTTCAGCGTGCGCGCGCCCTGCGAGCCGCCGAAGACCAGCAGCACCGGCCCGTGCGGGGGCAGCCCGAACAGGTGCCGGGCGCGCATCCGCAGCCCGGCCCGGTCCAGCGTGGTCACCGCGCGGCGCAGCGGGATGCCGACCACCTCGGCGTTGGGCAGGCCGCAGCCGGGCACCGCGGCGGCGACCCGCTCGGCGAACCGGGCGCCCACCTTGTTGGCCAGCCCGGCGCGGGCATTGGCCTCGTGCACCACCACCGGCACCCGCCCGCGGGCGCCCAGGTAGGCCGGCAGCGCCACGTACCCGCCGAACCCGACGACCAGGTCGGCGTCGACCTCGGTGAGCACCCGGCGCACGCAGGTGACGGCGCCGTGCACCCGCTTGGGCAGCTTCAGCAGGTCGCTGCTGGGCCTGCGGGGCAGCGGCACCGGCGGGATCAGCTCGAGCGGGTAGCCACGGGCCGGGATGAGCGTGGTGTCCAGGCCGCGCTCGGTGCCCAGCGCGGTGACCCGGGTCCCGGGGGCCAGCCGGACCAGGGCGTCGGCGAAGGCCAGCGCGGGTTCGATGTGCCCGGCGCTGCCCCCGCCGGCGATCACGACGGAGGTCATCGCAGCGGCCCCCGTCGCGCGGCCGGGCGGCTGGCCGGGGCCCGGTAGGGCTCGGGCAGGGTCAGCCGCAGCAGCCGGGCGATCGTGCCCTGCCCGTGCTGGTGCAGCGCGGCGACGGCCTCCGGCTCGTGCCGGGCCGCGTTGGCCAGGACGCCGAAGACGAACATGGTGACCACGAGGGACGTGCCTCCCGAGGAGATCAGCGGTAGCTGCAGCCCGGTCACCGGCAGCAGCCCGACCACGTAACCGATGTTGATGGCGGCCTGGGCGACCAGCCAGGTGGTCGAGGTGGCCACCACCAGTTTGAGCCAGGGGTCGGTGTTGCGGTGGGCGATCCGGATGCCGGTGTAGGCCAGGGTCGCGAACAGCACCAGCACCGCGAGGGCGCCGAGGAAGCCCAGCTCCTCGCCGACGATGGCGAAGATGAAGTCGTTGTGGGCGTTGGGCAGGTAGTCCCACTTGGCCCGGCCCTGGCCCAGCCCGACGCCGAACAGCCCGCCATCGGCCAGCGAGTACAGCGCCTGGCGGGCCTGGAAACCGGCCTCCAGCGGATCCGCGCCCGACCCGGACAGGAACGAGGTGACCCGGGCCAGCCGGTAGTCGGCGGTGAGCGCGAGGGCGACCGCCCCGCTCAGCGCGGCGCCGGTGAGCGCGAGCATCAGCCGCATCGGGGCGCCGGCGTAGAACAGCAGCGCGACCAGCACGATGCCCAGCGACACGGTCATCCCCAGGTCGGGCTGGAGCACCAGCAGGGTGAGCAGCAGCGCGGTCACCGGGACCACCGGCGAGAGCGCCTGCTTCCAGCGGTGCATCACCTGCCGGCGCACCACCAGCACGTGCGCGCCCCACAGCGTCAGCGCCACCTTGACCGCCTCGGAGGGCTGCACCGAGAACGACCCGAACGCGAACCAGGCCTTGGAGCCGTTGCGCACGTCGCCGAAGACGAGCACCGCCACCAGCGACACCACCCCGACGGCCAGGGCGGCCGGGGCGAGCGCGCGCAGCCGGCGCGGCGGGATCCGCAGGCCCAGCCAGAACAGCGCCAGCCCGGGCACGCAGAACATCAGCTGGCGGGTGAACACCGAGTAGCTCGACCCGGCCGCGGTGTAGGACTCCACCGCCGACGCCGACAGCACCATCACCAGCCCGAACAGGGTGAGCAGGCCGAACACGCCGAGGATCAGGTGCAGCGAGGTGAGCGGGCGGCGCAGCCAGGCGTCGAGCGCGGTGGCGGCCCGGCCGACCGCCAGCCGGGCACCGGACCCGGTGGGCAGCCGCGACGCCCGGGTGCCGGTCGCGGCGGCGCCGCGGACGGCCCGGGACGCCCCGGTCGAGCTCACCCGGCCGGTGTCGGGCTCGGCGGTGTCGGTCTTGCCGGTCGTCCTGGGCGCCGCCGCCCGGCCGGTGCCCGCCCTGGTCGACCCGGCCCGGCCGGCATGGGTGCGGGCCGCACCGGTCCCCCGCGGCTTCGCGGCGCCGGACTTCGCGCCCGGGGCGGGCGGACCGGCGTCCGGGCTCACCCGGCACCCCCGGCGGACGCGGGCAGGGCCGCGACGGCCGCGGCGAAGGCGTCGCCCCGGGCGGCGTAGTCGGCGAACTGGTCCATCGACGCCGCGGCCGGCGCCAGCAGCACCACGTCACCGGGCCGGGCCAGGGCGCGCGCGGCGCGCACGGCGGTGCTCATCGGGCCGGTCATGGGGTCATAGTCACCCGCGGTGACCTCGGCGACCGGGAGATCGGGGGCGTGTCGCGCCAGTGCGGTGACGATCTCGGCACGGTCGGTTCCGATGACCACCGCGGCGCGCAGCCGCTCGGCGTGCCGGGCCACCAGCGCGTCCACCGAGGCGCCCTTGAGCAGCCCGCCGACGATCCAGACGACCGCGGCACCGGCCGGCAGGCCCGCCGCCGCGGCGGCCAGCGAGGCCGCGGCGGCGTGCGGGTTGGTGGCCTTGGAGTCGTCGACGAAGCCGATCCCGGCGACCGTGGCCACGGTGGCCGCGCGGTGCGGACCGGGGCGGAAGTCGGCCAGCCCGGCCCGGACCGCGTCCGGGCCGACGCCGTGCGCGCGGGCCAGCGCGGCCGCGG
>JASLAP010000242.1 GCA_030147065.1 Pseudonocardia sp. | reverse complement strand
CCCGGGCCGGGCTGTACGCCGGCGCCTACCTGGGGCCGTTCGGCGGCGGGGTCACCGCCTCGATGCTGCCCGAGCTGGGCTCGACCTATCGCGTGCCGTCCGGGTCGGCCTCGCTGTCGCTGACCGCCTACCTGCTGCCGTTCGCGGCGCTGATGCTGGTCTCGGGCACCTGGGGGACGCGCTGGGGCCGGCGCCGCACGGTCGTCGTGGCCTACGGGGTGTACGTGGTCGCCTCGGTGGCCTGCGTGCTCGCCCCCACCTGGCCGCTGTTCCTGGCGGCCAGGGCCGGGCAGGGCATGGCCAACGCCTTCACCACCCCGTTGCTGCTCGCCGCGCTGGCCGGGGCCACCGCGCCGGCCCGGCTGGGCCGGGCACTGGGTTGGTTCGGTTCCCTGCAGGCCGCCGGCCAGACCTCGGCGCCGCTGTTCGGCGGACTGGCCGCCGAGGTGGACTGGCGGCTGGCGTTCGGCGGGGTCGCGGTGGTGGCGGCACTGCTCGCGGTGATCGGGATCCCGACCGGCGGGGCCGAGACGCGCCGCCCCACGCTGCGCAGCGCGCTGCGACCCGACGTGCTGCGGATGGGCGTGGTGGCCGCGTTGGGCTGGGGGTGGCTGGCCGGGCTGGCCTTCCTGGTCGCCCTGCGGCTGGAGGACGACTTCGGGCTCGGCGCCGGGCCGCGCGGGCTGGTGCTGACCGCGCTCGGGGTGGCCGGGCTGCTGGCCGCCCCGGTGGTCGGCGCCGGGATGAACCGGACGGGCCCGCGGCGCAGCGTGCTGCTCGGCGCCGGACTGGGCACGGTGGTGCTGGTCGGGGTGGGCGTGGCGCCGTCGGTGGCGCTGATCGTCGGGCTGTGGGCGCTGGCCGGGGTCGCCACCCAGCTGGTGCTGGTGGGCACGAACGCGATGGTGCTGGGCCCGGGCCGGGTCAACGCCGGTGGCGCGACCTCGGTGGTGCAGGCCGTGCGGTTCGGCGGCGCGTCGATCGCCCCGGTGGTGGTCACCCCGATCTACCAGGCCGACCCGCTGGCGGCGTTCCTCGTGCCGGCCGCGGCGGTCGCCGCCGTCGTCCCGCTCGCCCTGCCCCGGACGACCGGCCCGCCCCGCTAGAGCCGGGTCACGGCTTGCGGGCGACGCCGGCGAAGGCGTTGACCGGCTCGTCGGACTCGCCGACCTCCACCGGGTCGGGCCGCCACAGGTTCACGTTCACCAGGCCCGGCTCGAGCCACTCCAGATCCTCGAAGAACCCGGCGACCTGGGCCCGCGGGCGGTTGACGTAGGGGATCGCGCCGGACTCGCCGTACTCCTGCTCGGCCTCGGCGACGGCCTCGGCCTCCGAGCCGTCGCAGATGACCAGGAAGCTGCCCGGGGCCAGCGCGTCGAGGAGGCTCCGCACCAGGGCTCGGGCCTCGTCGTAGTCGGGGACGTGACCGAGCACGCCCAGGAACATCAGCGCCACCGGGCGGGTGAGGTCGAGGATCTCCGCTGCTCCGGCCAGGATCGTCGCGGTGTCGCGCAGGTCGGCGTCGAGGTAGGTGGTCTTCCCCTCGGGCGTGCTGGTCAGCAGGGCGCGGGCATGGGCGAGCACCAGCGGGTCGTGGTCGACGTAGACGATGCGGGCGTCGGGAGCGGCGTGCTGGGCGACCTCGTGGGTGTTGTTCGCGGTGGGCAGCCCGGTGCCGACGTCGAGGAACTGCCGCACACCCTCCTCGAGGACCAGGTGGCGCACCGCACGGGCCTGGAAACCGCGACTCGCCCGGGCGATGTCGCGCATCTCGGGGTGCACCGCGAGCCAGGCGTCGCCGGCGATCCGATCGGCCTCGTAGTTGTCCTTGCCGCCCAGCCAGTAGTTCCAGATCCGCGCCGAGTGCGGCACGGTGGTGTCGATCCCCGACCGGGCGGGCACGGTTGTCTCGTCGGTCACTGCGGTGGCCTCCCCACGCTGACGGTCGGTGCCGGCGGCACTGCTCGCGGCCACTCTTCCGGCTGCCCGCCCCGGAGCCAACCCGGGGGTGCTTCCGGCGTGTCGGGCCGGGTCACTCCCCCAGGACGGCGAGCACCGCACGGGCGTAGGCGTGCTCGGCCTCCACGTCGACGTGGCGTTGCTCGCCGGTGGGGCCGTCGACGACGACCGCGAAGCCGTCACCGATCGGCTCCAGCCGGCGGAACCGCGGGCCCAGTGCTGCGCGCAACTGGCCCTCGTGGGGCAGCCAGACCACCGCTTCCTGCTCGACGCTGTCCAGCGCCCACTCGACGGTGCCGTTGAACCGGAACAGCCGCCCGGTCGGGCCCTCGTACACGTCGATGGTCAGCTCGCTGACCACGAACACCTCGGCGTCCATGTCCCGGTCGGCGATCACGAACCGGTCCCCCGGCGCGGGATCCCAGGCCAGCCCGGCGGCGCGCAGCCGGGTGGCCAGCTCCACACTGATCATGCTCAGGTCCGCACCGCGACGCCGAGCAGCGCGTCCACGGCGTCGCGGACCAGGCCGGGGGCGTCGCGGTCGGTGCCGCGGCGCTCCAGGGCCCGGTCGGCCCAGCCGTCGACGGCGGCGAGCGCGGCCGGGGTGTCCAGGTCGTCGGCCAGGTGCGTGCGCAGCCGGGCGACCAGGTCGGTGGCGTCCGGGGCGGCGTCCAGCGCCGTCGCCTCGCGCCAGCGGGCCAGCCGGGCCTGCGCGGTCTCCAGCAGGTCAGCGGTCCACGGCCGGTCGGTGCGGTAGTGCCCGGCCAGCAGGGCCAGCCGCACCGCGTTCGGGTCGACGCCCTCGGCGCGCAGCTTGGACACGAACACCAGGTTGCCCCGGGACTTGGACATCTTCTCCCCGTCCAGGCCGATCATGCCGGCGTGCGTGTAGTGCCGGGCGAACGGGTGCACCCCGGTGAACGCCTCGGCGTGCGCGGCGCCGGACTCGTGGTGCGGGAAGACCAGGTCCGAGCCGCCGCCGTTGAGGTCGATCTGCGGGCCGAGCCGGTTGAGCGCGATCGCCGCGCACTCCACGTGCCAGCCCGGCCGCCCCGCACCCAGGCTGCCCACGGTGTCGCCGTCCCAGGAGGGCTCGCCCTCGCGGGCCATCCGCCACAGCAGCGGGTCGTAGGGGTGCCGCTTGCCGGGGCGGTCCGGGTCGCCGCCGCGCTCGCCCGCCAGCCTGGTCATGGTGGCCTCGTCGTAGTTCGACTCGTAGCCGAACCGGCCGGTGACCGCGGCGTCGAAGTACACGTCGGGGAACTCGGGGTCCTCGACCCGGTAGGCCGCCCCGGCGGCGAGCAGCTTGCCGACCAGCTCGGCGATCTCGTCCATCGCCTCGACCGCGCCGATGTAGTGCCGCGGCGCCAGCACCCGCAGCGCCTCCATGTCCTCGCGGAACAGCGCGGTCTCGCGCATCCCGAGCACCACCCAGTCGTCCTGGTCGCGGGCCGCCCGCTCGAGCAGCGGGTCGTCGATGTCGGTGACGTTCTGCACGTAGTGCACGTCGTGGCCGAGGTCCCGCCACACCCGGTTGACCAGGTCGAAGGCCAGGTAGGTGGCGGCGTGGCCGAGGTGGGTGGCGTCGTAGGGGGTGATGCCGCAGACGTACATCGACGCCGTCGCCCCCGGCGCGGTCGGGCGCACCCGACCGGTGGCGGTGTCGTGCAGGCGCAGCGGCGGGCCCCCGCCCGCCAGGCGTGGGACATCGACGGAGGACCAGGTCTGCATGGTCACCAACCTACGTGGCGCGACGCCGCCGGGGCCCGTTCAGCGCCGCGTGCGCAGGTAGTCCGACACCACCTCGGCGCCGAGGCCGTCCACGGTGGGGGCGACCACCCGGCCGCCGCAGCGCCGGGCCACCCCGTCGATGAACTCGGCCAGCCGCGGGTCGTCGCCGAGCATGAAGAACGTGATCGAGGCGTGCAGCGCGGCGACCCGGTCGACCTGCGCGACGGTGGCCCGCAGGGTCTCCCGGGCCGGCGGCCAGTCGAAGAACGGGGTGCCGTCGGGTTCCAGGTGCGAGGTCGGCTCGCCGTCGGTGACCACCAGCACCACCGGCTGGGCGTCGGGGTGGCGGCGCAGGTGCCGCTCGGCCAGCAGCAACGCGTGCTGCAGGTTGGTGCCCTTCTCCCAGGTGCCCTCCAGGCCGACCAGCTCACCCAGCTCGACCGACCGGGCGTAGGGCCCGAAGGTGATCAGCTCCAGGTCGTCCCCGCGGAACCGGGTGGAGATCAGCTGGTGCAGCGCCAGCGCGGTGCGCTTCATCGGCACCCACCGCCCGTCCTGCACCATCGACCAGGACGTGTCCACGCACAGCGCGACCGCGGCCCGGGTGCGCTGCTCGGTCTCCACGACCTCCACGTCGGTGACGTCGAGCCGGCGCGAATCGCCGCCGGCCAGGCGCAGCTGGGCGTTGAGCATCGTCCGCGGCACGTTCCAGGCCTCGGTGTCGCCGAAGGCCCACGGCCGGGTGGCCCCGGTGGCCTCACCGGCCGCCCCCGAGCGGCGCGTGTCCCGCTCACCGCGGCGGGCGCCGATGCGGTCCACCACGTCGGACAGCGCGGACTCGCCGAGCCGGCGCAGCGCCTTGGGCGAGAGCTGCAGCGAGCCGTCGGCGGCCCGGCTGAACAGGCCCTCGCGCTCCAGCTCGCGCTGCAGCTCGGTCAGCGCCCGGGCGTCCACCCGGGCCTGGTCGCCGAGCTGCTCGCCGAGCACGTCGAGGTCGATGTCCTCCATCCGGGCGCCGGGGTAGCTCTGGGCCAGCTGCTCGGCCAGCGCGTCGAGCTGACCCAGCTGCTCCATGGCCCGGGTGGCCTCGCCCATGCCCATCGGGTTGTCCCCGCGGAACCGGCCGCGGCCGTCCCAGTCCTCGCCCGGGCGCAGCGACTCCAGCTGGGCGTCGAGCTGGGCCAGGGCCTGGGCCAGCCGCGGGTCGCCGAACGCCTGCTGGGACAGCTCCATCAGCTCGGCGCGCTGCTCGGGGGTCATCGAGTTGAGCATCCGCTGCGCCGCCGCGGCCCGCTGGGCCAGCAGGTCGACCAGCTCCTCGGTGGTCTGCGGGTTCTCCGGGAAGAACTCCCCGTGCCGGTCCATGAACCCGGCGAACTGCTCCTGGGTGTCCTGGCCCCGCGCGTGGTTCGCGAGCAGGGAGTTGAGGTCGTCGAGCATCTCCCGGATCCGCTCGACGTCGGCCGGGGTGGCGTTCTGCATCGCCTGCTTCATCCCGGCGAAGCGCTGGTCGAGCATCTCCCGGCCGAGCAGGTCGCGGATCTCCTGGTAGGCCTCCCGGGCGTCGCCGGACTGCCAGTCGTAGGCCTCCAGCTCGCGCACCGCTCCCCCGGTGTCGGACGGCAGCGCGTCCAGCGACATCTCGCGGAACCGGGCGTCGTCGTCGTCGCGGCGACCCAGCGCGTCGCGCTCGGCGTCGAGGGCACGCTGCAGCAGCTCGCGGACCTGCTGCAGCGTGCCGTCGAGGCGGTTCTCCCGCTGCAGCCGGCTGCGCCGCTGCCAGACCTCGCGGGTCAGGTCGTCCAGGCCGCGGCGCTCGCCGAGCCCGCGGCGCAGCAGCTCCTGCATCGCCGCCCGCGGCGAGGAGCCCTCCATGACGTCGCGGCCGATCTCGTCCATCGCCGCCCGCAGGTCGAACGGCGGGGCGAGGGGGTCGGGGCCCTCGACGTAGGGGCCGTACCGCACTCGTCGATCTCGCCTGCGCGCCACCCCGACCACGCTACGCCGGGTCGGCGCCGCCCACGATCGCGTGCGTCCCGGACACGGCCAGCACCGGGCCGGGCAGCGGGATCGGCACCGGCACCGGCTCGCCGCCCTCCGCGGGGTCGAGCGCCAGCCGCGAGCCCCAGGCCCACAGCCCGCCGTCGGTGTCGATCGCGTAGCCGGTGAACCCGTGCGACCCGATCCAGCGGACCGGCGGCAGGCCGGGCACGGTCCGGGGGCGGGCCGAGTGGTGGTCACCGACGTCGCCGTCGCCGAGCACGCCCTGGACCCCGCGGCCCCACGCCCACACCAGCCCGCGCTCGTCCCGGGCGAAGGCCACGTCGTGGCCCCCGGCGACCTGCACGACCCCGGACAGCCCCGGTACCGCCACCGGGCGACCGGTCTGGCCACCGGTCGGCTCGATCCCGAGCAGGCCGTGGACGTTGTTGCCCCAGGCGCAGACCGCGCCGGTTCCGGTCGCGGCCACCACCGCCCCGCCGGCCGACGCGAGGCTGGCGACGCCACCCACGTCCCGGATGGTCGTCAGCGAGGCGGCGTCGCGGTCGCCGAGCACGTCGGTGAAGTTGGTGCCCCAGCCCGCCACCCTGCCGTCGGCGTGCAGGGCGAAGGCGTTCAGCGCGCCGGGCGCGATGGTGACGACGTCGGCGAGCCCGTCGACGGGTCGCGGGGTGGGCTCGGCGCGCTCGCCGTCGCGCGACCCGCCGCGGACCAGGAACCCGTCGCCCCAGCCGACCACGGTGCCGTCCGTGCGGACGACGAAGAAGGCGTGCCCGGCGACGTGCACCGACCGGGCGTCGGTGATCCCGGCGACCGGCCGCGGGACCTCGGCGAAGTGCCGGGCGGGATCGCCGTCGCCGAGCGAGCCGTCGTGGCCCAGCCCGTAGATCGAGACCGTGCCGTCGGCGTGCACGGCGGCGGTGGTGTGCCCGGTGCTGGCCACGGACACCACGTCGTCCCAGCCGGGCACCGCCTGCGGTCCGGTCGTCTGCGGTCGGGGCGGCGAGCCGGCCGAGGTGAAGTGCGGCCGCCAGGCGTACACGGTGCCGGGCGGCACGGTGTCCGGTTCCGGGTTGGCCGAGGCGTCCCGGCACGGCGGCGCGGCCAGCACCGCCCGGTCGGCGGCCGAGCAGCCGGTCAGCCCGATCAGGCCGGCCAGGGCGGCGGTCAGGGCGCGGAGCTGGCGGCGGGAGGACGAATCGATCACGGTCGGAGTCTGCCCGGCGTCGGGGGCGCGGGTATCCGCAGTTCCACGGGCCCCCGACATCTAGGCATTGACAAGTCGGCCACCGGGAGCGCATCTTGTCAGTGACAGGATTAGCTATCGGAGGTCTCCACCATGGTTCCGCTCATCGTCTTCGTCGTGGTCACGCTGGCCCTGCTGGCGGCGGGAGCCGCGGGGGTGACCCGGCTCAAGCCGTGGCCGGTCGCCCTGCGCGGCGGACTGGCGGCCCTGTTCCTGACGACCGGCACGGCCCACTTCGTCGGGATGCGCGCCGAGCTGATCAGCATGGTCCCGCCGGCCCTGCCCGAGCCGGGCCTGCTGGTCACCGTCACCGGCGTGCTCGAACTGGCCGGCGCGGTCGGGCTGCTGCTGGCCCGGACCGCGCCGTGGGCCGCGGGCGGACTCGCCGCGCTGCTCGTCGCCATGTACCCGGCGAACGTCTACGCCGCTCTGCAGGGCATCGCGACCGGACCCGAGTCCGCGCTGCTCCCGCGGACCCTGATCCAGATCCTGTGGCTGGCGGCCGCCGTCGCGATCGTCGTGTCCGCCGTCCGGGACCGCCGGCAGGCGCGTCCGGCGCCGGGGGCCCTCCCGGCCGCCGCGATGTCGACGCGCTGAGACCGCGCTGAGACCGGGTCGCTCTCACCCGGCCAGGCGCACCGCCGCGGCCCGCGCCCTGGCCACCGCGTCGGCGTCGCCGGCCGCGGTGGCCAGCACCGTCGCCCCCTCGTAGAGCAGGTGGAGCTCGGGTCCGACCCGGCCGGGATCGGCGATGCCGGCCTCCCGGACCAGTTCGGTGAGCTGCTCGCGCATCCAGCGCTTCTCGGCGCGGATCTCGGCCACCGCGGGGTGGCCGGTGCCGCCGACCTCGGCGTGGGCGTTGACGAAGGCACAGCCGCGGTCCTGCTCGCCCAGCCAGCGGCCGAGCAGGTCGAACACCGCGACCGGGCGCTGCGCCGGGTCGACCCCGGCCAACCCCGCCCGCAGGAACTCCCGGTACACCCCGGCCCGGCGGCGCAGGTAGCGCACGACCAGCTGGTCCTTGGAGCCGAACCGGTCGTAGAGGGTCTTCTTGGTGGTGCCGGCGGTCTCGGCGATCAGGTCGACCCCGACCGCGCGGATCCCGTGCCGGTAGAACAGGGTGCTGGCCGCCTCGAGCAGCCGGAGCCCGGCCGGGGTCAGGGCGGTGTCGGCTGCGGTGTCAGCCGGGGCGCAGGCGATGGTGCCAGCGGGGGCCATGGGGTCGGCAGTGGTCATCGGATTCCTCTCGATCCACTGCGAGTATACCGACCGGTGTGGTTACTTGCTGGCGTGCGCACCGACGTGATCCTGGCCGTGGCCTTCGTCGTGTTCTGGAGCTCGGGGTTCGTCGGGGCCGAGCTGGGCACCGGGTACGCCGCCCCGGACACGTTGCTGGCCTGGCGCTACGCCGCCGCGGCCGGACTGCTGTGGCTCGCGGTCGCCGTGCGCCGGGCCGCGGTGCCACGCGGGGCCCCGGGCCGGCAGACCCTGCTCGGGCTGCTGACCCAGGTGCTCTACCTGGGCGGGGTGGTCGGCGGAGTGGGCCTGGGGGTCCCGGCGGGCACGACTGCGCTGATCGCCGCGCTGCAACCGCTGGTCGTCGCGGCGGCGGCGGGACCGGTGCTCGGCGAGCGGACCACCCCGCGGCAGCGGCTCGGGCTGCTCGCCGGGCTCGCCGGGGTGGGCCTGGTGGTGGCCGGCGACATCGGCCCGGGGACCGCGCCGTGGTGGGCGTTCCTGCTGCCGGTCGGGGGGATGCTGGCGCTGTCGGCCGGGACGCTGACCGAGCGGCGGCTGCGCCCGCCGGAGTCCCCGCTGGTGACGCTGACACTCCAGTCGACCGTGGCGGCCGCGGCGTTCATCACCGCCGCCGCTGTCGGTGGCCGCCTCGCGCCGCCGGCCGAAGCGGGCTTCTGGCTCGCGGTGGTGTGGACGGTGGTGCTGTCGTCGTTCGGCGGGTACGGCACCTACCTGCTGGTGCTGCGGCGCAGCGGGGCGGTGCGGGTCAGCACGCTGCTGTACCTGACCCCGCCGACCACGATGGCCTGGACGTGGGCCATGTTCGGCGAGGTGCCCGGCCCGCTGGCCGTCCCCGGTATCGCGCTGGTCGCCGTCGGCGTCGGCCTGGCCCTGATCCCGACCCGGCCCTCACCCGCCCCGGTCCCCGCCCCTGCCCCACGCCTGGAAAGCCACCCTCCGGGCATCTGACGCCGGCGAGGTGGCTTTCCAGGCGTTTCGGCAACGGGGACGGGGACGGGTCAGGAGTAGCTGACGGAGTCGTCGTCGGCGTCGTCCTTGGTCAGCCGGCGGGTGAGGTAGAGCAGCTCCAGGGCGAGCTCGGCGGCGCTGGCCATCGGGCCGGGGTCCTCGGTGCCGCCGGCGTCGAGCCGGCCGGCCACCTCGGTGAGCGTGCGCACCGCGGGCAGCGCGGCGACGACCTCCCCGGCCGGCACCCGCTCCCCGGTCCGCACCGGGTGCCCGGCGACCGCCTCGGCCAGCGGGTTCAGGTCGATGCCGCGCAGCCGGGCGCGGGCGGTGTCGGCGGTGGCCCGGCGCAGCAGGTGGCCCAGGTGCTCGGCCTCGCGACCCTCCTCGCCGGAGGCGAACTCCAGCTTGCCGCGCAGCACCGCGGGCACCGACTCCAGGTCGACGGGGCGGGCGTAGGCGCGGGCCTCACCGGTGATCGCCGACCGGCGCAGCGCCGCCGCGGCGACGGTCTCCGCGGCGGCCACCGCGAACCGGGCCGACACCCCGGAACCCTGGTCGACCGCGCTGGACTCGCGCAGCGCGCGGGTGAACCGGGCCACCACCTCGAGCAGGTGCCGCGGCACCTCGGCCACCAGCTCGGCCTCCTGCTCGACCAGCTCGACCTCGTCGGTCAGCTCCAGCGGGTAGTGCGTGCGGACCTCGGCGCCGAACCGGTCCTTGAGCGGGGTGATGATCCGCCCGCGGTTGGTGTAATCCTCCGGGTTCGCGCTGGCCACCAGCAGGATGTCCAGCGGCAGCCGCAGCGTGTAGCCGCGGACCTGGATGTCGCGCTCCTCCATGACGTTGAGCAGCGAGACCTGGATGCGCTCGGCGAGGTCGGGCAGCTCGTTGATGGCCACCACCCCGCGGTGCGCGCGCGGGACCAGCCCGTAGTGGATGGTCTCCGGGTCGCCGAGCGAGCGGCCCTCGGCCACCTTCACGGGGTCGACGTCGCCGATCAGGTCGGCGACCGCGGTGTCCGGGGTGGCCAGCTTCTCGGTGTAGCGCTCGTCGCGGTGCCGCCAGCCCACGGGCAGGTCGTCGCCCAGCTCGACGGCGCGCCGCCGGGACGCCGGGGTGATCGGCTCGTAGGGGTGCTCGCCCAGCTCGGCGCCCTCGATGACCGGGGTCCACTCGTCGAGCAGGGAGACGATCGAGCGCAGCAGCCGGGTCTTGCCCTGGCCGCGCTCGCCGAGCAGCACGACGTCGTGGCCGGCGATCAGCGCCCGCTCCAGCTGCGGGAGCACGGTGGACTCGAAACCGACGATGCCGGGCCACGGATCGGAGCCCGCGCGCAGGGCGGCGAGCAGGTTGTCGCGGATCTCGTCCTTGACGCCGCGCAGCCGGTGACCGGACGCGCGCAGCTCGCCGAGGGTGCGGGGAAGATCATGGGGCACGGTTCCACGCTACGCCCGACGCGCGCATCCGGCGCGCACGCACCGTCGCCCGGATCCGCCGTTGACCTCGACCCGGCTTCAACTCCTAGCGTCGGCGTCCGACACCGATCGACGGGGAGGACCAGCGTGAAGGCGATCCGGCAGGACGAGTTCGGCGGGGCCGAGGTGCTGCGGTACGCGGAGGTGCCCGACCCGGAACCGGGGCCGGGCCAGGTGCGCATCGACGTCGCCGCGGCCGGCGTGCACCTGCTCGACACCTCGGTGCGGGCCGGGCGGGGCGGCGGGCCGTTCCCGCTGCCGGCGCTGCCGATGACCCCGGGGCGGGAGGTCGCCGGCACCGTCGGTGCGCTGGGCCCCGACGTCGACCCGGCCTGGCGGGGGCGGGCCGTCGTCGCGCACCTGGGGCAGGCCAACGGCGGCTACGCCGAGCGGGCGGTGGCGGCGGTGGGATCGCTGCACCCGGTGCCCGACGGGCTGTCCCCGGCCGAGGCGGTGGCGATGATCGGCACCGGGCGCACCACGAGGGCCGTGCTGGAGGTCGCCCCGCCCGGACCGGACGACGTGGTGCTGGTCCCCGCGGCCGCCGGCGGGATCGGCGCGCTGCTGGTGCAGG
>JASLAP010000198.1 GCA_030147065.1 Pseudonocardia sp. | reverse complement strand
GCGTCGACGATCGCGGCGGCGGTGTCGCGGAACCACTGCGGGCTGCCCTCCCCGACCACGACCAGCGTCGGGGCGGTGATCTGGGCGAACAGCTCGCGCGGGAGCCCGTCCTCGCCGACGATCGCGAAGTCGTACGGGAGGGTGTGGCCCATCGCCACGGTCGCCGGCCACCACGGCTCCGCCTCCTGCGCGGCCACCACGTCCGGCGGCATGCCGGACTGCTCGAAGAACAGCCGGACGGCGTCGTCCGCCCGCCCGGCCGCGACCAGCTCCTCCACCCGGTGGGCCAGTCGCGCGTCGGGCGGCAGCGGGTCGACGTCGTAGGGCGGCTCGTAGGCGACCACCCCGGTGGCGGGCATGCCGCGGGCCGCGGCCAGCAGGGCCAGCGCGGCGCCCGAGGAGTGCCCGAACAGCGCCGCTGACCCGCCGGCCGCCGCGACGACCGCGGCCAGGTCGTCGATCTCCCGGTCCGGCGCGTAGGGCGGGGTGTCGCCGCTGTCGCCGCGGCCGCGCCGGTCGTAGAGGTGGACGGCGAACGTGCCGGCCAGCTGCGCCGCCAGCGGTGCGAACGCCTTCCGGTCGCACAGCGTCCCCGGCACCACGACCAGCGGCGGCCCCTCGCCGACCCGCTCGTACGCGATCGTGGTCCCGTCCGCCGACCGCACCGTCTCCATGCCGCCTCTCCTTCCCGCTCGTCTCCCCTTCCGACTCCCGGCTGCCGCGGAACTCATCGCCTGATCACCGGATGCGGCACCACAGCCGCACCAGCGCGGCCCGATCGCCGCAACCGACGATCACCCCGACCTCGACCGGTGCGGCGGGCCCGGATCAGCGGTCCGGGTCGTGGATGCGGGCCGAGCCGATCCGGGTGCTGACGGCGGTCCCGCCGGGCGTCTCGACCTGCTGGTCGGCGTAGGCGGTGGCGCGCAGGGCGTCGTTGTGCGCGTGCCGCTGCTGCTCGGTGCAGCGCCGGCGGTCGAGGACGACCGTGGGGACGACGGGCAGGACGGACGCCGGGTCGGTGCCGTACCCGGGGTCGGCCGGGTGGTCGAGCGAGACCCGCAGGGGCAGGTCCTCGCCGGTCGCGTCGAGCGAGCGGGCGACCGCGTCCAGCGCCATCGCGACGTCGATCTCGGCCGCGGCGTGCCCCGCCTCCGGCCGCCACCCGGGCGGCGCCGCCTCCGGGACGACGTACTCCACCCGCACCCCGCTGTCGGGCAGGGACAGCGCGAGCTCCGGCCAGGGCCCGGCCATGCCGACGGTGAGGTCCGGGCGTTCCGGACGTCCGGACCAGCGCGTCGCGATCGTGTTGACCAGGTGCAGGGCCTCGGGCGGCGGGTTGTCCCGGCGGTACGGGCCGATGCTGCGCCGGCCCAGCGCGCTGTCCGGCATCACCGCCAGGATCCGGGCGCCGCCCGGGTCGGCGTCCAGCCGCACCGGGAAGATCGCCAGCGTCGTCATGGTCGTGGAGGCGGCCGTCAGCACGGCGGACAGAGCGGACCGCGGCACAGCGCCTCCCGACGTCCCGGGCGACCTGCCCGGATGTCAGCCGATCCTACGAACGCGCTGTGACCGCGGTGCGACAACCCGTTCGACGCCGGTGGCGCGCCTGCCTACCGTCGCCGCGGTGAGCTACCGCCCGCGCCTCCCCGACGACCGGGTGGCCGAGCTGCGTGACTGGCACGAGCGGGCGTACCGCGGGCTGCGCGAGGCCGGCGAGCAGCGGCTGTCCTACCTCGGCCTGGACCTGGTGGTGCCGCCCGGGGTGTTCGCCCCGACCCCGACCTCGGACCTGCTCGGCCGCGCCGTCCTCGAGGAGGTCCGCCCCGGCGAGCGGGTGCTGGACATGGGCACCGGCTCGGGGGTGAACGCGATCCTCGCGGCCCGGGCGGGCGCGGAGGTGCTCGCTGTCGACCTCAACCCCGCCGCGGTGGCGGCGGCGCGGGCGAACGCCGAGCGCAACGGGGTCGCGCTCACCTGCGCGGTGAGCGACGTGTTCGCCGCTGTCGAGGGCCGTTTCGACCTGGTGGTGATCGATCCGCCGTTCCGGTGGTTCGCCCCGCGGGACCTGATCGAGGCGGCGATCGCCGACGAGGGCTACGCGGCGCTCGGGCGGTTCTTCGCCGGCGTGCGCGCGCGGTTGAGTCCGGGTGGGCGGGTGCTGCTGTTCTTCGGCACCTCCGGCGACCAGGACCACGTGCTGTCACTCGCCGCCGCTGCGCACCTGCGGGTGGCGACCGTGGCGACGTGCCGGCTGGTGCGCGGCGCGGACACCGTGGACTACTCGACGTTCCGGTTCACAGCTTCTTGAAGTACTGCACCGACGGCAGCGCGGTGTAGCCGGCGCGCTCGTAGACGCGCCGGGCCGGGGCGTGCCCGGCGTCCTGGCCGGTCTGGATGAGGGCGATCGCCATGCCCTGCTCGGCGAACCACTCGGTGGCGAAAGCGGTGAGCGCGGCGCCGACGCCGCGGCGCTGGACGTCCGGGTCCACGGCGATCATGTAGATCTCGCCCATCGCGTCGTCGGCGTGCAGGCGGGCCACGACGAACCCGGCCGCGGTCCCGTCGACCTCGGCGACCCAGGTGCGCAGGTCCGGATCGGTGCACGCGGCCCGCACCGCGCGCCGCTGGTCGGCCCGCCAGTCCGGGTGCATCACCTCGAACACCCCGGAGCCGGCCAGCACGTCGGCGACCGCGGCGAAGACCGGCGCCCACGCGCGGATCGACAGGTCCAGGACCGGGTCGAGGTCGGCGTCGGTGAACGGGCGGATGCGGGGCGGCATCCGAGCATGCTGGCACGTCCCGCGCGGGCTTGACCCTGACCCGG
>JASLAP010000120.1 GCA_030147065.1 Pseudonocardia sp. | reverse complement strand
GCGGTCGATTCTGCTCAGAGCACCCGCACCAGCACCCCGGCCACCGCACCCAGGGTGAACACCGCCGCGGTGTAGACGATGAACGGGTACCGGCGGTACCCGCGGCCCACCGAGGCCAGGAACGCCAGCGCGACCACGTCCATGACCACGGTGAACACCAGCCCGACCAGCACCCGGTCGAACCCGGCGTAGGCCACGATCGCCAGCGCGTAGACCGCGGCGTTGACCAGCACCAGCACCAGCGCCCGGGTGCCGAAGTCGGCGGCGAGCGGGTTGCGCCGGGCCAGCACGAGCAGCGCGGTGGTGGTGAGCAGGGCGCCGACGAAGAACATGATGTTGCCGGTGTAGAAGTCGTTGACGTACAGGCCGCCGCACAGGTCGCCGGCCGGGGTGTCGACGTCGCAGTGGGCGTGGAAGGTGAACGAGCCGAGCTCGTGCACGCCGTTGCCGGTCGCGTAGTAGTAGGCGCCCACCACGAACAGCAGGAACGGCCCGACCGTCAGCGTCGAGAAGCCGCGGGAGAGCTCGCGCAGCGTCAGCGCCTGGATGACCACCGTGGTCAGGATGATCGCGGTCATCTGCACCAGCTCGTGCAGCCGCAGGAAGTTCCACGGCGACAGCAGGATCTCGGTGGTGAACGAGAACCGCTCCACGGTCACCAGCAGCACCGCCAGCGAGGTGGCGACGAACAGCCGGTTCAGCCGGGTCATCGCCCGGGCTGCGGACGCCTCCGGGGCGGTCAGGGTCTGATCGGTCACGGACACGGCGGCTCTCCTCGGCACCCTCCGCCCGGACGTACCGAACGGCTCACCCATCGTGCACGGCGAGCACGGCGCAGGACCGGTGCGCACGATCCGGGCAGCGGCCTGGTCCGGACGCCCGGCCGCCCGGCCCCGAACGGCGGCCCGACCCGCGCTGTCGGCCGTGGTCCCGGCCCACGGTCACGACTCCCGGGGTCATGACTCCCCCTCACGGCTCCCCATCCCGGCCCCCGTCACGGCCACCGTCACGGCCGCCGTCACGGCCGCCCGTCACGACCCCCTCGGTCACGGCCGCCCTCGGTCACGACCGCACTCGGTCACGGCCCCGCCCTCGGTCACGGTCCCGCTTCGGTCAGGGCCCCCGGCGTCGGCAGCGCTGTCGCCCCGCGCTGGTAGGAACGGGCGACCGGAGCCACCGTCCACCAGGAGGCCGCCATCATCGTCAGCCGCGCCCGCGTGCCGGACCCGCCGGACCCCGCGCGGTGGCCGTTCGACCTGCCCCCGGTCCGGCAGGTGGTGGAGCGCGGCCTCGTTTTCACCACCCCGGTCACGTTCCTGGTCGGTGAGAACGGCACCGGGAAGTCCACGCTGGTGGAGGCGCTGGCCGAGGCGTACGGAATCGACGTCCGGGGCGGCCACGGCGCCCGCCGCTACGCCTCGCCGCTGGAGAAGAGCGCGTTGGGCGCGAACCTGCGGCTGACCATGGCGCCGGGCGGGCGGGGGATGCGCGGGTCCAGCAAGGCCAAGGGCTACTTCCTGCGCGCCGAGTCGGCGATGCAGGTCTTCGAGCACATGACCGGCCTGCCCGGCTACGGCGACCGCGACCTGCGCGAGGTCAGCCACGGCGAGGGGTTCCTGCAGGTCGTCGAGGGCCGGTTCACCGGGCCGGGGCTCTACCTGCTCGACGAGCCGGAGTCGGCGCTGTCGTTCGGCTCGTGCCTGCGCCTGCTGGCCACCCTGGACGCGCTCGCCGACGCCGGCGGGCAGATCGTCTGCGCCACGCACTCCCCGCTGCTGGCCGCGCTGCCCGGGGCCACGATCTGGGAGCTGGGCGAGTTCGGCATCCGGACCAGCCGCTGGGACGAGCTGCAGCTGGTGGACCACTGGCGCCGGTTCCTCGCCCGGCCCGACGCCTACCTGCACCCCCTCACCGACCCGGCCGGCTGAGCCGGCAGCCGCCCGGCTACCCCGTCGGTCGGACGCCGCGCGCAGCGCACTCGACGGTCCGCGCGATCCGCCGCCGCCGGGTCTCCGGCCGCTTCGCCCGGGCGATCCACTCCAGCGCGGCCCGCCGGGCCGACGGCGCGAACGCGGCGAAGTGGGCGTCCGCGGCGGGATCGGCGGCGAGCAGCGCGCGCAGGTCGTCGGGGACGACGCCGTCCTGCGCCCCGGCCAGCAGCGACCACGTGCCCGTCCGCCGGGCCAGGTCGACCGCGGCCTGCCCGGCCGGGGTCATCAGCCCCTGCCCGGTCAACCGCTCCACCAGCTCGCGGTTGACCTTGCTCCAGGCGCTGCGCGGACTGCGCGGGCCGAACCGCTGCCGCCAGGAGCCGGCGTCGTGCCGGTGCGCGACGCTGTCGATCCAGCCGAAGCACAGCGCCTCCTCGATCGCCTCGGCGTGCCGGACGCCCGGCACCCCGCTGCCGACGTGCGGGATCACCAGCCACCCCTCGGCTGCGGTCGCCGCGTTGTCGCGCAGCCACGCCCGCCACTGCGCCCGGTCGGCGGCGTGCACCAGCCGATCACCGAGCACGGGGTCGGTCGCGGCGGTCACGACGACGCCCTGGCGGCGAGCACGTCGAGGTAGTGCGGGTTGTGCATGATGCCCAGGACGTTGCCGAACGGGTCGACGACCGAGGCGGTGGTGAAGCCGGAGCCGTCGCCGTGCTCGGTGATCGGCTGGTACTCGGTGGCGCCCATCGCCAGCAGCTTCGCCACGGTGCCGGGCAGGTCGTCGACGTGCCAGTGCATGACCGCGCCGCCGGGCGGGTTGGACGCCCCGGGCGGGGCGTAGCTGCGGTGGATGAAGCCGAGCTCGTCGCCGTCGTCGCCGATCCGGAACTCGATGTAGCCGGGCGGCGCGGGCGGGGCCGGGTAGGCGTAGTACGGCTCGACGCCGAGCAGCTCGGTGTACCAGTCGCGGGCCGCGGCCAGGTCGTCGGCGTAGAAGCTGATGGTGGCGAATCCTCGGAACATCGGGATCTCCCTGGGTCGGGGCGGGGTGTCCGCCGCGGTGAACACCGTCATCATGCGAGGGGTAAGTGCTCATCTCATGAGCACTTTGTTCGGCAGAATGGCGACATGCGCGCGGACCGCCTGGTGGCCACCCTCCTGCTGATGCAGGCCCGCGGCCGGGTCACCGCCGCCGAGCTGGCCGCCGAGCTGGAGGTGTCGGTGGCGACCGCCCGGCGCGACCTGGAGGCGCTGTCCACCGCCGGCGTCCCGGTCTACCCGCAGCCCGGGCGCGGTGGCGGCTGGTCGCTGGTCGGCGGCTCCCGCACCGACCTGACCGGGCTGACCGCCACCGAGGCCCGGGCGCTGTTCCTGCTCGCCGGGCCGGCCGCGGCGGGGGACGCACCGGTCCGCTCGGCGCTGCGCAAGCTGGTCCGGGCGCTGCCCGACACCTTCCGGGCCGACGCCGAGGCCGCCGCCGACGCGGTCGTGGTGGACCCGGCGCGGTGGGGCGAGCGGGACCGGGCCCGGCCGCCGCTGGTGGACGCCCTGCAGGACGCCGTGGTCAGCCGGCGCAAGGTGGAGCTGGAGTACGAGAGCCGCGGCCGGCAGCGCACCCGGCGGCTGGTCGATCCGTGGGGGCTGGTCGACAAGGACGAGGTCTGGTACCTCGTCGCCGGTACCGACAAGGGGCAGCGCACCTTCCGGGTCGACCGGATCGTCGAGGCGGCCACCACCGACCTGCCCGCCGAGCGGCCGACCGACTTCGAGCTGGCCCGCGAGTGGGAGCGGGTGGTCGCCGAGGTCGAGCAGCGCCGCGCGCTGCTCCCGGCCACGGTGCTCATCGCCGAGCGCCTGGTCCCCATCCTGCGCGACCGCTTCGGCCGGCACTGCGAGCCCCTGGAGACCCAGCAGGACGGGCGGGTGCGGGTCCGGGTGGCGGGCCCGATGCCGATCTCGATCGCCCAGGAGCTGGCCGGGTGGGGGGCGCTGGTCGAGGTCCTGGAGCCGGACTCGGTGAAGGCCGAGCTGGCCCGGCTGGGGGCGGAACTGGTGGCGCGGTACGAACCCCCGAAGGACGCTGCAAAGGTGTAATTGCTGTTACAGTCCTGCACACGCGGAAGCCGGCTCGGGAGGAGCACACCATGGCCACGATCGTGATGACCGGGGGCACGTCCGGGTTCGGCCAGGTCGCGGTGGGCGAGATGACCCGGCGGGGCCGGCACCACGTGGTGCTGGGCGCGCGGAACGGCCTGCCGACCGGCTCCGCCACGAACCCGGACGTCCAAGTGCACCGGCTGGACCTGGCCGTCCTGGACAGCGTGCGGTCCTTCGCCGACGACGTGCGGGCGCGGACCGACCGGATCGACGCGCTCGTCCTCAACGCCGGGGTCTACCGGCCCGACGTGCGGGCCCGGACCGTCGACGGGTTCGAGACCACCTTCGCGGTCAACCACCTCGGCAACCACCTGCTGCTGCGGCTGCTGATGGACCGCCTCGCCGAGGGGGCGCGGGTCGTCCTGACCACGAGCGGCACGCACAACCCGGCCGAGCGGTCGGGCTTCCCGCCGCCCCGGCACGCCGACACGCGGCTGCTCGCGCACCCCGAACGGGACGCGGACCTCGACCGCAGCCCGCGCCGCGCGGGCCGGCGCGCGTACACCTCGTCGAAGCTCTGCGCCGTGCTCACCGCCCAGGCACTCGCCGTCCACCCCGATGCGGTGGCCCGCCGGGTGACCGCGATCGCCTACTGCCCCGGCCAGGCCCCGGGGACCGGACTGACCCGGGACGAGATGCTCCCGCTCCGCGCGATGTGGTGGCTGATGGGGACGGCGGCGCTGCGGGCGCCGATGCGGCGGCTGGTGCCGCAGTTCACCAGCCGGGCCGAAGCCGGTCGCCTCCTTGCCGACCTCGCCCTCGGCACCGTCCGCCCGCCCACCGGCCACGTTCACGTCGCCCTGCGGCACGGCCGGCCCACCTTCCCCGCCCCGTCCGACCTCGCCTCGCGCAGCGACGTCGCGGCCGGTCTCTGGGAGGACAGCGCACACCTGCTGGGTCTCCCCACGTCGGCCGGGCCGGCTCGGCCCCCGGACAGCACGCCGACGATGCAGCCGGCCGAGCCCGGTCAGGACCTCCCGGCGCCGAAGTCGACGGCCTCGGTCGAGATCGTCCCGGCGGTGCGCCCGGGTGCGGTCTGGTAGGTCCAGTACAGGTTCGTGTGCGCGATGACCTGCTCCGGCGGTGGCGCCGCCCTACGCCGTCTGGTCCGCCCACCGACACCGAGCACGGCCCGACCTCAGCCGCTGACGAAGCAGAACTCGTTTCCCTCCGGGTCGCGCAGCGTCCGGAACGCCCCCTTCTCGTCGACGACCAGCTCGCCGACCGGCGTGGCACCCAGGTCCACCGCGAGCGCCACCGCCGCCGGGATCCCGCCGGCGTCGACCTCGACGTCCAGGTGCAGCCGGTTCTTGCCCGCCTTGGCCTCCGGCACCGGCTGGAAGGACAGCCGGGGGAAGCCGGGCGCGTCGACCTGCGACCAGCCGCGGGCCCGGTCGACCGCCGACCCGCCGAGCAGCCCGGCCCAGAACCGCGCCAGCTCGGCCGGCGCGCGGCAGTCGACGACGATCTGGTCCAGGCGCGGGCGCACCGCGACACGGTAGTGCCGGACCCGACCCCGCCGCGCCGCAATTGCGGCGCTCGCCGGGCCGCGGGCTGGTAGGCAAGGCGCATGAGCAGGTCGGGGCGCCGCGGGGCCGAGGACCGGACCGGGCTGGCGTTCCCGCTGGCCGCCGGGTGCGCCGGCACCCGCGACGGCGGCGACGACCGGCTGCACCCGTGCGTCACCCCGCCCGTCGGCACCGTCAAGCACCGCTTCGAGCAGCCGCGGCCGCACACGGTCCGGGTGTTCGTCTGCGAGGCGCACGCCGTCGGCCAGGCCGACCCGCGCCCGCTCACCGACGCCGATCGGGCGGAGCTGCGGCGCCGACGCCGCCGGGTGATCGGCTCCGCGGCCGGACCGCCGCCGGGGCGGACCCCCCGGCCCGCCTGAGCGGCAGCTACGTCCGGCGCCGCGGGATCAGGAGCGGGAGCCGGGCGTGCCGGCTCCGGGCACCGCGTCGGCGAACCGGCGCAGCAGCGCGGCGAACGTCGCGACGTCGTCGTCGGACCAGTCGGCCAGCACCCCGTCGAGCCAGGCCAGCCGGAACGCGACCGCGTCCTCCCGCAGCGCCATCCCGCCCGCGGTCAACCGGATCACGCTGCGGCGGGCGTCGCGGGCCGAGCGCGCCCGCTCGACCAACCCGGCCCGCACCGCCCGGTCCACCAGCCGGCTCGCCGTGGACGCCTCGACCCCGAGCTGCCCGGCGATCTCGCCCACCGCCAGGCCCTCCCCGCCGGCCCGGGCGCACACCTCGACCACCAGCACGCTGGACATCTCGACGCGGCGCCCGTCGTGGTCGGCCAGCCGCGCGTTCTCCGGGCTCCACAGCCGGCGCAGCCGCACGAGGGCGTCGTCGGCGACCCCGAGGTCGTCCGGTCGCGCCCGCTCAGCCATATGTGTACCGTACAGATATGGCGCCCGTGCTCGTGACCGGAGCGACCGGCAACGTGGGACGGCCTGTCGTCGAGGCGCTGGTCGCCGCCGGACGGGCGGTGCGCACGGCGCAGCGCGACCCGGCGCGACCGGCCGCCGCCGGCGCCGACCCCGTCACGTTCGACTTCACCGCGGAGCCGACCTGGGCGGGCGCCTTCGGCGGGGTCGAGACCATGCTGCTGGTGCGCCCGCCGCAGGTGGGCGACGTCCGGCGCGACCTGCTGCCCGCCCTCGCGGCCGCCCGCCGCGCCGGGGTCTGCCACGTCGTGTTCCTGTCCCTGGCCGGGGCGGAACGGCTGCCGGTCCTGCCGCACGCCACGGTCGAGAAGTGGCTGCGCGGGTCCGGACTGGACTGGACCTTCGTGCGCCCGTCGTTCTTCATGCAGAACCTCTCCACCACCCACGCCGCCGAGATCGGCGCGGGCACGTTGACCGTACCGGCCGGCACCGGGCGGACCGCGTTCGTCGACACCCGCGACGTCGCCGCGGTGGCCGCCGCCGCCCTGCTCGACCCGGCGCGGCACCGCGGCCGGGCCTGGACCCCGACCGGGCCGCAGGCGCTGACCTACGACGAGGTGGCCGCGGTCCTCGCCGACGTCCTCGGGCACCCGGTCCGCTACACCCGACCGGGCGTGCGGGCCTACTGGCGCCACGCCCGCCGCGACCTGGCCATGCCCCGCGGCTTCGCCGCCGTCACCACCGCGATCTACACCACCGCCCGGCTCGGGCTGGCCGCCGCGCTCACCGACGACGTCCGCACCGTCACCGGCCGGGCGCCGGGGGACCTGCGGGCCTTCGCCGATCGGGAGCGCGCCGCCTGGACCCGCCCGGCCGACCCCGCAGGAGGAACGCCATGAAGGTCGCCGTGCTCGGCGCGACCGGCCGCACCGGGCGCCTCGTCGTCGACGAGCTGCTCGACCGCGGGCACACCGTCGTCGCGCTGGTCCGCGACCCGGCCCGCGCCGCGCTGCCCGAGCAGGTGCAGCTCCAGACCGGCGACGCCCGCGACGCCGCGGCGCTGCGCACCGCGCTGGCCGGCACCGACGCGGTCGTCTCCGCGCTCGGCCCGGTCCGCGGCGACCGCACCCCTGCACCGGGAGGTCGCCCCGGTCCTGGTCCGGGCCATGCGCGACGCGGGGGTGCGCCGGTTCGTCGGGGTGAGCGGCGCGGGCATCGACGTGTCCGGGGACGCCGAGAGCCGGCGCGACCGGGTGGTGTCCGCGCTGATCCAGCGGTTCGGCGGGGACGCCGCGCGGGACAAGGCCGCCGAGCACGAGCAGTGGGCGCGCAGCGACCTGGACTGGACGCTGGTGCGCCCGCCCCGGCTGGTCGACGCCCCCGGGACCGGGCGGGTCGAGCACTCCGCGCACAGCTCCCCGCGGGCCACCAAGGTCTCCCGCGGCGACCTCGCCGTGTTCGTCGTCGACTGCCTCGAATCCGGTCGCTACGCCGGCCAGGCCCCGCTGGTCGGGCAGGCCTGAGCGTGCGGGCGGCGCGGTTCCACCGCCACGGCGATCCCTCCGTGCTCCGGGTCGACGACATCGCGCCGCCCCGAGCCCCGACCGGCGACGAGCTCCTGGTCCGGGTGGCGGCCTCCAGCATCAACGGCACCGACCTCGGGCTGCGCCGCGGCCGGGCCCGGATCGCCACCTTCGGCCGGCTGCCGTTCACCCTCGGCTTCGACCTGGCCGGGGAGGTCGTCGGGTGCGGGCCCGCGGTGACCGCCTTCGAGCCGGGCGACCGGGTGATGGCGCTGCTGGGCCACGGCGGGGGCGGGCAGGCCGAACAGGTGCTGCTGCGCCAGTCGCGGGCCGCCCGCACGCCCCGGTCGCTGTCCCCGGAAGCGTCCGCCGCGATCCCGCTCGCCGGGTTGACCGCGCTGCCGGCCCTGCACGGCAAGGCCGCGCTGCACACCCGGCCGTCCGCCCGGGTGCTGGTGACCGGGGCCTCCGGCGGCATCGGCTCCTACGGCGTCCAGCTGGCCAAGCTGGCCGGCGCGCACGTCACCGGGGTGGCCGGCGGCCCGAAACTGCCCTTCGTCACCGACCTGGGCGCCGACGCGACCGTCGACCGCCTGCGGCGGGACCTCACCGATATCGACGCCACCTTCGACGTCGTGTTCGACACGACCGGCCGGCCGGCGCTGGACGCCGTGCGCGGCATCCTCGCCGAGGGCGGCGTCTTCGTGTCCACCCGCCCGATCAGCGCCGACGCGCTGCGCGCGCTCGCTCCCCGGGCGCTGCGGTCCGACGATCGGCGCTTCGCCGCGGTGGCCACCCGCGCGCGGTCCCAGGACCTCGCCCGGCTCGCCGCCCTGGTCGACACCGGCCGGCTGCGACCGGCACTCGACCGCACCTTCCCGCTCGCCGAGATCGGGCAGGCGCACCGGCACGCCGAGGAGGCGCTGCGGGGCAAGGTCGTGGTCACGCTCTGAGCCCGGCGGCCCGGGGGTGGGCGGGTCGACCGGCGCGCGTACCGGAGAATGTCGGGGTGAATGCCCTGTTCGCCCGGATCGTCGTACTCGTCGCCGGCGCGGCGATCCTGATCGTCGAGACCCTGGCCACCCGGCTCGTCGCCCCCTACGTCGGGCTGACGCTGGAGTCCACGACCGCCGTCATCGGCGTCGCGCTGGCCGGCATCGCGGCCGGGGCGTCGCTGGGCGGGCGCTGGGCCGACCTGTTCCCGCCGACGCGGGTCGCGGCCGGGGCACTCGCCGTCGGCGGGTTGGGGGTGCTCGCGGTGCGGCCCCTGGTCCGGGTGCTGGGGCCCGCGCTCGGGCCGGGCCCGGTCGCGGCGGTGCTGCTGGTGGCCGCGTCGACCCTGGTCTCGGTGACCGCGCTGGCGATGGTGACCCCGGCGATCACCCGGGCGCAGCTGCGTGGCGTGGACGGCTCCGGCGCGGTGATCGGCCGGCTCTCCGCGGCGGGCACCATCGGCTCGCTCGCCGGCACGTTC
>JASLAP010000119.1 GCA_030147065.1 Pseudonocardia sp. | reverse complement strand
CCTCCGGTTCCTCGTCGACGAGGTCGGCGACGATACAGGTGATGTTGTCCGGCCCCCCGCCGTCGTTGGCCCGCGCGATCAGCTGCTGCACCGCCTCGGCCCGGTCCGGGACCGCGCCGAGCACCTCGCGCAGTGCGTCGTCGTCGAGCACCGCGGTGGCGCCGTCGGAGCAGATCAGGAACCGGTCACCGACCCGCGCGTCGACCGTGAACAGGTCCGGGTCGGCCGGGGTGGCCTCCTGCAGCGTGCGGACCAGCCAGGACCGGCGCGGGTGCCCGGCCGCCTCGGCGGGGGTGATCCGGCCCTCGTCGATCAGCGCCTGGACCAGGGTGTGGTCGCGGGTGAGCTGGAACAGCTCGTCGTCGCGCAGCAGGTAGGCCCGCGAGTCGCCGATGTGGGCGACGCCGATGCGCTCGCCGTCGACCAGGAACGCGACCACCGTGGTCCCGGTGCCGCGCAGCTCGGGGTCGGCCTTCGCCAGTTCGGTGAGCCGGTCGGCCGCCTCGACGACGGCCTGCCCGAGCGCGTCGGGCAGATCCACGTCGGTGAGGTCGCCCGGCAGGCGCTGGTCGAGCTCCAGCATGACGTCGACGGCGACCGAGCTGGCGACCTCGCCGTGCGCGTGTCCGCCCATCCCGTCGGCGACCGCCAGGAGCCGGCCGGTGGTGGCCGCGGAGTCCTGGTTCATCGGCCTGCGCCGGCCGACGTCGGACCCGGCCGCGGAACGCAGAGTCGGTGACATGACGCCACCTTGTCAGACCGCTCCGGCGGGCGTTGACGACCACGCCGGGCTCGCCTGTGTGGCGGCCGTCCCGGGCCCGCATCGGCCGGGTTCCGCACGGTCAGCGGGGTGGCCGGACGGCTGCCTGGACCACGGTCTCCAGCTCGGCGCCGGCCGCCGCCAGGTCGTGGCCGGGGTGGACGTGCCGGCCCCGTACCGCTTGGTCAGCCCGTGCACAGAGATCATCCGCACCCCTCACCACGGGTGCAGGTGGGCGGGAGCAGTCGCCCGCGGTGCCCGCTACGCTCTGCGCCAGCGGTCCGCGGACCGCGACTGCCTCCGTAGCTCAGCTGGATAGAGCAAGAGCCTTCTAATCTCTAGGTCGCAGGTTCGAGTCCTGCCGGGGGCGCAAACGCCGAGGTCACGAGCGTGCGCAGCCCGATCGGCCGCACGCTCGGCGCGCCGAGGCCGTCGAGCGCGGCACGTGCAGCTGCCGCAGTGCCACCCCAGCTGCGACAGGCGGTCCTCTGCGCATATTGGCGCTCGGTGACCGACGAGCAGCAGCTTCCGACCACGCCCCGGCTCCAGAGGATCCTCGCCCGGGCCGGGGACATCGCCCGCGAGCACGGCGCGCAAGCCGTTGGGGCCGAACGTGTCGTCCTGGCCACGCTGGAGGACGAGCGGGCCGTCCCGACCCAGGTGCTCGCGCGGGCGGTCGACGTGGCCCGGGTCCGCGGTGAACTCGCGGCGCTGCTGACGTCGCCCGGGAACCGCGGTGCCGGCTGACGTCCCGGCCTCCTTCCGCAATGGCGAAGCCCGCCCCAGCCGGCGGCTGGGGCGGGCTTCGCAGCGGGCGGGCGTTCGTCCCGTTCTCTTGCGTGAGGCGATCTCCGAGCGGTCAGCTCGGCCCGCACCACCGTTCCTGCGATCGCCTTACGCGATCGAGCGCAGGGAGGAACGGTCGTCGGTCCCGCGGGTGCTGGCGGTCGGGGTGATCGCCCGCAGCACGAGGCCGCCCTGCAGCTTGACCACGTGGTTGGTCAGCGTCATCAGGTAGCGGAAGCCCTCGCGCGGGTCGAGAACCGTGCGGGGGGTCACGTCGGTGGCGGCGCGGACCACGTTGCGGACCAGTTCGGACGGCTCGGGCGGGGCCGGGGCGGCCGTACCGGCCGGGCCCTGCACGCCGGCGATACCGGGAGGGCCGACGGGACCCGCGGGGCCCTGCGGGCCCTGGGGGCCGGCGACGCCGCGCGGACCCTGCTCGCCCTGCTCGCCGGGCAGCCCGGGGGCACCGCGCTCGCCGCGGGGGCCGGTCTCGCCGGTGGCCCCGCGCTCGCCCTGGGCGCCGGGCAGTCCCTTCTCGCCGGTGGGACCGGCCGGGCCCTTGTCACCGCGCTCGCCGGGCAGACCGGTGGGACCGGTCGGGCCCTTGTCGCCACGCTCGCCGGGCAGACCGGTGGGACCCGCCGGGCCCTTGTCGCCACGCTCGCCAGGCAGACCGGTGGGACCGGCCGGGCCCTTGTCGCCACGCTCACCGGGCAGGCCCGGGGTACCGGTCGAGCCCTTGTCGCCCTGGTCGCCGACCGGGCCCTTGGTGCCCTGGTCGCCCTTGAGCCCCTTGTCGCCCGACTCGCCGACGGGTCCCTTGGAGCCCGGGTCGCCCTTCAGGCCGCGGTCGCCCACCGGGCCGGTCGGCCCCTGCGGGCGGTCCTCGCCGGTGACCTGACCGGACGCGGCCCTGGTGTCCTGGTCGCCCTTCGGGCCCTTCTCGTTCTTGCCGTTCCGGTCGTTCTTGTTCTGGTCGACGGACTGAGCCATCAAGCATCGCCCTTTCAAGTATGGAGTACCGAACTGCGGCGAAATGCCGGGCAGCCGGTGCGGTGCGCGGTGGTCGGCGGATTCCGGGGCCGGACCGCGACCTGTGACCGGACGGTGATCAGCGGGTCCATGATCGCGTTGTGCGAGGTCAACGGACTGCTGGCGTTGTCCGATCAGCTTCGTCCGACGATACGGGAATCCTGCCGCCGAAAACAGTCGGACACCGTGACAGCGACGCATCGCACAGATCCATCCGAATTCCGGAACACCCAGGCCAATGCCATGCCCAATTGTGTGATCGGTAAACCGCGGATCCCGTCGGCCGCGTCACTCCACGCGGCGAGGTGGAGCGCGCCGAGGCCCCCCTGGGCGGCGCTGCGGCTCGGCGGGCGACACCTCGGTGGACGACAGCTCAGTAGACGACAGCTCAGTAGACCACTCAGCCTGGATCCACCGTCGATCATGCTGCGGCGGGTAGTTGATCTTTGTTGATCGGGCGGCCGGAATGGGCGTGGGTGGGCTGCCGGTCTGCCCGGCTGTTCCACTGGTGATCTCCGGTCGGCCGGTGATGGGTGTGGTCAGGCGGTTGCGGGGAGAGGGTCGTGCAGGGCGTGGCGGAACAGCTCGTCGAGCCCGGCGTGCCAGGGCCAGTGCCGGGGTAGGTGCAGGACCTGCCGGTGGGCGGAGTGCGCGATCCGGGCCGGGGTGTGGATCAGTTGGGTGCGGATCGTCGCGGTGCGTGTGCGGCGGTGTCGGCCGCCGGCCAGGGAGCCAGCAGCGCGGGTGAGGTTGTGCGCGATCGCGGCGCAGACCAGCCAGGCCGCGTTGGCGGTGAACACCCCGGAGGGCAGGTGCGCGAGTGGGCCGTTCTTCAGCTCGGCGATGACCTGCTCGACGATGGCGTGGTCGCGGTGGGTGGCCTCGGCGTGGCGCATCGGCTCGGGGCTGTCGGTGAACACGGCGTGGTAGCGGTAGGCCGCGAACAGCTCGCCCTGCTTGCCGGTCTGGCTGTTGCCGGTCTTGCTGGTCGGGGCGTGTTTCGGGTTGAGCCGGCGGACCCGGCGCACGATCAGCCGGGCGGTGACGTGCTCGGTGCGGCGGCGGCCGGTGAACGCGGTGAACTCGACCTCGGCGACCTCGGCGTCGGAGATCCACCGCTGCTCGTCTTCGTCGTAGATCGCGTTCGGGTACCGGATCGGCACCCAGGTCTGCTCGTCGATGCTGGTGATCGCCGCGGTCACGGTCGGGGTCAGCCGTGCGGTGACCGAGAACCGGGCACCCGCCCGCCGACAGGTGTCGACGATGTCGTAGCCGTAGTAGGCCGAGTCCGCGCGCACGATGACCAGCCCGGTCGCGCCGCACCGGCGGGCGGTGGCCAGCGTGTCGGCCAGCAGCTTGGCCGCGCCGCGGGCGGAGTTGGTCGATCCCTTGCGCAGCCGGGTGGCGGCGATCAGCGGTGTCGAGGTCGGGGTGGACAGCACTGCGAGCAACGCGTTGAGCCCTTTGATCCCGGTATAGCCGCGTCCGGCGCCCTGCTTGGCGTAGCCGTAGGTCTGGCGCACCGTGTCATCGACGTCGACATAGGCCAGCTCGGCGGCGCCGGGCAGCAGCGGCGCCTCGCGTGCCAGGCTGATCAGCAGCCGGGAGGCGACCGCGTCGAGCTGCCGGACATGACCGAAGGTGAAGCTGCGCAGGAACGTCCCGAGCGTGGACGGCGCCCGCACTCCGGTGAACAACCGTCCCATCGCGCCGTGCCGCAGCAGCGCCATGCCATCGATCGAGTCCGCGCCGGCGACCATCCCCGCGACCAGGCTCGGGATCTTCAGATGCGCGTTGACGCCACCGGGCTTGCCCAGGTGGACGTGCTCGCCGACCAGACGCTGCAACCCGGCCCGCTCGGCGAGCTGCAGGACCGGTGCCAAGCCGGCGCACGACACCAGGTTCGGGTCATCGAACACGGTCGTGACGTCGTGGCAGACTCGCAC
>JASLAP010000680.1 GCA_030147065.1 Pseudonocardia sp. | reverse complement strand
ACCTGCTGGTGGACGACTACGACCTGGTGGCGCCGGGCGGCGGGGCGCCGCACCCGTTGCTGGCCCTGGCCGAGTTCCTGCCGCAGGCCAAGGACGTCGGCCTGCACGTGATCCTGACCCGGCGCTGCGGCGGGGCCGGGCGGGCGCTGTTCGACCCGGTGCTCGGGCGGTTGCGCGAGCTGGGCGCGCCCGGTCTGGTGATGAACGGCAGCCCGGACGAGGGCGTGCTGGTCGGGTCGGTGCGGCCGGCGGCGCTGCCGCCCGGGCGCGGGGTCCTGGTCGACCGGCGGCGGGGGACCCGCCGCATCCAGCTGGCCTGGCTGCCCCCGGAGCCCGACGAGGGGCCGTGACGGGAGGAGCGCGGTGACCGCGACCCGGGTGGCGGTCCAGGTCGGGACCTCGGCGATGCGGCTCGTGGTCGAGCGGGACGGTCGGCGCGGGCCGGTCGCCGAGCGGCCGGTGACCGGCCCGCCGCAGGCCGGCGCGGCGGCGGCACTGGTGGCGGACCTGGTCGGAGCACCGGTCGGGGAGCTGCTCCTGGTGCATCCGGTCGCGTGGTCGCCGGCGGCGGTGGCCGCGGGCGCGCGGTCGTGCCGCGGCCTGGCCGATGTCGTGCACACGGTCCCCGCGCCGCTGGCGGTTGCCGGGCCCGGCCCGATCGCGGTGCTGGACGTGGGGGCCTCGGGGACCGAGATCAGCCTGCCGGACGGGACCGGCCGGGTGCGGGCCCGCCGGACCGTCCCGATCGGCGGCGACCTGCTGGACGGGGCCGTGGGGCGCCTGCTCGATCCGGACCGCCCACCCGGTCCCGGTCCGGTCGGCCACCGGGGCCCGGCTGCGCCGTACGCAGGCCGTAGCCCGGCAGCGCAGCCCGGAGCCGGGCGGTGGCCCGCGCAGGTGCCGCTGGCCGGGCAGCGGCTGCACCGGGAGGCGGTCCGGGCGCGGCGGGTGCGGGAGGCGCTGTCGCTGCTGCCCGAGTGCGCGGGGCTGTCCGCCGACCAGGTCCGCCGCGTGCTGGCCGGGCCGCTGGGGCAGGTCGTCGAGGCCCTCGCCGGGCTGCTCCCCGGCCCGCTGCCGGTCCTGCTGATCGGCGGGGTGGCCCGCACCCCGCTGCTGGCCGAGCTGCTGGACGAGGCCGGGATCGGCCCGGTCACCGTGGCGCCGCGCCCGGACGCCGCAGCCGTGCTGGGCGCCCTGGCCCTGCCGCCGCACCTCCTCCGGCCCGGTCCGGACGACCCCTGCCGGACCCAGGTCGGCACCGCCCCGCCGCGCGCCGCCCCCACCGGGCCGGCCCCGATCGGCGCTCCGGCAGCGGGGTCCGGGACGCCCGCACCGGGGCCCTCCCGATCCGTCGGCGAGCGTCTCCCCGGACCCGCACCGGGGCCCTCCCGACCTGTCGGTGAGCGTCGCGCCGGACCCGCACCGGTGGGGCCCGGACCGACGGGAGCGGCACGTCGAGGAGGTGACCGGGGTGCGGATCGGCCGCGTCCCGCCGCCTCGACCGGGAGCCGGCGAACCCCGCCGGGCGACCCGGGCGCCGCCCGGCGGTTGCCGCCACCTCCTGCGCCCCGCCGCACGCTCCACGTCGCGGTCGCCGTCGTCGCCGGGCTCGCGCTGGTCGCCCTGCTCGGCACCGCCCCCGCGCCCTCGCCCACCGTGGACCCGCCGGCCGGGACGCTGGTGCAGTACGGCTACCGGTTCGCCGTGCCGGCCGGCTGGGACCACACCGGCGGGCTGCCCGAGCGACGCCGGACCCTGCTCACCCCGGCCGCCACCCCGGACGGCAGCGACCTGATCGCCGTCGAGCTGTCCCCCCTCGGCTACGACGCCGACGTCGAGCCGGAGCGTGCGGCGGCCGAGCTGCGGGCCGCGTACGACGCCGACCGCCCGGGATCGGGCCTGTCCGGGTACGACCCGGCGGCGGTGGTCGCGGGCCGGCCGGTGACCGCGTACCGGCAGGCCGAGGGGCGCACCGAGGTGGACTGGTACGTGCTGCTCGACGGGGACGTGCAGCTCAGCGTGGGGTGCCGGCGCACCCCGGCGAGCGCGGCTGCCGTGCGGGCGGCGTGCGCCGTCGTCGTCGCGTCGTTGCGCCGGGAGTGAGCGCACCGTTCGCCCCCGCACACGTTCCGGGCCGTTCGACCACGGCCGGACGGCCCCGGCTGCGACCGTGACCGGACCACGACAGCGGAGGAGTGATCGCGATGGCGGCACTGAACGACGGCTTCGGCACCACCGTCGAGGAGATGGAACGCGCGGGCCGGGAGGTGTTCACGGTCAACGACACCGTGCAGGCCGACCTGGCGATGCTGCGCACCCGGCTGGTCCCGCTCTCGGCGGCCTGGCGCGGCGAGGCGGCCGCGGTGTTCACCCGGCTGATGGCCCGCTGGGACGCCGACGCGATGGCGCTGAGCGAGGCGCTGCGCACCATCGGCACGGCCATCGAGGGCTCCGGCGCCAGCTACCGGGCGCACGACGAGCAGCAGTCCACCGGGCTGTCCACCATTCGCGCGGCGCTGGGCTGAGGGGGTCGGACCATGGCCGAGATCAAGGTCACGTTCGGGGTGCTGGACGCCGCCCGCGACGACGTCGCCGGCGCCGCCGGGCGCATCGCCGGGCGGCTGGAGGAGCTCAAGCGGACGCTGGCGCCGCTGGTGGCCACCTGGGAGGGGCAGGCCGCGGAGGAGTACCGGACCGCCCAGCGCAAGTGGGACACCGCCGCCGCCGACCTGGCCGGCGTGCTGGCCCAGATCGGGGTGGCGCTGGGCAACGCCCACGACGGCTACCGTCAGGTCGAGCAGGCCAACGCGGCCCGCTGGCGGTAGGCCCGGCCGCGGTGGTGGGGGGCGTTTTGACCCCGCTCCGCGGCGGCGGGTACCCTCGGTCTTCGACAGTGCGGCGGGTGCACGCCCGCAGCCGTGGTCCTGTGGCTGCGCCGGCTCCTCATCGGGCCAGACGCCTGCTGCACCCCGCACCGAAGGCAGCTCCCGAGCAACTCGGACGAGCAGACGACAGCGACGAGGTAGGTCCGTGCCCACGTACAGCCCCAAGCCCGGCGATATCACCCGCGCCTGGCACGTGATCGACGCTACGGACGTGGTGCTCGGCCGGCTCGCCGTCCAGGCGGCGACGCTGCTGCGCGGCAAGCACAAGCCGACCTACGCCCCGCACATGGACACCGGCGACTTCGTGATCATCGTCAACGCCGAGAAGATCGCGGTGTCCGGCAACAAGCGGACCGACAAGTTCGTCTACCGGCACTCCGGCTACCCGGGCGGCCTGCGCCAGCGCTCGGTCGGCGAGATGATCGAGAAGCACCCGGACCGCCTGGTCGAGAAGGCCATCAAGGGGATGCTGCCGAAGAACCGGCTCGGCCGGGCCATGAGCAAGAAGCTCAAGGTCTACGCCGGCCCGTCGCACCCGCACAGCGCGCAGCAGCCCGCCGAGTTCGAGATCACCCAGGTCGCCCAGTGAGCACTCCCGAGGCGGCCGGCACCGAGTCTGTGGAAGAGGGACAGCCCGTGACCACCCCCGAGCCGGAGATCGAGGCGGTCGAGGAGGCTGCCGTCGACGACGAGGCCACCGAGATCGCCGCCGACGACGCGGACGTCGAGTCCGACGTCACTGCCGACGCCGACGCCGACGCCGACGCCGATGTCGAGGCCGACGACGAGTACGAGGTCGAGGTCGACCTGGCGCCGGCCGAGATCCCGGCCGTGTTCTCCGACCGCCCGATCCAGACCGTCGGCCGTCGCAAGGAAGCCGTCGTCCGCGTCCGGCTGATGCCGGGCAGCGGCCAGTTCCGGCTCAACGGCAAGTCCCTGGAGCAGTACTTCCCGAACAAGCTGCACCAGCAGCTCATCCGGGAGCCGCTGGTCACGGTGGAGAAGACCGAGCGCTTCGACATCTTCGCCAACCTGCACGGCGGCGGCACCTCCGGCCAGGCCGGCGCGCTGCGCCTGGCCATCGCCCGGGCGCTGATCGAGGCCGACTCCGAGGACCGCCCGCCGCTGAAGAAGGCCGGCTTCCTCACCCGCGACCCGCGGGTCATCGAGCGCAAGAAGTACGGGCTCAAGAAGGCCCGCAAGGCGCCCCAGTACAGCAAGCGCTGATCTTGGGCGAGCGGCGTCTGTTCGGTACCGACGGCGTCCGCGGACTGGCCAACGGCGAGCTCCTCACCCCGGAGCTCGCCGTTGCGCTGTCCGCGTCCGCCGCGCGCGTGCTGGCCGAGCGTGACCGGTCCCACCGGCCGACCGCCGTGGTCGGCCGCGACCCGCGGGCCAGCGGCGAGATGCTGGAGGCCGCGGTGGTCGCCGGGCTGGCCTCGGCCGGCGCCGACGCCGTCCGGGTGGGGGTGCTGCCCACCCCGGCGGTCGCCTTCCTGGTCGCCGCGCTGGGCGCCGACCTCGGGGTGATGATCTCCGCGTCGCACAACGCGATGCCCGACAACGGGATCAAGCTGTTCGCCGCGGGCGGTCACAAGCTGCCCGACGCCCTGGAGGACGCCGTCGAGGACGGCGTCACCACCGGCGGCGACCGGCCGACCGGGGCGGCCATCGGCCGGGTCCGCGACCTGGCCGACGCCGGCACCCGCTACACCGACCACCTGCTCGCCGCGACCCCCACCCGGCTGGACGGGGTCCGGGTGGTCGTCGACTGCGCGCACGGCGCCGCGGCCACCGTCGCGCCGCAGGCCTACCGCCGGGCCGGCGCGGACGTCGTCGCGATCCACGCCACCCCGGACGGGCTCAACATCAACGACGGGGTCGGCTCGACCCACCTGGAGCCGCTGCGCCGGGCCGTCGTCGAGCACGGCGCCGACCTGGGCATCGCCCACGACGGCGACGCCGACCGCTGCCTGGCCGTGGACGCCACCGGTGCCGACGTGGACGGCGACCGGATCCTGGCCGTGCTGGCCCTGGCCATGCGCGACGCCGGCGACCTGGTCCAGGACACCCTGGTCACCACGGTGATGAGCAACCTCGGCCTGCACCTGGCGATGCGCGAGGCCGGGATCGCCGTGCGCACCACCCAGGTCGGCGACCGCTACGTGCTCGAGGAGCTGCGCCGCGGCGGGTTCAGCCTGGGCGGCGAGCAGTCCGGGCACGTCGTGCTGCCCGACCACGCCACCACCGGCGACGGCCTGCTCACCGCGCTGCGGTTGATGGCCCGGATGGCGCAAACCCGCCAGTCGCTCGCCGAGCTGGCCGCGGTCGTCGTGCCGCTGCCCCAGGTGCTGGTCAACGTCAAGGTCGTGGACCGGGAGGCGGTGGCCGCGTCGCTGTCGGTGCACGACGCGGTGCGGGCCGCGGAGGCCGAGCTGGGCGGCACCGGACGGGTGCTGCTGCGGCCCTCGGGCACCGAGCAGCTGGTCCGGGTGATGGTCGAGGCGCCCACCGCCGAGCAGGCCAGCGCCACCGCCGACCGGCTGGCCGCGGTCGTCGCCGCCGCCCGATAGGGGCTGGTCACCGCCGGTGACGGCGGTCCGGCCCGGTCCGGCGCCGGCCACCCGGTCGGGGGAAGCCCCGTCGCGCACTGCTAGCGTGCCTGGTCGGACGGCGGGGGGCAGTGCCTGATGACCACGGGCGAGCACGACATCGCGACACGGACCCTGTCCGAGCTGCGGATCGACGGCTACGACCGGGCGGTCGAGATCGGTCGGGGCGGCTTCGCCGTGGTCTACCGGGCCCGCCGGGTCGCCTTCGCCCAGGACGTCGCGATCAAGGTGCTCAGCGGCCGGATCGACGAGACCACCGCCGCCCGGTTCGACCGCGAGCGGCAGGTCCTCGGGGCGCTCGCCCAGCACCCGCACATCGTCACCGTCTACGACAGCGGCACCACCGCGACCGGCTCGCCCTTCCTGGTCATGGAGTACCTGCCCGGGGGACCGCTGTCCGGCCGGCTCGCGCAGCGCGGGCCGCTGGGCGTCCGCGAGGTCGTCGACATCGCGGTCAAGCTGTGCGGCGCGCTGGAGACCGCGCACCGCACCGGGATCCTGCACCGCGACATCAAGCCGGACAACGTGCTGCTGTCGCGCTACGGCGAGCCGGTGCTGGCCGACTTCGGCATCGCCCGGATGCGCGGGGCGCTGCAGACCGAGTCCGGGGTGGTCACCGCGACGCTCTCGCACGCGCCGCCGGAGGTCCTGGACGGCCACCAGCCGCTGCCGCAGTCCGACGTGTACTCGCTGGCGTCCACGCTGTACGCGCTGCTGGCCGGGTCGGCGCCGTTCGTCCGCGACACCGACGCGTCGATCAGCCCGCTGCTGGCCCGGGTGCTCCGCGACCCGGTTCCCGACCTGCGCCCGCGCGGCGTGCCCGACGGGGTGTGCGCGCTGCTGGAGCAGGCGATGGCCAAGGACCCGGCCGGGCGCCCGCGCAGCGCCCTGGAGCTCGGGCGGGCGTTCCAGCAGGTGCAGCGCCAGCACGGCGAGGCGGTCTCGGGGCTCGTCGTCGAGCAGGTGGAGGGCGAGCCGCCGGGCCCGGCGAACGGGCGCGGCGCCACCACCGTCGGCCCGGGCCCCGCGCGGACGGGCAGCAGTGCGCACGCCTCGGCGCCGGCGGTGACGTCCGGTCCGCACGCGACCTCCGGGCCCTACGCGACCTCGGGGCCGCACCCGGCCGGCCGGTCGGGCGGTCCGGGCCCGACCGCACCGCACGGCTCGCTGGCCACCCGGGCGGTCCAGCCGCCGCCGTACGGCACCGGCCCGCAGCCCCCGCGGTACGACCGGTACGCCGCGCACCCCGGCTACGGATCCGGGTACGGACCACCGCCCGCAGCGTCCCCGGGCCCCCGGCGCCCGCGCTGGATGTGGCCCGCCGTCGCCGGGGCCGGGCTGGTCGCCGCCGTGGTCGCCGCGGCGGTGCTCGTCCCCGGGCTCGGCGCCGGGCCGGACGGCGTCGATCCGGGGACGACCGGCGGCCAGGTCCCGGCAACCGCCGCGCCGCCGGTGGCCGGGCCCGGCTCGGCCGGCGGGTCGGGGCCGGCCGCGTCGACGGCCGACGAGCTGGAGCCGCTGCTGCTGCAGTTCACCGACTTCTCCCCGGGCGGCGGCGAGCTCGACTCGCCGCCCGACGGCGATATCGCCAGCGTGCTGTTCTGCTCCCGCACCGCCCCCCAGGACGGCAAGACCGCCGAGGTCAAGCGGGGCATCGCGCCCGACGAGGACTACCTCGTCTACACCTACCTGGCCGCGTTCCGGCCCGGTGCCGCCGAGACGTTCATGACCGGCCTGCAGGAGACCGCGGTCCGCTGCGCCGACAGCACCACCATCGACGAGCCCCGGCCGTTCAGCCCGCCGCCGGGCGGCGACCAGGCGGTCCGGGTGACCGCGCAGAACCGCGAGGCGATCTGGGTCCGGCACGGCGACCACGTGGTCGAGGTGCTGGTCAGCTTCAACTCCGGCAACGACGTCGACGACGCCACCGCCCCCGGGATCGCGGCCCGGGCGGTCGCCAAAGTGATGCAAGGAGCCTCGTGAGCCGCACTGCCCTGCGCACCGTCCTCCCCGCGGTGCTGATCATGCTGCTGGCCGGCTGCACCACGGTGGTGACCGGCTCGCCGGCCCCGGTGGCCGGGTTGGCCGGTCCCCCCGCCGGCGGCGACGACGCCGGGGCCGCGCGGCCCACCGGCGCCGCCGTGCCCACGGTCGTCCCCGGGCAGCCGGTCCGGGCGACGCCCTGGCCGCCGGCGACCATCCCGGAGAGCCAGCGCGAGGACGTCGAGGTGGTCGACTTCGGGTTCACCGCCTACGACGTGGAGTACAGCGGCAAGGTCATCAGCTACGCGGCCCGGGTGCGCAACCCCAACCCGACGTCGTGGGTGGCCAGCTCGGTGCAGCTGGACGTCCAGCTCACCGACGACGCCGGCACCCTGCTCTACCAGGACGACTTCGCCGTGGTCTACACGGTCCCGCCGGGGGCGACCTCGGCGATCGGCGGGACCGCGGTGGGCGGCGACCTGCGCGAGCTGACCACGTCGCCGACCCGGATGTCCGTCGAGGTCACCGACATCGACTGGTTCAGCACCGACGACGTCGCCCCGGGCACGCTGACCATGGGCCCGGCCACGGTGCGCCCCGGCGCCGACGACGGGTCGTCGGTGGACAGCGTGATCGTCAGCTGCGACGCGATCTCCAGCTACCGCTCCGAGCTGGGCAGCGGCTCCATCGCGATCGTCTACCTGGACGCCACCGGGAAGATCATCGGCGGGAACGCGGACAACACCACGATCGACAACGACTTCATCTCGCTGCCCGGGGAGTCGGTCACCCCGCTGGAGATGGAGGAGCTGTTCTCGCTGCCCGACGGGGTGCCAGCCGCGGAGTGCCACCCCAGCTTCGTCGGGCCGATCTAGGACGCGCTGTACTGCGCGGCATGGACAGCGTTATCCGCGACACCCTGCACGACGTCCGCTCCGCCGACCCGGACGTCCGGAACCTGGCCTACGCGGCCGTCATGGAGGCCACCGACCGTCCGGTGGACTGGGCGTACGAGGCGTGGGACGGCGTCGTGGCCGACCTGCGCCACCCGGACAACCACGTCCGGTCGATCGCCGCGCAACTGCTGTGCAACCTGGCCAGGAGCGACCCCGAGCGGCGCATCCTCGACGCCCTCCCGGCGCTGCTGGACCTGACGCACGACGCCCGGTTCGTGACCGCCCGGCACTGCCTGCAGGCGCTGTGGAAGGTGGGCGCCGCCGGGCCCGAGCAGCGTGCGGCGTACCGGGACGGGATGGTGCGCCGCTTCGCCGACTGCCGCGCGGAGAAGAACTGGTCGTTGATCCGCTACGACATCGTGCAGAGCCTGCACAACGCCCACGACGCCACCGGCGACGAGGGCCTGCGCGCGACGGCGCAGGAGCTGATCGACAGCGAGTCCGACGTCAAGTACCGGAAGAAGTACGCCACCGTCTGGAGGCGGTAGTGATCGCGGCGGCCATCGGACCGAGGTGGCCCGTTCGGCCCCGAGCGACCCGGCCGGTTCGGCACCATCTCGCCCATGGCACCCGACCTGCACCTTGACCCGGACCGGCTGCACGAGCACGCGGCGACCGCGGCGGCGGTGGCCGCCGACCTCGCCGCGGTCCCCGGCCCACCGGGCGATGATCGCGAGGCCGATCGCGTGCGGTCCGCGGTGGGACGGGCCGTCGGTGACCTCACCGAGCTGGCCGCCGCGCTCACCGCGGTCAGCGCCGCGGCACGGGCTGCCGACGGCTCGGCGGCGCGGGCGCTGGTCGACCCCACCGCGGTGCGGGCGGTGTGGTGGAGCAGGTGAGCGGCCGGGACTACGAGCTCGCGGCCTGGTACGCCCGGGTCGCAGCGGTGCTGGCCGACGCCGGGCCGCGGGTGGCCCGGTTGGCGGAGGGGATCAGCGGCGACTGGTCCGACCGCAACGGCTGCGCGTGGGCCGAGCGGGTGGCGCTGGTCGGCCGCGAGCTGGGCCGGGTGGAGGTCGCCGCGGCCGACCTCGCCGACGCGCACGCCCGCCGGGCCGAGGAGCCCACCGGACCGGCCGGCCCGTGGCCGTCGGGTGCGGCGCTCCCGCCCGGCCGCCGGGCCGGTGTGGACCGGACGGGGCCCCGCCTGCCCGGCACCGACGGCGTCCGGGTCGGCGACGACCGGGGCGTCCGGCTCCCCGAACTGCCCCCGCCACCCTGACGGCGGTCGATCGCGCGCGGGCGGCGCCGCGGTCAGTCGCGCTCGGCGAGCGTGGTTCCGGGTACCTTGCCGTCGACCAGCACCTCGACCCGGTCCTCGCCGCCGAGCTTGGCCATCAGGAACGCGGTGACCAGGGCGCGGGTGAGCCGCCGGGTCTTGTTGTCCGGGCTGCCGGAGAGCACGAAGTCGCTCCAGTGGGTGCCCTCGAGGAACCCGGTGTGGGAGGCCTTGGTGATGGTGCGCAGCCACACCGGGCCGCCGGCCGAGGCCGCGATCGGCTCGGCGTGCCCGCCGGCCGGGGCGACGGTGTCCTTGCCCGCGGCCAGGTGCAGCACCGGCACCCTGACGTCCCGCGCCGCGTCCACCGCCGACGGCCGGGTCTGGGCCACCGCGATCGTGACGACCGCGGCCACCCGGGGGTGCTCGCGGGCGGCGCTCAGCGCGACTCCGCCGCCGATGCCGTGCCCGGCGAACGCGGTGCGCCGCGAGTCGACGCTGATCCGGCCGTCGCCCAGCCGGACGCCTGCGCACACGTCGAGGGTGCTGCGCAGGTCGGCGGCGAACCCGGCGTGGCTGGGCAGCGGCCCGCGGTGGCTGCCCGGCGCGGCCGCGACGAACCCCCAGGAGGCCAGGTGGCGCAGCAGGTCGGCGTAGCGCTGCGGCGGCTGCAGCCAGTCGTGGGCGAACGCCACCGCGGGCAGCCCGAGCCCCTCGGCGGGCGCGAACACCACCCCGGGGATGCCGACCATGCCCAGGTCGCCGCGCAGCACCTGGTGCGGTCCCGGCCGGGACAACTGCTCCACGGCGTCCTTGGCGCCGCGCAGCTCCGGCGGCCGGGTGGCGGAGCGGGTCCTCGTCACAGCGCAGCACGGTAGTCGGCGGCCCGGCCCGGCGCGCGCACGGCACGCCTGACCGGCGACGGGCCGAACCGAACCCGATACCGACGGCAACCGGTGGTGCCCGATCGGCGCAATGGTCGTGAGACGCGCATCACAGGTGTCCTGCCAGGGATAACACGGATCACAGGCGGACCGACGATGCGCACGGTCGGGCACCGGAGGGCGGTGTCCGGATGCATTGGGGGGAACCACCATGTACACGATCCGCAGGGCGCTGGCCGTGGCCGGCCTCGCCGTCGCGCTGGGCGCCGGGCTCGCCGGTTGTTCGAGCACCGTGCCCAAGGACGACGTGGCCGCGGCGATCGACCAGCAGCTCGTCGGGCAGGGCATCACGACGGGGGGCGTGACCTGCCCGGAGGACCTCGACGCCGAGGTGGGCAAGTCGGTGCGCTGCGAGTTCACCGTGGAGGGCCAGCCGGTCGACGCCATCGCCACGGTCACCTCGCTGCAGGGCGACCAGGCCAACTTCGACATCACCACCGAGGCCCGCCCGATCGCCAAGGCGCTGCTCGACGAGAAGATCGCCGAGCAGGTCGCCCAGGAGCTGCAGACCAC
>JASLAP010000601.1 GCA_030147065.1 Pseudonocardia sp. | reverse complement strand
CGCGCCGGGAATGTCCGGAGCGGCGACGGCGTTACCATACCCGACCGGGTATCAAGAGGAGGACGGCATGGCCACGAAGGAACTGACGACCACCAACTTCACCGAGACGGTCGGCGGCGACGGCATCGTCCTGGTGGACTTCTGGGCGGAGTGGTGCGGCCCGTGCCGCATGTTCGGCCCGGTCTTCGAGCGCGCCTCGGAGCGCAACGACGACATCGTCTTCGGCAAGGTCGACACCGAGGCGCAGACGGAGCTGGCCCAGGCGTTCGGCATCAGCTCGATCCCGACCCTGATGGTGCTGCGCGACGGCGTGGTCCTCTACGCCCAGCCGGGAGCGCTGCCCGAGAGCGCGCTGGACCAGCTGATCACCCAGGCCCGCGCGGTCGACATGGACGAGGTCCGGCGGAGCGTTCAGCAGCAGGCGGACACCACCGGCGACTGACCGGCCGGGCCCGCCGCCCGCGGTGACGCGGGGCGGCGGGGGCAGCAGCGGCATCGCGGAGTCCTTGCCGAGGCCGGAGACGCTGCCGAGCAGTACCGGGGGAGCCGCCCTCAGCCCGGTGGTCGACCGGTTCCACCGACGGCGTCCGGCGCCGCGTCGGTGAGGCTGCCGTCGCGTACCCCGGGCAGCGCGGCGGCGACCATCCACAGGATCTGGGTGGGCAGGATCGGCAGGGCGATCCCGAGCAGCACGGCGACCAGGCCGGCAACGCGTTCGGCCCGAACCGGTCGAGCCGCTCCCGCGCCTCGGTGCCGGGCAGCCCCTGCTCGGGGTGACTCCCCAGGAGCAGCACGACCTCGTGGGCCGCCAGCCCGTGGTGGTCCTGGTCCTGGGCCCGGATCAGCGCGGAGGTGTCCACGTGCCCAACCCACTGGGCGCGGGCCCCGGCGGCGGGACGGTCGTCCGCACCCGCAAGTTCCGCCCGCGCGCCAGGGCGCCCGGACCCACACCGCCCGGGCCGGACGGCCCCGTCCCCGACCCGGCCGACGGCGCGGTCGCCGGGCCGCGACGACGGCTGGCTACCGTCACGGTCGTGAGCGCAGCGGCGGGGACGACCGGATGAGCAAGCGGTTCCAGGAGCTGGACTGGCGGCCGACGCCGATGGGCGAGCTGGTGCTGCGCCGGCGCTGGGACCCGCTGGTGGACCGGGAGGTCTACGAGATCAAGCTCGACCAGGAGTTCCTGATGTCGAGCCTGTTCACCGTGGCCGAGGAGGAGCTGGCCGGGCTCGCGCTCGTCGAGCTGTCCGGCGACGAGCTGGACGTGGCCGTCGGCGGCCTGGGCCTGGGCTACACCGCGCGGACCGTGCTGGAGAGCGCGGACGTGGGCTCGCTGCTGGTGGTGGAGGCGCTCGGGGAGGTGATCGAGTGGCACGCCGGCGGCCTGATCCCGGCCGGCCGCGAGCTGACCGCGGACCCGCGGTGCACGCTGCTGCACGGCGACTTCTTCGCGCTGCTGCGGTCCGGGAACGGGCTCGACCCGGCCGATCCCGGCCGCCGGTTCAACGCCGTGCTCGTCGACATCGACCACTCCCCGCGCCACCTGCTCCACCCCGGTCACGCCGACTTCTACGAACCGGCCGGGCTGGCGCGGGTCGCGGACTGCCTGCAGCCGGACGGGGTGTTCGCGCTCTGGTCCAACGACCCGCCCGACGACGCGTTCACCGCGGTGCTGGCGGAGGTGTTCCCGCAGGTCCGGGCGGAGGTCGTGAGCTTCGACAACCCGCTGCAGGACCGCGCCGCGACGAACACGATCTACCTCGCCCGCACGGCCGCCGCCTAGGGGTACCGGGCCGGAGGGGATCATGGGCTGGAAGCGGGCGCTGACCGTCGCGCACCTGCTGCGGCAGGGGGTCCGCGCGCCGTGGTGGGCCGGCGCGCGGTGGGACCGCTACTGGGCCGGGATCGGGGCCACCGGCGACGGCGGCGACGTGCTCTGGGACGCGAGCAGCTCCACCGAGCCGGACCGCTACACCGCCCTGCTCGCCGCGCACACCGACCCCGACCTGCCGGTCGTCGACGTCGGGTGCGGCAACGGGCGGTTCACCCGGGAGCTGACCACCCGGTTCGGCCGCGTCGTCGGGGTCGACCTGGCCCCGCACGCCGTGGAGCTGGCCCGCGCGGAGAGCGCGGGCGTGCCCGGCGTGGAGTTCCGCGTCGTGGACATGACCGCACCCGGAGCCGGCCGCAGGCTGCGCGCCGAGCTGGGGGAGTGCAGCGCGCTCGTGCGCGGGGTGCTGCACGTCCTCGAGCCCCCGGCGCGTCGCCGGCTGGCGGCCAACCTCGGCGATCTCATGGGTCCCCGGGCCGCGGTGCTGGTCGCCGAGACCGACCACCGCGACTCGGGCCTGGACTACCTGGAGCGGCTGGGGGCCGGCCCGCGGGGGCTGCCCGCCCCGCTGGCCCGGGTGATCGCCGCCGGCCTGCCGCGGCCGGTGCCGTTCGGCGCCGCGGAGCTCGACGACTGCTTCCCCGCGGCGCGGTGGGAACGGGTCCTCGTCGACGCCGGGGCCGAGATCAGCGTGGTCCCGATGCGCCGGCCGGGGGAGCCGCAGACCGTTCCCGGCCACGTCGCCCTGCTGCGGCCCGGGTAGCGCCCCGCCGCTAGATTCGGCCGCGCTTCACCCGTTGGTGATCCGAGAAAGGCCTCATGTCCGATCTGCTGGACCCGGTGCGACCCGCCCCGACCGCGTCGCGGCGTCCGACGGTGCTGGTCGCGGGGCTGGCCGCCGCCGCGCTGGTGGCGGCGGCGGTGATCGTCGCGGTGCGGCCGACCGCCGGCCCGACCGCACCGGCCAGTGCCGGCCACGAGACGAGCGCCGGGCACCTGCTCGGGTGGGGCGAGCCGTCGATGGTGGAGGAGTTCGACGGGCCGCTGGGTCCGGAGTGGCAGCTCTACGACGGGCCCGGGCACGTCGGCAACGGGATCCGGTCGCCGGAGGCGATCAGCGTCGAGGACGGTCTGTTGACCATCACCGGTGATCCGGGGGGCACGACCGGTGGGATGGCGTGGTTCCCCGGTCAGCAGTACGGGCGGTGGGAGGGCCGGGTGCGGGCCCCGGCGAGCGACGAGACCTACAACGCGTTGTTGCTGCTGTGGCCGGACGCGGAGGACTGGCCGGTCGGTGGTGAGGTCGACTTCATGGAGATGCTCGACGCCGACCGGCAGCGCACCAAGATCTTTGTGCACTACGGCGAGGACAACTCCCAGGTGCAGGGCGAGGTGTTCGCCGACGGCACGCAGTGGCACAACTGGGCGGTCGAGTGGACCCCCGAGCACATCGTCGCCTACCTCGACGGCCGGGAGTGGTACCGGGTGAGCGGC
>JASLAP010000570.1 GCA_030147065.1 Pseudonocardia sp. | reverse complement strand
ACACGCTGCTCGGCGACGACCTGGACGTGCCGATGCCGGCGGTGGCGTCGACCGCCGAGAACGTGGTGCTGCTCCGTTACGTCGAGTTGCGCTCCCAGCTGCACCGGCTGATCTCGATCCTCAAGGTGCGCGAGAGCGACTACGACACCTCGATCCGGGAGTTCCTGATCACCCCGGGCGGGATCGACGTGGCCGGCAGCTTCGAGAGCGCCGAGGCGGTGCTGACCGACGTCACGCGGCAGGCGGCGGCCCGGTCCGGCGGGCAGGGGGCCCGGACACGTGGGCAGGCGGCCCCGTGACGGGCAGCAAGATCCTGGTGGTCGACGACGAGCCGGCGATCCGTGACTTCGTCACCGCCGTGCTGGAGGACGAGGGGTACCAGGTCGTGGCCGCGCACACCGGCCGCCGCGCCCAGGAGTTGCTGCCGGCCGAGCGGCCGGACCTGGTGCTGATGGACGTGATGATGCCGGGTTTGGACGGGCGGGACGTGGTCGCCTGGATCCGGGCTCACCCTGACCTCTTGGCGGTGCCGGTGATCCTGATGAGCGCGGCGGTGCGGTCGGGGCGGGCCGACGGACCGGTCGCCGCCTTCCTGCACAAGCCGTTCGACCTCGACCAACTGCTCGACACGGTCGAGCGGGTGCTCGCGCAGCACGGCGCGGTCCGGGTCGAGTAGGCGTCGGAGCACGCGGCCGGTGATCCCACCCCTCTGGTTCGGGGCTTGCCGTAGACCACCGGTCGTGCCGCGCGGTTGGCGATCGGCACCTGCCCGACGCGACCCGCTCACGTGCCAACGGGGTCACGAACCGCCGCCGAGGAGGCGACGTCCCGATTCCCATGGTCCGCCTGGCTGTTCCTCCACGGTGGGGCAGAGATCGGTGCAGTGGTACAAGGACGATCCTAAAGGTCACCGGTCGGTCGGCAGTTTGCCGGCACGCGTCCGATGCACACTCGCTTGGAGCGCCAGAACCTTACGGTAGCACCGTAAGACTTTCTCTCGCATCGATGGGAAGCCGAGGCTAAGGGCCTTGGTGCCTGCCCGGTCCCCTGAGGACGACGGTACGTGCCTGCTCCCGGCGGTGACATCAGTCATGATGGGAGCGAGGGGACCAGGGGGACCACCGGCGCCGACATCTGCCCGGAGCCGACACGGTCTGACAGTGGCAGAGACGGCGGCTCCCATGAAGAGGGAGGGGTATCAGGCATGGACCTCCGGCAGATCGGGGCCGTCTACGACCGGCGGGCCGCCTCCTACGACCGGACCGTGGGGCGCGGAGAGCGGTGGCTGGTGGGCGACCTCCGAGAAGCGTTCGGGGCGGCGCTCCGTGGGCGCGTGCTGGAGGTCGCGGTCGGCAGCGGGCTCAACCTGCCGTACTACCCCGCGACGGTGACCGAGGCGGTCGGCGTCGACCTCTCCCAGGGTATGCTGCGGCAGGTTCGGCGCGCCGGGCGCGCCGACGTGGCCGGCGGGGTTCTCCTCGCCCGGATGGACGCACAGCGCCTGGCGTTCCGCGACGCGAGCTTCGACACCGTGGCGCTCAGCCTCGCGCTCTGCACCGTCCCCGACCCGGTGGCCGCGCTGCGGGAGGTGGCCCGCGTCTGTCGCCCGGACGGGCGGGTCGTGCTCCTCGAGCACGTCCGCTCCCCGGTGGCGCCGGTGGCCTGGCTACAGCGGGGCCTGTCGCCGCTACAGGAGCGGGTGATCGGCTGCCACCTGGCCCGGGAGACGGTGGCGACGCTGGTCGCCGAGGGGTTCTCGGTGGTCTTGGAGCGCCACCGGCGGCTGGGGGTGTTCCGCCTGGTGGTGGCGCGGCCCCCGACGGCGTCCGGCTGAGGCACCTATCCGCCGGCGTCGCCCTTCCGCGGTCTGTGGCGCGGGGGATGCGCCGACGCGTCGTGACAGGCGGCGTGGCGTGCCGGGCGTGGCCGCGCCGGTCGCGATCGATCCGAACGACGACCCGACGGCGAGCAGCAGATGATGACCGGCGACGGCCGGCACGGAGGAGCGCGGCAGCGATGGCGGACCAGCGACGGCGGAGTAGCGCGCCGGGGATCCAGGAGGAGGGTGGGCGCGACCCGCAGGCGCCTACCTGGACGCGGAACCAGAACCAGGGCGAGCTCCCGCTCGCGCCGTCGACGCCTGGTGGCGCCATGTCTCCCCAGAAGCCGGGGCAGTCGCCCGACCGATCGACGATCCCCGGTCAGGCGCGGCGCGTGTCGCCGAAGGTCGACCGGGTGGTGCGGCCGCTGACCGAGGCGGGGACCGCGCAGGAGATCATGGGCGTCTACGCGGCCAAGCCGGGCGCGGAGATGGATCCCGCGCGGTTCGAGCAGGCGACGGCGACCTACGAGGAGCTACGGAAGGCCTACCCGGCCCAGCTGCCGTCGCAGCGGCCAGGACCCGGCTGGGCGCTGGAGACCGGCGACGCGCTCGCCAGCGAGCAGCAGGCGATCGGCGGCTCGAGCGCCATGGCGTCGCTGCCGATGTCGGCGGTGAGCGAGGTTGCCCAGGTCCGGCCAGGAGGCGGCACCGCCGCCCATGGGGAGCCGCTGCGGCGGGACGCGCCGGCCGCCGAGGTCGGCAGCGCCTACGACCCGAGCGACGCCCCGCGGGAAGTCCGGGCGACGGAGGAC
>JASLAP010000061.1 GCA_030147065.1 Pseudonocardia sp. | reverse complement strand
GTGGGCGGGGTGGGGTGGCTGGCCAGGACGTGCACGGTGGTGCCGCCGACGTCGACCGGGACGTCCCAGTGCGACTTGGACGACAACGGCAGCACGGCCAGTTCCTCGGGCGTGTAGAAGTCCGCCGGCAGCCGGGCTCCGGGCAGGTCCCGCCACCGGAAGTCCTGGAACGTGCGGGCCTCGCCGAGCGGGAACCGCGACAGCACCAGCATCCCGTACTGGCCGGGGAAGGTGCCGTAGCCCAGGGCGTCGTTGCCGCCGCCCACCGTTCCGTTGTCGTCCAGGTCGAACCCGCTGGGGACACCGGTGTTGGACGGCGCGACGAACGCGTACGGGTACTCGATCGGCTCGGCGCCGTTCTGGCCGACCTCCAGGTAGTTGTCCCGGAACAGGTCGACCGCGGGCGGGTCGTAGTCGAACTCGTTGACCAGCAGCACGTCCGGCCGGGTCAGCTGGATCACCTCGGCCACCTTGCGGGCCTGCGGGTCGTCGGGCGTCGACAGGTCGGCGACCAGCTCGCCCTCCGCGGCCCGGTTCAACGAGGCGTTGAACGTGGCCACCCGCACTGTGGTCGGCTCGGTCGAGGCGGCGGCCGGGACCGGGGCGGCCAGGGTCAGCAGGAGGGTTGCGGTGACGGTGAGGCGTCGACGCGACATGGCGCCATCCTCCCAGGCGACGGTGAACGCGCGGTGACAGCGCGACCGACCGCGCGTGACCCACCGTGTCCGCCCGGCCGACCGGCAGCGGTTGTGGTGGGATCTCGCCGAACGAGGGAGGCGGCGCATGCGGTTCAACGAGGGCGCGAACCTGGACACGTCGAACGTCGACGATCTGCGGGGTGGCGGCGGGGGCGGCATGGGCGGGCGGGTCGCAATGGGCGGCGGCGGGCTCGGCGTCGTCGGGCTGATCCTGTACTTCCTGCTCGCCCAGCTCGGCGGGGGTGGTGGTGGCGGCGGGTTCAGCGTGCCGTCGGGCCTGCCCGGCGGGCTGACCGGGCTGGAGAGCGGCCAGCAGACCGACACGTCGGCGGCGGCCGCGGCCTGCCGCACCGGCGAGCAGGCCAACACCCAGCTCGACTGCGAGGTCGTGGCGGTGGTCAACTCGCTGGACGGCTACTGGACCGACGCCTTCGCCGGTTCCGGGCAGACCTACCAGCCGCCGCGCATCAACTTCTTCAGCGGCAGCGTCAACACCGGCGGCTGCGGCGGCGCCACGTCGGCGAGCGGACCGTTCTACTGCCCGGCCGACGCCGAGGTCTACATCGACCTGACCTTCTTCGAGGAGCTGGAGACCCGCTTCGGGGCGCAGGGCGGGCCGTTCGCGCGCGCCTACGTGATCGCCCACGAGTACGGCCACCACGTGCAGAACCTGCTCGGCACCTCCTCGCGCGTGCAGCCCGGCGAGACCGGGCCGACGTCCGGGTCGGTGCGCCTGGAACTGCAGGCCGACTGCTACGCCGGGGTCTGGGCCAACCACGCCGAGTCGGTGCCCAACGCGTCCGGCCAGCCGCTGATCGAGGGCATCACCCAGGAGGACGTGGCGGCCGCGCTGGACACCGCCTCCCGGATCGGCGACGACTTCATCCAGAGCCAGCTCGGCGGCGGCCGGGTGGACGAGAGCCAGTTCAGCCACGGCAGCTCCGAGCAGCGGGAGCGCTGGTACACCACCGGCTACCGGACCGGCGACCCGGCGCAGTGCGACACCTTCGCCCGCGGCGTCGACCTCGGCTGACGGGCCGCTGATCCTTCCGAGATCTACCTGAGCGCCCTCGTCGGGACGCTGGTGTGCATCTCGGAAGGATCAGCCGGCGCCGAGGAGGCCGCGGCAGCCGTCGACGCCCTCGACCTCGACGGTCCAGTCGGGGCGGACGAAGTCGGCGGGCTCCAGGCGCAGCAGGACCTCGACGGCCGGCTCGCCGCGGCGCACCAGGGTGCGGGTGCCGTTGCGGCGGTAGCCGAGCTTGCGCGACACCGCGTGCGAGGCCGCGTTGTCGGCGAACGCGCCCGAGCCGGCAGCGGTCGCGCCGAGGTGGTCGAACGCGAACTGGAGCACCGCGGCGCGCATCTCGGTGCCGAACCCGCGGCCCTGGTGCCGCAGGCCCAGCCACGACCCGGTGCCGATCTCGCGGAGCACCCCGAAGTCCTCACCCATCAGGCTCTGCACACCCAAGACGCGGCCCTGGTGCCGGACCAGGAAGTGCACCGCCCAGCTCTCCGGGGCCAGCCGGGCCCGCTCCGACCAGTAGTGCTGCAGCGACCCGCGGCCCAGGTAGCGCGGATCGGCGTCGGTCCACGGCTGCAGGAACGGCATGGTCGCCGGGTCGTGGACGCCGCGGTACGCCTCCTCGACCAGCTCCGCCAGGCCCGCGTCGTCGTCCGGGCGCAGCTCCAGGCGCGGGGTGCGCAGCACCAGGTGCCGCAACGGCCACGGCTCCGGATAGGTCACCGCGACACTGTGCCGCACGGCCCCCAGCTCGACGACCGGATTCGCCGCGGGCGGCGGCGCGCTCGAGATCGACGTCATCGGCTGCGCGACGGCGTGGGCTCCCGGGCTCGGCCACCGACACCCGGCTCCGGACGGCACTGGGCAGGGTGGGTGAGAGTGGCTCTCGCCCATCTCGTCGGCCCAACGGCGCTCTCGCCCGATCCCCGACGCATCGCGGCCGCCCGGGAGCGGCACGACCGGTAGTCGTCGCAGCGCATCGGGCGTCGCGCAGCCTCAGCGGAGTCCGCGCAACGCGTCGACGCGCTGCGACGGCGCCACATGGCTGCGCGAACACCAGCAGGCTGCGAGAGCGGCCGAACGGGCGGGCAACGCGGTGTGCGGGCCGGATTGGCGACCCTCGCTTGACGAACGGCGCTCTCGTCCAGCTCCACTGGCCCAGAACCGCTCTCGCCCCACTGCCCCACTCCCCGCACAGCAGCCGGACCGCCGTCGCAGCCCCCGAAGCGTCGCGCAGCCCATGCGGTGCTCGCGCAGCACGCCGGCGGGCTGCGACGCCACCACACGGGCTGCGCGAACACCGAAGGGCTGCGAGGGGCGAGGCTCAGGGGGTGGGGCGGGGGGAGGGGGAGGGTGGGTCGGCTTCGCCGTTGCGCTCCACGGCGGGGGTGGGGTCGGCGGGGAGGCCGGGGATGGCGCCCACCTTCCCGCTGCCCAGCCGGCTGAGCAGCCCGGCGAGGTCGACGCCGGTGAGGTCGCTGCCCAGTTGCAGGCCCTGCGCGACGTTGTCGGCCACCGTCCGGCTCAGCGAGGACGCCCCGTCGGTGGAGATCACGGTGAGCTTGTCGATGCCGCTCATCGGTCGGCTGGCCGCCTCCACGACCTGCGGCATGACCCGGGCCAGCAGGTCGAGCACGGCGGCGTCGCCGTACTGGGCGAACGCCTCGGCCTTGCGGCGCATCGCCTCGGCCTCGGCCTGGCCGCGGGCCAGCACGGCGGCGGCCTCGGCGGCACCCTCCCGCTCGACGGCGTCGGCGACCGCGGTGCGGCGGGCGCGCTCGCCGTCACCGGTCAGCCGGTCCTGCTCGGCGCGGGCCTGGGCGGCGGCGATGGTGGCCTGGCGGCGGGCGTCGGCGTCGAACACCGCGGCGTTGCGGGCCGCCTCGGCCTCCTGCTCGACCTTGTACCGCGCGGCGTCGGCCGGCTTGCGGACCTCGGTGTCGAGCTGGCGCTGCTTGAGCTCGGCGTTGCGCTCGGCGACCTTCTGCTGCTCGGTGAGGATCGCCTGGTCGCGCTCGGCGCGGGCCAGCGGGCCGGCCGCGGCGGACCGGGCGTGCGCGGCGTCGATCTCGGCCTGGATCCCGGCCTGCTTCAGCGACAGGTTGCGGTTGGCCTCGGCGATGGCCTCCTCGGCCAGCAGCCGCTCCTGCTCGCCGGCCTGGCGGGCCCTGGCCTCGGCGATGGCGGCGTCCTTGAGCACCCGGGCGGCCTCCGGCCGGCCCAGGTCCTGCAGGTAGGAGCCGTCGGCGGTGATGTCCTGGAGCTGGAAGGTGTCCAGCACCAGGCCCTGGTTGGTCATCGAGTGCTCGGCCTCCTCGGCCACCGCCGAGGCGAACGCCGCCCGGTCGCGGATGATCTCCTCGATGGTCAGCCGGCCGGCGATCGAGCGCAGCGCCCCGGCCAGCACCTCGCCGGTGAACGCCTCGATGTCCTTCTGCTGGTGCAGGAACCGCTGGGCGGCCGCGCGGATGGCGTCCTCGGTGCCGCCGATCTTGACGATGGCGACGCCCTGCAGGTTCGTCCGGATGCCCTGCTTGCTCACCGCGCCCTGGATCTCGACGTGGATCCGCCGGCTGGACAGGTCCAGGACCTGCAGCTTCTGCACCACCGGGAGCACGAACACCGAGGCGCCCATGACGACCTTCTGACCGGACAGGTCGGTGGAGCTGCTGCCGTCCAGACCCTGCGTCGTCCGGCCCTTGCGGCCGGTCACGATGAACGCCTCGTTGGACCGGGCCACCTTGATCCGGGACAGCACGAACAGCAGCAGCAGGACGACCAGCGCCACGGCGCCACCGATCGCGATGAGCAGTTCCACGGGACGAACACCCTTCCTCGGAATGGTCGGACGGCCGCACCGGAATGCGGTCAGAACGCGCCGGGGGCCTCGATCACCACGACGCTGGTGTCGCTGGGCGCCTCGATCACCAGGACCGCGGCGCCGGTGCCGATCGGGGTGTCGGCGCGGGCGTTGAGCTTGAACCGGTGGCCGCCCACCAGCACCCGCACCTCGCCGTACCCGGCAGCCGGAATGGGCGTGACCACCACGCCCGGGTTGCCGACCAGGTCCGAACGGCGCGGGGTGTCGTCGGTCGGCATCGAGCGGGCCGACCGGGACAGCCGGGCGACCAGGTAGGTGGCCGGCACCGCCGCCACCAGCCCGGCGCCACCGGCGGCCAGCAACTGGGCCGGGGTCTGCGCGTCGATCGCGGTGCTGACCACGGCCGCACCGAACCCGAAGGCGCCGAGGAACCCGGCCACCGCCTCCAGCGAGACGGCGCCGTCGAACTCGGCGCTCACGAAACCGAACAGCTCGCCGCCGAGCAGCGCCAGCGCGAGAAGTGCCACCCCGATGCCGCCGATGACCAGGAACACCACCGTCCCGGTCACCATGTCCGCACTCACCCCCGATATGTCCCCCGGCTCGAAACCTAGCAGTGCCCCGTGCCCGCCGACATTGGCGATCAGCCCAATTGTCCGGGCCGTGACAACTCGCTCCGCAGAATGGCCGTCGGCGCTCGGACCGGCCATGTGCGCGACGGAGCCCGGCCCGGGCGGCGACGTGGACGTCCGCGACGACGGTCGTCGGGCGGCTCCACATCGTCGTCCGCTGCCGACGCGACTAGCGTCGGGTCATGCATGCGATCACGGTGCGCGAACCGGGCGGTCCCGAGGTGCTGGAGTGGACGGAGGTGCCCGACCCGGTCGCCGGCCCGGGCGAGGTCGTCGTCGACGTGGTGGCCAGCGCGGTCAACCGGGCCGACCTGCTGCAGCGCCAGGGCGCCTACCCGCCCCCGCCCGGGGCGTCGGAGATCATCGGCCTGGAGTGCTCCGGGCGGATCGCCGAGCTGGGCGAGGGCGTCACCGGCTGGTCGGTCGGCGACGAGGTGTGCGCGCTGCTGGCCGGCGGCGGGTACGCCGAGAAGGTCGTGGTGCCGGCCGTGCAGGTGCTGCCGGTCCCGCCGGGGGTGGACCTGGTCTCGGCCGGCGGGCTCCCGGAGGTCGCCTGCACGGTGTGGTCGAACATCGTCGCCGCCGGCCGGCTGACCGCCGGGGAGACGTTCCTGGTGCAGGGCGGCAGCAGCGGCATCGGCACGCACGCCATCCAGGTCGCCAAGGCGCTCGGCGCCCGGGTGGCGGCCACCGCGGGGGCGCCGGACCGGATGCAGGCCTGCCGCGACCTGGGCGCCGACATCGTCATCGACTACCACGACGACGTCCCCGCCGAGCTGCGCAAGGCCACCGACGGGCACGGCGCCGACGTCATCCTGGACAACATGGGCGCCAAGGGCCTGACCGCCAACCTCGACGCGCTGGCCCCCGACGGCCGGCTGCTGATCATCGGCATGCAGGGCGGGGCCAAGGCCGAGCTGGACCTGGGGGCGCTGCTGCGCAAGCGGGCCAGCATCACCGCGATGGGCCTGCGCGGGCGGCCGGTCGAGGGCCCGCACAGCAAGGCCGAGGTCGTCGCCGGGGTCCGCGAGCAGGTCTGGCCGATGTTCGCCGACGGGCGGGTGCGCCCGGTCGTGCACGAGCGGGTGCCGCTGGCCGAGGCGTCGCGGGCGCACGCGCTGCTCACCGAGGGCGGCGTGGTCGGCAAGCTGGTGCTGGTCAGGTAGCAGCACGCCGGGGGCGCGGCCGATACCGTGGCGCCGAAACCGAGTCGAAGTGCGGTGGGGAGGGCCCCGCCGGGGAACGTGGAGAACATGGGACCGGAACAGGGCGGCAACGCAGAGAACGGCGAGCAGCAGCAGGTGCTGGTGGTCGGACCGGACGGGCGGCCGGTGGGCATGGCCCAGGTGCCGCAGGCCGGCGGGGACGGCGACGGTGACGGGGCGGAGGGCGTCGGGGCGATGGTCGAGCAACCGGCCAAGGTGATGCGGATCGGCACCATGATCAAGCAGCTGCTCGAGGAGGTGCGCGCGGCGCCGCTGGACGAGGCCTCCCGGGCCCGGCTCCGCGAGATCCACGAGAACTCGATCAAGGAGCTGGAGGACGGGCTGGCCCCCGAGCTGCGGGCCGAGCTGGAGCGGCTGAGCCTGCCGTTCACCGACGACAACATCCCGTCCGACGCCGAGCTGCGGATCGCCCAGGCCCAGCTGGTCGGCTGGCTGGAGGGCCTGTTCCACGGCATCCAGACGGCGCTGTTCGCACAGCAGATGGCCGCCCGGGTGCAGCTGGAGCAGATGCGGGGCCGGGCGGCGCTGCCGCCGGGCACCGCACCGCAGGCACCCCCCGGCCTGACCGGCGGCACCGGCCAGTACCTCTAGGCGCGGGACGCAGCGCCTCCTCCGACCCGCTTCCCCTGGGACCTCGTACGTCCAGCGGGCCTCCGGCGTACGAGCACGCAGGGGAACTCAGCGGTGCCGAGCCCGGCAGCGGCTCGGGCGACGCCGCTCGGGGCTCAG
>JASLAP010000480.1 GCA_030147065.1 Pseudonocardia sp. | reverse complement strand
TCGGCATGCCCTCCAGGATCGCCTGCAGGGCCAGCAGGTTCTCCCGGCGGTCGTCCACGGCCAGCACCCGGGCCAGGTGCCGGGTGCTCACGAGACCACCCCGGCGGGGGTCACCCAGGACGCCATCAGGGTGAGCAGGTCGTCCAGGTCCACCGGTTTGGTCACGTACTCGGTCGCCCCGGCGGCCAGGCTGGACTCCCGGTCGCCGGGCATTGCCTTGGCGGTCAGGAACACCACCGGCAGGTCCCGGCCCTGCGGCAGGGCCCGGATCCGCCGGGTGGTCTCGTTGCCGTCCAGGTCGGGCATCATCGCGTCCATCAGTACGACGTCCACCTCGGGGTGCTCGGTCAGCAGCCGGATGCCCTCGGCGCCGTTGTCGGCGTAGAGCACCGTCAGCCCGCGCATCTCCAGCGCGCTGGTCAGGGCGAACACGTTGCGGACGTCGTCGTCCACGATGAGCACGGTGGTCCCGGCCAGCTCCGGGACCGGGCGCGCCCCGCGGGCCCCCGGCGCCGGGCGCAGGATCGGCCGGTCGCTGCGGGCGGTCCGCGGACCGCCCGGCGCGGAGGCGCCCGCCGGGGCGGCGACCGGCAGCTGGCGGGGCAGCATCCGGGCCGCGGCGGCGGTGGTGGTGGGCAGCTCGTCGGGCAGCAGCAGGGTGAACACCGAGCCGGTGCCGAGCTCGGAGGACACGTCGATGCGCCCACCCAGGATCCGGGCCAGTTCCTTGGAGATCGACAGGCCCAGCCCGGTGCCGCCGTACTTGCGGCTGGTGGTGCCGTCCGCCTGCTGGAACGCCTCGAAGATCATCTCCAGCTTGCCGTCCGGGATGCCGATGCCGGTGTCGCGGACCGCGAAGGAGATCACGGCGCGGGCCGCGTCCAGGGTGGGCACCCCGTGCAGGGTGCCCGGCGCGGCCACCCCGATCGCCAGCGTGACGTGCCCGGAGTCGGTGAACTTGACCGCGTTGGCCAGCAGGTTGCGCAGCACCTGGTGCAGCCGCTGGGCGTCGGTGACCAGGCTGGCCGGCACCTCCGGGGCCACCTCGACCCGCAGTTCCAGGCCCTTGTCCTCGGCCTGCGGGCGGAACGCCTGCTCGATGCCCGCGCACACGTCGCCGATGTGCACCGTGGCCACGTCCACGTCCACCCGGCCGGCCTCGATCTTGGACAGGTCCAGGATGTCGTCGATCAGGCGCAGCAGGTCCGACCCCGCGCTGTGGATGGTGCTCGCGAACTCGATCTGCTTGTCGGTGAGGTTGTTGTTGGGGTTGTCGGCGAGCAGCCGCGACAGCAGCAGCAGCGAGTTGAGCGGGGTGCGCAGCTCGTGGCTCATGTTCGCCAGGAACTCCGACTTGTACTGGCTGGCCAGGGCCAGCTGCTGGGCCTTCTCCTCGACCCCGCGCCGGGCGGTGTCGATCTCCTGGTTCTTGATCTCCACGTTGCGGTTCTGCTCGGAGAGCTGCTCGGCCTTCTCCTCCAGCTCGGCGTTGGCCCGCTGCAGCTCGGCCGACTGGTCCTGCAGCTCCATGGCCAGCCGCTGGGACTGGGTCAGCAGCTCCTCGGTGCGCCGGTTGGCCCGGATGGTGATGATCGCCACCCCGATGGTGGCGACCAGCCGCTCCAGGAAGGCCAGGTGCAGGGCGGAGAACCGGTGCACCGAGCCCAGCTCGATCACCGCCAGGCACTCCCCCTCGAACTGCACCGGCAGCACGACCACCGACCCCGCGGCGCCGGTGCCGACCCCGGACCGGATGGCCAGGTAGTCCGCCGGGACCCGCTCGACCAGCACCACCTGGCGGGTGGCGGCGGCCTGGCCGACCAGGCCCTCACCGGTGGCGAACTCCGCGCCCGGCCCGCCGGAGCGCGACCCGAGCGCGTAGCCGGCCGAGCGCAGCCACCGCGGCGGCTCGCGGCCGTCCCCGCTCTGCGGCTCGACGGCCAGGAAGAACGCGCCGACCTGGGCCTCGACCAGCGGGGCGATCTCGTCCATGATCATCTGGCTGACCTCGGCCAGGTTGCGCTGGCCCTGCAGCAGCCCGCCGATCCGGGCCAGGTTGGAGTCCACCCAGCGCTGCTCGGCGTTGGCCGTGGTGGTCTCGCGCAGCGCGGCGATCATCTGGTTGATGTTGTCCTTGAGGTCGGCCACCTCGCCGAAGGCGGCCACCCGGATCTGCTGGGTGAGGTCGCCGCTGGCCACCGAGGTGGCCACCGCGGAGATCGCGCGCAGCTGGGTGGTCAGCGTCGAGGCCAGCTGGTTGACGTTCTCGGTGAGGTCGCGCCAGGTCCCGGACACCCCCTTGACCTGGGCCTGCCCGCCGAGCTTGCCCTCGGTGCCCACCTCGCGGGCCACCCGCGTGACCTCGTCGGCGAACGACGACAACTGGTCCACCATCGTGTTCACCGTCGACTTGAGCTCCAGGATCTCGCCCCGGGCGTCGACGGTGATCTTCTGCGACAGGTCACCGCGCGCCACGGCGGTGGTGACCTGAGCGATGTTGCGCACCTGGCTGGTGAGGTTCCCGGCGAGCTGGTTGACGTTCTCGGTGAGGTCGCGCCAGGTCCCCGAGACGCCGCGGACCTGCGCCTGCCCGCCGAGCTTGCCCTCCGTACCCACCTCCCGGGCCACCCGGGTGACCTCGTCGGCGAACGACGACAACTGGTCCACCATCGTGTTCACCGTCGACTTGAGCTCCAGGATCTCCCCCCGGGCGTCGACGGTGATCTTCTGCGACAGGTCGCCCCGCGCCACCGCCGTGGTCACCTGCGCGATGTTGCGCACCTGGTCGGTCAGGTTCGAGGCGAGCTGGTTGACGTTCTCGGTGAGGTCGCGCCAGGTCCCGGACACCCCCGGCACCGCGGCCTGGCCGCCGAGTTTGCCCTCGGTACCCACCTCGCGGGCCACCCGCGTGACCTCGTCGGCGAACGACGACAGCTGGTCGACCATCGTGTTGACCGTCGACTTGAGCTCCTGGATCTCCCCGCGGGCGTCGACGGTGATCTTCTGCGACAGGTCGCCGCTGGCCACCGCGGTGGCCACCTGGGCGATCCCGCGGACCTGGGTGGTCAGGTTGGCCGCCATCAGGTTCACCGCGTCGGTGAGGTTCTTCCAGGTCCCGGCCACGTCGGGCACCGAGGCCTGGCCGCCGAGCAGCCCGTCGGTGCCCACCTCGCGGGCCACCCGGGTGACCTCGTCGGCGAACAGCCGCAGCGTCGCGGTGAGCGAGTTGATCGTGTCGGCCAGCTCGGCGACCTCGCCGCGGGCGTTGACCGTGATCGTGCGGGACAGGTCGCCCCGGGCGATCGCGGTGGCCGCCGAGGAGATCGAGCGCACCTGGTTGGTCAGGTTGCTGGCCATCGTGTTGACCGAGTCGGTCATCACCCGCCAGGTGCCCGACACGCCGCGGACGTCGGCCTGGCCGCCCAGCTCACCCTCGGTGCCCACCTCGTGAGCCACCCGGGTGACCTCGTCGGCGAACGACGACAGCTGGTCCACCATCGTGTTCACGGTGCGCCCGATCCGGCGGAACTCCCCGCGCAGCGGGCGGCCCTCGATCTCCAGCGCCATGTGCTGGGACAGGTCGCCCTCGGCCACCGCCTCGATCACCCTGGCGATCTCCGCGGTGGGCTCGGCCAGGTCGTCGATCAGCCCGTTGACCGCGCGCAGCCCGGTGGCCCAGTCCCCGTCGTAGGACTCCTCGTCGAGCCGGTCGGCGGTGCGCCCCTCGCGGCCGACCACCCGGCTGATCCGCAGCAGGTCGCGGTTGCGCCGCTCCAGGATCGACAGCACCTCGTTGAACTGCTCCACGGCCGCGGCCCCGGCCCCGTCGCGGCGGGTGAGCCGGACGTCGAACCGGCCCCGCCGCACCTGGCCGAGCGCGTCGGCCAACTCGGCGAGCACCACCGCCTCCGGCGCCTCGGCACCGTCGGAGTCGTCGTCCCCGGCACCGCTGCGCACGCGCCGTGTGCTGGTCATAGGGCCTCCCGTGCGTCCGACCGGCGGAGGCGCACGGCACCGCGCCGTGGCACCGGCGCGTCCACCGCGGGGCAAACAGTAGTCGATGGGCGCACACGCGGTGGCGGCGCGCGAGCGTCGCCGCACCGGACTTGGCACACTGCACCCGTGCCCGTTCAGACCGAGCGGCGGATCCGGCTGCCGCCCGACGCCCGATCCGCGGCTCGGGCACGCCGGATGGTGCACAGCGCGCTGGACGGGCTGGACCGCGAACGGGAGGCCGACCTGGCCGACACGGCGGTGCTGCTGGCCAGTGAGCTGTGCGAGAACGCCGTGCTGCACGCCGGGACCGAGTTCGAGGTCACCATCACCATCACCGCCGACGACGTGACCGTCGCCGTCGGCGACCGCGGCGCCGGCCCGCTGGAGCTGCACCTGGCCCAGCCGCGGCAGCGCTACGGCCGGGCCGCGACCCACGGGCGCGGTCTGACCCTGGTGCAGCGGCTGTCCACCGCCTGGGGCACCCGCCACGACCACGACGGCCGGCACGTCATCTGGTTCACCCTGGCCCGCCGCACGCCGCCGGCGGGGCAGCGCCCCGGGGCCGCCGCGGCCGTGGCCGCCGAGCCGGGGCCGGACCTGGACCCGGACCGGGTGTTCGCCACCGCCGAGCAGGCCCGCTGGCTGCTGCACGTGCCGGCCGGGCTGGCCGGGCGGTTGGAGCCCGAGGAGCTGGTCGGCGAGCTGGTCCGCCGGCTGCGCGAGCTGCTGCGCGCCGACGCGGTCAGCGTCGAGGTCGACGAGGGCGACGGCGGCGGCCCGGCCGAGCTGGCCCGCGACGGCGTCGACCGGCCCGCCCGCCCGGGCGCGTCCGGGCCCGACCTGCAGGTGCGGCTGCCGATGACGGCGCCGCTGCGCGGGGCGCTGCACGTGGTCGGCCCCGGGACCGACGACGAGCGCACCCGCGACCTGGTCGAGCTGATCGCCAACCGGATCGCGATGGCCGTCGAGGCGCGCTGGCTGCGCGAGGTCGACCAGCGCCGCCGGGCCTGGATGACCTACCTGGCCGAGACCAGCGAGCTGCTCGGCCAGTCGCTGGACGCCGAGCTGGCGGTCGCGGTGGTGCCGCAGGTCGTGGTGCCCCGCCTGGGCCGCTGGTGCGCGGTGCACCTGGTCGACCCGACCTCGCGGCTGCGGCTGGCCGCGCTCACCCACGCCGACGAGGACGAGCTGCCCGAGCTGCGCGCGGTGCTCGACCCCGACGCGGCGCCCGGCCTGCCCGCCGAGCTGCGCCGCCGGCTGACCGAGCTGGTCCGCGACGGCAGCTCACCGGTCCGCTTCGCCGTCCCGACCGACGGGATCGCGCTGCCGCTGCGCGCCCGCGGCACCACCATCGGCACGCTGATCGTCGGCCGCCCGCGGGACCGCCCGCACACCCCCGAGGACGTGATGATGGCCGCCGACGTCGCCCGCCGGGCGGCGCTGTCGATCCACAACGCGCAGAGCACCGCCGCGCACGTCGCGGTGTCCCAGGCGCTGCAGCAGGCGCTGCTGCCCCGGGCGCTGCCGGTGGTGCCCGGCGTGGAGTTCGCCGCGGAGTACCTCTCGGCCAGCTCGGGCAGCGACGTCGGCGGCGACTTCTACGACGTGCTCACCGTCGACCCGTCGCACTGGCACGTGGCCATCGGCGACGTCTGCGGCAAGGGCGCCCGGGCCGCCGCGCGCACCAGCCTGGTGCGCGACGTGCTGCGGGTGCTGGTCCGCGACGGCCGGTCGCTGCCGCGGGCGATCGAGATGCTCAACGAGGTGATGATGGAGGCCGAGGACCCGCTGCAGTTCTGCACGCTGGCCGCGGCCATGGTCAGCCGGGCCCGCCCGGGGTCGGCCGGTCTGGACGTGGAGCTGGTGCTGGCCGGGCACGTGCAGCCGGTGGTGGTCCGCGCGGACGGGCGCGCCGAGCTGGTCGGCGAGTTCGGCTCGGCGGTCGGACTGGTGCCGCGGATGCGGCTGCAGTGCACCCGCCACCACCTCGCCCCCGGCGAGGTGTTCCTGGCCTACACCGACGGGGTCACCGAGCGCCGCCGCGGACGCGCGCAGTTCGGCGCCGACCGGCTGCTGGAGGTGGCCGCGGGCGCGGCCGGCCGGCCGGCCCGGCAGGTGGTGGCCGCGGTCCGGGAGGCGGTGGAGCGCTTCTCCGCCGACCCGCTCGACGACGACGTCGCGCTGCTGGCCATCCGGGCCGCGCGGTGAGCCGGGGACCGGTCGCCCGGTCCCCGGCCGATCCGAGCCCCCCGCGCCCGGCGGACGAGCCCGGGCCCGGGACCGGCGCCGCGCCGGGCGCACCGCTGCGGGCGCGGGCCTGGCCGATGCTGGCGCTGGTGCTGTTCTGCCTGGGGGCGGGCATCCCGGTGGCAGTGGAGCTGACCCCGGCCCGGGAGGTCGAGGCCTTCGGCCAGCACCTCACCGTGGGCGCCCGGCCGCCGGAGCCGAACCTGTCCGGCCCGGCCCGGCTGGTGCAGGTCGGCAACACCGCGCTGGACGTCGACCGGCTGACCGTCTGGGGACCGCTGCGCCCGGAGCTGACCATGGGCCCGGTCAAGCGCGGCGAGGCCGCCGCGGCGGTGTTCGACGCCGAGCGCGGCCCGCAGGCCCGCGACGCCGCGGTGAGCGCGGTGACCACCGGGTTCGTCACCTGGTACCTGCTGGGCGGGCTGGGCCTGTTGGTGTTCACCCTGGCCGCGGCGGCCGGGGCGACCGCGCTGCGCACCCTGCTGGTGCTGCGCCGGCAGAGCCGGGAGACCGGCGGGCACGCCCCGCTGCCCGACATCTGGGCCTACTGCGCGCGGGCCGCGCGCCGGATGACCGTGGTCGCCCTGGCGGCGTCGGTGCTGGCCTGGGCGGTCTCCGGGGTGCTGGCCTACGCCGGGGCCGTGCAGGGGCTGCGCAACGTCAGCTCGCTGTCCCAGCTGGTGGGTGCCTACCACCTTTCCCCCGACCCGGTCGGCCCGCCGGTCACCGGGTTCGACGGGGCGGTGATCGGCGACTCGCGGGTGGCCCGGCTCGGCGGCCCGCCGCTGCCCGACCCGACCCCGGACGAGGCCGCCTGCGAGCGCAGCACCGACTCGCTGGCCGTGGAGATCGGCAACCTGACCGGCGCCCGGGTGCTCAACCTGGCCTGCCCGGACGCCACCATCACCAGCGGCCTGCGCGGCCCGCAGCAGCGCGGAGGGCGGCTGCTGCCGGCCCAGGTCGGGCTGCTCAAGCAGGTCCGGGACCTGGACTTCGTGGTCGTCGCGATCGGGCCCAACGACGTGGGCTGGAGCGACTTCCTGCAGTACTGCTACGGCGTGCCGGACTGCTCCGACCAGCTCACCCAGGGCGAGTTCGACTACCGGCTCGCCGCGTTCGACCGGGTCTACGGCGACCTGCTGGTCGACCTCGCCGACCTGCCCGGCGCACCGCAGATCATCGTGATGACCTCCTACGGCGCCTTCCCCCCGGACGCCGACTGCCCCGACACCCGGGTCGACGGCTACCCCGGCCTGGACCCGGCCAAGATCGAGCTGCTGTCCGCGCGCAACGACCTGCTCAACGACGTGCTGCGGACCGGGGCGGGGAAGTACGGGTTCGCGGTCGCCGACCCGCCGCTGCGGCTGCTGTGCGACCCGCCCGCCGACGGCCTGGGCCCGGACCTGCAGGGCATGGGCGACATCGCCCCGTTCCACCCGACCGGCATCGGGGAGCTGCGGATGGCCTCGGCGGTGGTCCGGCTGATCGAGTCCGACCCGCCGGGCTGATCGGCGGCACACTGTCGGGGTGGCCGAGGAGCCCTACTGGGTGCTGCACGTCGACCTCGACCAGTTCCTGGCCGCGGCCGAGGTGCTGCGCCGGCCGGAGCTGGCCGGGCAGCCGGTGGTCGTCGGCGGGCGGGGCGACCCGACCGAACGCGGCGCGGTCGCCGCGGCCTCCTACCCCGCCCGGGAGCTGGGCATCCGGGCCGGGATGGCGCTGCGCACCGCGGCCCGCCGCTCCCCCGACGTGGTGTTCCTGCCCGCCGACAACCCGTACTACGAGCAGGTCTCCGAGCAGGTCATGGCCACGCTGCGGGCGCTGCCGGGAGCGGTGGTGGAGGTGGTGGGCTGGGACGAGGCGTTCGTCGGGGTGCGCACCGCCGACCCGGAGGCGCTGGCCCGCTCGGTGCAGCGGGCGGTGCTCGGCGCGACCGGCCTGCACTGCACGGTCGGCATCGGCGACAACCTGTTGCGGGCCAAGCTCGCCACCGGGTTCGGCAAGCCGGCCGGGGTGTACCGGTTGACCGCCGACGTCTGGGAGCAGGTGATGGCCCACCGGCCGACCCGGGCGCTGTGGGGCATCGGGGCGCGGACCGCGGCCACGCTGGCCGAGCGGGGCCTGCACACCGTGCGCGACCTGGCCGCCGCCGACCCCGACGCGCTCGCCGCCGACCTCGGCCCCGCCATGGGGCCGTGGTACGTCCAGTTGGGCCGGGGCATCGCCCGCGCCGAGGTCGTCGGCACCCCGTGGGAGCGCCGCTCGCGCAGCCGGGAGACCACCTTCCAGCAGGACCTCGCCGACTGGGAGCAGATCCGGGCGCAGACCGCGGCGCTGGCCCGCCGGGTCGCCGCGGACATGGCCGACGACGGGCGCCCGGCGCTGCGGGTGGCGGTCAAGATCCGGTTCGTGCCGTTCACCACCCGGGTCCGCAGCGCCACCCTGCCCGGGCCGACCACCGACCCGGAGGCGTTCACCGCCGCCGCCCTGGGCGTGCTGGACCGCTTCCGCCGCGACCGCGCCGTCCGCCTGGTCGGCGTCCGCGCCGACTACGTCAAGCGCTGATCCGTGCGGCGGCGCAGCAGGTAGGTGTCCATGATCCAGCCCTTGGCCGCGCGGCGCTGCGCGCGCAGGTCCACGATCCGCGCCTTGACCCGCTGCAGGTCCCCGCTCACCAGCACCTGGTCCGGGGTGCCCAGGTAGGCGCCCCAGTAGATGTCCAGGTCCGGGTCGGGCAGGCCGGCGAAGGCGGTCTGGCCGTCCAGCATGACCACCACGTCGTCCACCCCGGCCGGGAAGCCGTCGGCGGCCAGCCGGCGGCCGGTGGTGACGGTCACCGGCCGGCCGGTCCGGGTCAGCGCCACCCCGTGCGCCGCGGCCAGCACCTGGACCGCGCTGATCCCCGGCACCGAGATCACGTCGAACTCCACCCCAGCAGGATCGTCGGAGCGCGCGCGGATGCGGTCGAGGATGCGCAGGGTGCCGTCGTAGAGCGCCGGGTCGCCCCACACCAGGAACCCGCCGACGCCGTCGCCGGCCAGCTCGTCGCGGATCGCGGCCCGGTAGAGGGCCTCCCGGCGGGCCTGCCAGTCGTCGACGGCGGCGGTGTAGTCGGCCTCGGCGGCCGCCCCGGGGACGCGCTCGCGGCGCGGATCGGGGATCTGCACCACCCGGTGGGCTCCGGTGACGTGGCGGGCCAGCAGCGCGGCCCGCAGGGCGGCCAGGTCGTCCTTGTCGGGTCCCTTGTCGACGGTGAAGAACACCTGCACCCGGTTCATCGCGGCCACCGCCTGCGCGGTGACGTGGTCCGGGTCGCCGGCGCCGATGCCGATCACGTAGACGGTGCGCACGGGCGCGACGGTAGCCGCCCGGCCGGGCCGCCGGCCGGGACCGTGACCGGCGCGACCCGCCCCGCGGACGCGGTCAGCCCGGGTCGGGGGTGTCCGACGGCGGCGGCACCGGCACCCGCATCACCAGCGCGGCCGGGTCGACCCGGATGGCCAGCTCGGTGACGTCGCCGATCGGGTCGCCGTCGAGCTGGGAGGGCTGCGGCGACTCCGCCCGGATCACGATCGAGCGGACCTGCCAGTGCTCCACCCTGGCGTGCCCGTGGCGCTGGCGGGTGATCACCCGCCCGGCCACCGCGATCCACCCGGGGATGCCCTTGGGGGCCAGGTTGACCACGTCGAGCTGGCCGTCGTCGATGTGCGCCTCGGGCATCAGCACCAGCCCGCCGAGCAGCGTGCCGCTGTTGCCGACCACGACGGTGCGGGTGCGCCGCTGCACCGGCTCGTCGTCGTCGATGGTCAGCGTGACGTAGGTGCGCCGCCCGCGCAGCGTCCGCAGCCCGGAGATCACGTAGGCCAGCGGACCGACCCGGCCCTTGAGCGCCTCCGGGGTGGTCTGCATGATCGTCGCGTCGAACCCGGTGCCGGCCATCACCAGGAAGACCCGCTCGTGCTCCTCGCCGTCCACCCGCACCCGGCCGACGTCGATCTTGCGCTCCTCGCCGCTGAGCGCGACCCGGGTGGCGCTGAAGATGCCGTCCAGCGGGGTGCCGATGGTGCGCGCCAGCAGGTTGCCGGTGCCCGCCGGGATCAGCGCCATCGGCATCCCGGTACCGGACAGCACCTCGGCCACGGTGCGCACGGTCCCGTCCCCGCCGCAGGCCAGCACCACGTCGACGTCGCGGCGCAGGGCCTCCTCGGCCTGCCCGGTGCCGGGGTCGTCCACCGTGGTCTCCAACCACAGCGGCTCGCGCCAGCCCAGGTCGATGCAGGCCATGGTGATCTCGGCCCGGGTGCCCGGGGCGGCCTTGGTCGGGTTGACCACCACCGCGGCCCGTGGGCGCTGCTCGGTGTCGTCGTCCGGATCGGCCGTCGCGGCCGCGCGCAGCAGCCTGCGCTGGGACAGCACGATCCCCAGCAGGAGCCCGACGAGCACCCCGAGCACCACCAGGGCGATCACCCACCAGTCGACCGTCACGGCGGAACCCTAGAGGACCCCCGCGCCGACCACCGGATCTGCCGGGCCGGCGCACCCGGCTGGAGCGGGCGTGGACCCGTCGATCCGGTCCGGGCCCGCCGGGTCGGTCAGGCGGAGGTGAACGGCAGGCCGTGCGCCTCGGCCACCTCGCGGCTGGTCAGCTCGCCGTCGCGGGTGGTCAGCCCGGCGGCCAGGGCCGGGTCGGCGGCCACCGCGTCGCGCCAGCCCCGCCCCGCGAGCCGCACCAGGTAGGGCAGCGTCACATTGGTCAGCGCCAGGGTCGAGGTGTGCGGCACCGCGCCGGGCATGTTGGCCACGCAGTAGAAGATCGAGCCGTGCACCGGGTAGGTGGGCTCGGCGTGCGTGGTGGGTCGCGAGTCCTCGAAGCAGCCGCCCTGGTCGATCGCCACGTCGACGAGCACCGAGCCCGGCCGCATCCGGCGCACCAGGTCGTTGCTCACCAGCTGCGGGGCTCGGGCACCGGGCACGAGCACCGCGCCGATCACCAGGTCGGCGACCAGGCAGGCGCGCTCCACCTCGTGGGCGTTGGACACCACGGTGCGCACCCGGCCGCCGTAGCGCTCGTCGAGCCGGCGCAGCTTGCCCAGGTCGAGGTCGAGCACCGTGACCGCGGCACCCAGGCCGACGGCCATGTCCACCGCGTGCTGCCCGGACACCCCGGCGCCGAGCACCACGACCTCGGCCGGGCGCACCCCGGGCACGCCGCCGAGCAGGATCCCGCGCCCGCCG
>JASLAP010000450.1 GCA_030147065.1 Pseudonocardia sp. | reverse complement strand
CTCGCCGCCAACGCCTGGATGCGGCACCCGGTCGGGTTCGCCGTCGACCCGGCGACCGGCCGCGCGTACCTCACCGACATCTGGGCGCTGCTCGGCAACCAGCAGGCCTGGTCGACCTACCTGCACGTCGTCTCGGCCTCGTTCGTCGTCGCCGGCCTGTTCGTCGTCGCGGTCAGCGCGTACAAGCTGCTGCACTCCGCGGGCGCGCACCCGAGCGAGCCGGGCATGTTCCGGCGGACGCTGCGGGCCGGGCTCGTCACCACCGCCGTCGCCGGTGCCCTCGTGGCCGTCTCGGGCGACCACCAGGCCCAGCTGATGGCCGAGTACGAGCCGATGACGCTGGCGTCGGCCGAGGCGCTGTGGGACACCGAGGCCCCGGCCGGGTTCTCGATCTTCGCGGTGGGCGACACGGTGGCCCGCGAGCACATCATCGACATCCGGGTGCCCTCGCTGCTGTCCGTGCTGGCCACCGACACGCTCGACGGGCGCGTCGAGGGCGTCAACGACCTGCAGGCGCGCTACGAGCAGCAGTTCGGCCCCGGCGACTACGTGCCGAACGTACCCGTCCTGTACTGGGCGTTCCGGCTGATGATCGGGCTCGGGATGGCCGGCGTGGCGGTCGGCGCGGTCGGGCTGTGGCTGACCCGCCGCGGGCGGCTGCCCCGGCGCGACTGGGTGTACGCCGTCGCGGTCCTCGGCCTGCCCGCCGCGCTCGCCGCCAACATCTGCGGCTGGCTGCTGACCGAGATGGGCCGACAGCCGTGGACCGTCGTCGGCCAGCTGCTGACCGCGGCCAGCGTCTCCCCCGGCGTGTCCCTCGGCGAGGTCGCCTTCTCGCTGTCGGCGTTCACGCTGGTCTACGGGGTGCTCGCGGTCGTCGAGGTCCGGCTGCTGTGGACCTACGTGCGCAAGGGCCCGGGGCACGTGACCCCGGACGTCGAACCGGGCGAGCGCGTGCCCGCCTTCACCTACTAGAGCACCTACTAGCTGCACAGGAGCGGCTGTGGACCTCCCCCTCGTCTGGTTCGTCGCGATCGCGGTGCTCTGGACCGGCTACTTCGTCCTGGAGGGCTTCGACTTCGGGGTCGGCGTGCTGCTGCCCGCCGTCGGCCGCGACGAGACCGGCCGCCGCGTGATGATCAACTCCATCGGGCCGGTCTGGGACGGCAACGAGGTCTGGCTGATCACCGCGATCGGCGCCACGTTCGCCGCGTTCCCCGCCTGGTACGCGGGCCTGCTGTCGGGCTTCTACCTGCCGGTGCTGCTCATCGTGCTCGCCCTGATCGGGCGCGGCGTCGCGTTCGAGTACCGCGGCAAGGCCGCCACGGCCGCCGGGCGGGCGCGCTGGGACGCCGCGATCGTCGTCGGCAGCGCGGTGCCCGCGTTCGGCTGGGGGCTGGTGTTCGCCAACGCGCTGCGCGGGGTGGAGCTGGGCGCCGACGGGGTCGTGCGGTCGACGCTGGTCTCGCTGCTGTCGCCGTACGCCTTGCTCGGCGGCCTGGCGGTGCTGTCGCTGTGCGCGCTGCACGGCGCGCTGTTCCTCGGGCTGAAGACCGACGGCCCGGTGCGCGCCCGGGCCCGGACGGCGGCCCGGGTCATCGCCCCGATCGCGGTCCCGGCGGTGACCGGGTTCGGCCTGTGGACCGTCGCGACGACCGGACCGGCGTGGACCTGGACCGTGCTGCTGGCCGGGGCGGCCGCGCTGCTGGGCGCCGTCGCGCTGTCCGCCGCGGGCCGGGAGGGCTGGGCGTTCACCGCCACCGCCGTGGCCGTCGCCGCGCTCTCGGTCGTCATCTTCGGGTCGCTGTACCCGGCGGTGCTGCCGTCGCTGGTCTCCCCCGAGTTCGACCTGACCGTCGCCGGGGCGGCCTCCGGCCCGTACACGCTGGGGATCATGAGCGTGGTGGCGCTGGTGTTCCTGCCCCTGGTGCTCGCCTACCAGGCGTGGAGCTACTGGGTGTTCCGCCGGCGGGTGCGCCCCGAGCACGTGGGGGCCTGACCGGTGGCGGCACCGCTCGACCCGCGGCTCGTGCGCTCGGTGGCGGCGGTGCGCACGCACCTGGCCGTCACCGTGCTGGCCGCCGCCCTGCGGACCGGGCTGATCCTGGTGCAGGCCTGGCTGGTGGCGCACGCCGTCGCCTGGGCCACCGCCGGCGCCCCGCTGCCGGAGCTGCTGACCGCCGTCGGGTGGGTGGCCGCGGCCGCGCTCGCCCGCGCGGCGCTGGCCGCCGTCGCCGAGACCGCGGCCCTGCGCGGGGCGGCTGCGGTGCAGTCGGCGCTGCGCCGGGCGCTGCTGCGCCGGGTCGCGGCCGACGGTGCACCCCCCGCTGCGGCGGGCGAGGTCGTCACGCTGGCCACCCGCGGCCTCGACGGCCTGCGCGACTACGTCGCCGGGTTCCTGCCGCAGCTGGTGCTCGCGGTGCTGGTGCCGGTCGCGGTGCTCGCCGTGGTCGGGTCGGTGGACCTGGTGTCGGCGCTGGTCATCGGGTTCACCGTGCCGCTGGTGCCGGTCTTCATGGCGCTGGTGGGCTGGCACACCCAGGCCCGCACGGACCGGCAGTGGCGGCTGCTGGAACGCCTCGGCGGCCACTTCCTCGACGTCGTGCAGGGCCTGCCGACGCTCGCGCTGTTCCGCCGGTCGCAGGCCGCGGCCGCGGAGATCCGGCGGGTCACCGACGACCACCGCACCGCCACCATGGGCACGCTGCGGGTCGCCTTCCTGTCCGCGTTCGTGCTGGAACTGCTCTCGACGCTGGCCGTGGCCCTGGTGGCGGTGCAGATCGGGCTGCGCCTGCTCTACGGCTGGATCGACCTGGAGACCGCGCTGCTCGTGCTGGTCCTGGCGCCCGAGGCGTACCTGCCGCTGCGCGAGGTCGGGGCCCGCTTCCACGCCAGCGCCGAGGGCGTGTCCGCGGTGCAGCGGGTGTTCGCGGTGCTCGACGCGCCGGTTCCCGCCCCCGGCGGGCGGGGCGGGGCGGAACGGGGCGGCGCCGCGATCCCGGCCGCGCCGGACATCCGCCTCGACGGGCTGCGCGTCGTCCACCCGGGACGCGCCGCGCCGGCCGTCGACGACCTCAGCCTGCACCTGGCCGGCGGCCGCACGACGCTGCTCACCGGGCCGAGCGGGGCGGGCAAGTCGACGCTGGTCGGCGTGCTGGCCCGACTGGTGGAACCGACCGGCGGCCGGGTCCGCCTCGGTGGTGCTGGACGGAGCCTGGACGGCGCGCTCGACCTCGCCGACGTCGCGCCGGACGCCTGGCGCCGCCGGATCGCCTGGGTGCCCCAGCGGCCTTACCTGTTCGACGCCCCGGTCGTCGACAACATCCGCCTCGGGGCCCCGGACGCGACCGACGCCGACGTCCGGGCGGCCGCGCGCGCCGCGGGCCTGCACGAGGTGGTGGCCGCCCTGCCCGACGGCTACGCGACCCGCCTCGGCGAGCGTGGCACCCGCCTGTCTTCCGGGCAGCGCCAGCGGGTGGCGCTGGCCCGGGCGTTCCTGCGCCGGGCCGGCGGCGCCGACGTCGTGCTGCTCGACGAGCCGACGGCGCACCTCGACCCGGACACCGCGGCGTCGGTGCGGACCGCGGCGGCGGCGCTGCTGCGGGGGGCCACCGCGGTCGTCGTCGCGCACGACGAGGGCTGGGCCCAGCTCGCCGATGCGCACGTCCGGCTGGACCCGCCCGCGCCACCTCCGGCCGCGCCGTCCCCGTCCGAGCCATTCCCGTCCGCCGCCCGCACCCGCACCGGAGCCCTCGCATGAGCGCCCCCTCCCGCCGCGACCCGCTCCTGCGCATGGTCGCGCTGGCCCGCCCGCGCGGCGCCCGGTTCGCGCTGGGGGTGCTGGCCGGGGCCGCGGCGACCGCGGCCGGGACGGCGCTGCTGGTCGTCGCGGCCTGGCTGATCGCCACCGCGGCGACCCAGCCGCCGCTGACCGCGCTGAGCGTCGCCGTCGTCGCGACCCGCGCGCTCGGCGTCGGCCGCGGCGTCCTGCGCTACCTGGAGCGCCTGGTCAGCCACGACGCGGCCCTGCGCACGCTGGCCGATGTCCGGGTGCGGGTGTTCCGGCGGCTGGCCGCCACCGAGCCGGTGCGCCGGTTCCGGTCGGGCGACCTGGTCACCCGGTTGGTCAGCGACACCGACGCCGCCCAGGACCTGCTCGTGCGCGGGCTGACCCCGGCGCTGGCTGCGCTCGTCACGGGCGCGGGGGTGGTCGCGCTGGCGATCGCGGTGCTGGTACCGGGCGGGCTGCTGCTGGCGGTCGGGCTCGTGCTCGGCGGGCTCGCCGTGCCGGTGTTCGCCGCCGCCGCCGGTCGGGACCCGGGACGGCAGCGCGCGCAGGCGGCCGCCGCGCTGTCCACCGCAGTTGTCGACCTCGTGCACGGGGCCGCCGACCTGCGCGTGCACGGCGCCGTGGACCGCGCGCTGGCCCGGGCGGAGGCCGCCGATGCCGCGCTGACCCGCGCCGCCCGCCGCGACGCCGTCCTGCTCGGCCTCGGCGCGGGGGCCTCCACGCTGGTCGCCGGCCTGACGGTGGCC
>JASLAP010000374.1 GCA_030147065.1 Pseudonocardia sp. | reverse complement strand
GCCCAGGTGTGCACCCGGACCGACCTGCAAGGCCAGGTGCTACCGCCCCGGCTGCCGGCGATGGCGACCGCGTTCTCGACTGGTGTCGCCTCGATCGAGCACGTGGCGGTGGCGACGAAACTGTTGCACGGCCCGGCCGCGGGCCGGCTGTCGCCGGAGGTGTGGGCCGGGGCCGAAGCCCAGATCGCCGGGGTGGCCGACGAGTACACCCCCGGCGAGCTCGCCAAGTGGGGTGCCCGGCTGATCGAAGCGCTCGACCAGGACGGCGCCGAACCCGACGACCGGCCCCTCCCGCAGGTCAACGAACTGCGGATCTTCCGCCGCCGCGACGGGGGTGGGCGGATCGTGGGCCGGTTCGACGACGCCGCCCGGTTCGCCGTCATCACCGCTGTGCTCGACGCGAAGTCGGCGCCGCTGACCGGTGAGGACACCCGGACCTTGGAGGAGCGTCAGGCCGATGCGCTGGTCGAGGTGGTGGGGTTCGTCGCCGACCACGGCGACACCCAGATCCTGCCCTCGATCGGCGGGCAGCGCCCCCAGGTGACCCCTGACCGCCGAACTCACCGACCTGGAAAACCGGGCCCGCGCCGCCTGCCTCGACCTCGGCGGCCACCCCACCCCCACCGCGTTGCGGATGCTGTGCTGCGACGCCACCGTCATCCCGGTCGTCATGAATGGCGCCGGACAACCCCTCGACGTCGGCCGCGCCACCCGCACCATCCCCGACGGACTCCGCCGCGCCGTCACCGCCCGCGACCGCGGATGCGCCCACCCCGGCTGTGACCGCCCGCCGACCTGGTGCGAAATCCACCACATCCGCGAATGGGCGCGCGGCGGGCAGACCCGCCTGGACAACCTCGTGATGTTGTGCCGGGTCCACCACCGGGAGATTCATTCCACGAACTGGGCGGTGCGGATAGCACCGGACGGGTTGCCGGAATTCCGACCCCCGGCGTTCATCGACCCGGAACAACGGGCCCGGCGAAGTCTTCGCGCTCGACCACCGAACCGCCCCGGCCGCCCATTCCCGCGCCGGCGCGTCACACCGTCCCGAACCCTGGTCAGCCATGAATGACCGCCCGCGCCCAGGCCTATCGGTCAGATGCAGATCGGCACAGTCCAACCCCACGGTCCCAGTCCTGCCGGATTCCGACCACTCGCACGTGGTAAGGATGCCTCCGCGCCTCCGCGCCTCCGCGCCTCCGCGCCTCCGCGCCTCCGCGCCTCCGCGCCTCCGCGCCTCCGGGTCAGCTCAGCCGCTGCTGCAGGTGGACGGTGACCTCCTCGCCGGCCCGGCTCTTCCCGATCGCCTTGCACAGCGCTGCGCGCAGGGGCAGCCAGTGCGGGCCGTCGCCGGACGGCATCAGCGTCGCCTCCAGCGGGCGGCCGTCGATCGTGCCGGTGACCTTGACCGCGCGCCGGGTGCCGAGCGCCTCCGCCGAGCCGGGCACGGTGACGAAGGTGGCGAAGGCGCCGTCCTTCTCGATCGGGGCGGTGAACGCCACGTCCAGCGACTGGACAGTGTTCGGCGAGCTGCTCACGGTGCCTCCCGGGCTGGTGCGGCGGCCGGGGTGGCCGTCCCGGGGGTGGACCGGGCCGCGGTCCGGAACTCATCGCCGTGTCACCCAGTCGGGTAGGGCCGGACGCCCCGCATCGCGGGCCGCTCGCCCCTGTCGGCGGGGGCGGGGGCGGGGGACCGTCGGCGGAGGGGAAGGGAGCGCGTGATGGCCGAGCGACCGAACGGGGGGACCGCGCCTCGGCACGGCGGGGCGGTGGCTCCGCGCCAGCGACCGGGCGGGCGCGGTGATGGCCGGTCAGGCGCGCGCCGACCTGGCCCGGGCCGTGGAGACCGCGCTGCGGGCGCCGTCGGTGCACAACACCCAGCCCTGGCTGTGGCGGATCCGGACCGACGCGATCGAGCTGCACGCCGACCGGTTCCGGCACCTGGCCGCCACCGACCCCGACCGGCGCGACCTCGTGGTCAGCTGCGGCGCGGCGCTGCACCACCTGCGGGTCGCGATGGCAGGCTCCGGCACCGCCACCGAGGTGGCGCGGCTGCCCGACCCGGAGGACCGGTCGCTGCTGGCCGTGGTCCGCCCGGTGGCCGGAGCGCCCGACCCGGCGCTGGCCGAGCTGGCCCCGGCGATCCCGCAGCGGCGCACCGACCGGCGCCGGCTGAGCGACCGGGCGGTCCCGGCGGATCTCGTCGACGGGCTGGTCGAGCGGGCCGGCGGTGAGGGCGTCCTGCTGGTGCCGGTGACCGAGCCGGCCCGCCGCGACCGGTTGCTGGCCGCGCTGGCCGAGGCCGCGGTGCTGCAGCGCACCCAACCCGGTTTCGCCGCGGAGCTGCAGCGCTGGAGCCACCGGCCCGCCCACGCCCGGGACGGCGTCCCGGCCGCCAACGTGCCGTCGCCGCCGGTCGGGTCGAGCCGCAGCCCGGAGCAGCGCCCGTTCGGCCCCACTGGCCTCGCTCAGTCGCCGGCCCGGGCCGGCCAGCACCCCGACGACGACGGCGCGGTGTTCGTCGTCCTGGCCACCCCCGGGGACCGCCCGGTCGACCGGCTGCGGGCCGGGGAGGCGGCCAGCGCGGTGCTGCTCGCCGCCACCGCCGCCGGACTGGCCACCACCCCGTTCAGCCAGGCCGTCGAGCTCGGCGAGGACCGGCTGCCGCTGGGCCGCGACGTCCTGCGCATCGCCGAGCAGCCCCAGCTGGTGCTGCGGGTCGGCTGGGCGGTCGCGGGGGCCGGACCGATCCCGGAGTCGCCCCGGCGCCCGCTCGGCGCCGTGCTGCTCGGCCCGGGCTGACCGCGGCGCTCGGCTGCTCGACGCGGATCGACCGGCGGCAGACCGAAGGCCGACCAGCGGTCCCGAGCTGCTCGGGTCCGGAGGGCGCCCGCGGCACGGGGCGGCTGCGCCCGGCCGACCCGAAGCGCGGTGCATCCCGCGCCCGGGCTGACCTCGGGCGCAGGGCCGGAGGTCCCGACCGGCGCGCCCCAGGGTCCGGGGGCGGGCCGCTCGGCCCCCGCCCCGGGGCTCGGGGCTGATCAGAGCTCGTTCCGGGCGCCGGAGCACCGGCCCGTCATCCGGAGGACCGATGAACCTCGATCTCGCACGGTGGCAGTTCGCCGCCGAGGGCGTCGCCGTGCGCTGGCCCGGCGCCGCCGGCCCGGCGGTGTCCCGTCACCCACCGACCGGAGCAGACCCCGGGGCTGGCGCAGGTCCGGTCGGGGGCCGGACCACCCCGGTGGGCTGACCGGCCGAAGGTCCCGACGCGATCGGGCCGAACAGACCCTTCGCCGGCAGCCGACGCGGCGCTACCGTCGGCGCGTGCCCATCACCGTGTTCCTGCTCGACGACCACGAGATCGTCCGGCGCGGTATCGCGCAGCTGCTGGAGAGCGAGGACGACATCGTGGTCGTCGGCGAGGCCGGGACCGCCGCCCAGGCCATCGCCCGGGTCCCGGCGCTGCGCCCGGACGTGGCGATCCTGGACGTGCGGCTGCCCGACGGCGAGGGCGTGTCGGTGTGCCGGGAGCTGCGGGCGGCGATCAGCCCGCCGCCGGCCTGCCTGATGCTGACCTCGTACTCCGACGACGAGGCGCTGTTCGGCGCGATCATGGCCGGGGCCTCGGGCTACCTGCTCAAGCAGGTGGCCGGCGTCGACCTGGTCGGCGCGGTGCGCACGGTCGCGGCCGGCGGCTCGCTGCTCGACCCGCGGGCGACCGGGCTGGTGCTGGAGCGGCTGCGCAAGGGCGAGGAGCCCGAGGACCCGCGCTACGCCTCGCTGAGCCCGCAGGAGCGGCGCATCCTCAACCTGATCGCCGACGGCATGACCAACCGGCAGATCGGCGCGGAGATGTTCCTGGCCGAGAAGACCGTCAAGAACTACGTGTCCTCGCTGCTGCACAAGCTCGGCTTCGCCCGGCGCACCGAGGCCGCGGTGTACGCGTCCGAGCGCAAGCGCTCCGGGCACGACGAGAGCTGACTACCCCTCGGCGCCGGCCCGCGAGGCGGTCGCACTCGCGCCGCGCCCGGCGCTCGCCGGGCAGACCACGACCGGGCAGGGCGCGAACTCCACCAGCCCCCGGCTGGTCGAGCCGAGCAGCATCTCCCCGGCCGGCGCCTGCTCGTCGCGCTGGCCGACCACCACGGCGCGGGCGGTGGCCGCGTGGTCCAGCAGGACCCGCAGCGCCGTGCCCTCCTCGACCGCGCAGCGGATGCGGACGTCCGGGTGGCGCTGCCGGGCGGCCCCGGCGACCCGGTCCAGCTCGTCCCGGGCGTCGGCGACGAGCTCGCCCCAGCCCTCGTGCCGGCGCCGCGGGGCCCCGCCGGCCTCGGACACGTCGGTGAAGGCGTGCACGGCGAGCACCTCGGCCCCGGTGGCGACGGCCAGCTCGGCACCCAGGTCGAGCGCCCGGGCCCCGGCGGCCGACCCGTCGGTGCCGACCACGACCGGGCCGCTGCGCGGCGGGGGCAGCTGCGGCGCTCTGCCGCGGACCACGGCGACCGGGCACGGCGCGTGCGAGACCAGGGCCAGCCCGACGTGCCCGGCCAGCATCCCCGACCAGGCGGCCTCGCCGTAGCTGCCGACGACCAGCAGCGCGGCCCCGACGGCCCGGTCCAGCAGCAGCCGCTCGGCCGACCCGCTGACCACCTCGGTGTCGGTGGCGTCGGCGCCCGACCGGACCGCCGAGGCGGCCACCTCGCGCAGCCACTCCGGCGGCGTCGGCGGGGCCGGCTCGTTCTCGTACCCGGGCACGACGTGCACCAGGTGCAGCGGGCAGCCCCGGGCCGCGGCCAGGTCGGCCGCCCATTCGGCGGCCGCGCGTGCCGAGTCCGACGCGTCCACCCCGACGACGACGGGGCGCGGATCCGGTCCGGTGCTGGTCATCTCGGTCCTCCCGACGGCGGTGTCCTGCGGTCAACCCTCCCGCGTCCGACGCCGCGGGGCCAGGCCCGAGCGGCCGCCGGCCGGGTGACGGTCGACTCCGGTCGGCCCCGTCCTCCTCCCGGACGGGGCCGGCCCGTCACGACCGCGGAGCCGCGTCCCGCCCGTCGGCGGCCGGGCCGCCCGCCCGGCGCCGCCGGCCCAGCAGCGCCCCCGCCCCCAGCACCAGCGGTACCCCGGCGCCCAGCACCGTCCCCAGCGCCGCGGCCGGGGACAGCGCCCGCTTCTTCCGGCCCGCCCCCGCGTCGTGCCACAGCCCGCTCCCGTCCATCCCGACCTCCTGATCGCCGTGTGCCTGATCGTCGTGTGCGGCGAGCAGGCTCCACCCCGGGACGGGTGCGGCCGCACGGCCGGAGGTCCCGACCCGGGCCGCCGATCGGCCCCGCGCGGTCCCGGCGCGGCGAGGACCTTGGTCCCGGCGGCGTGCGCCCTGGTGGATCACCGGCCCCCGGCGTCACCAGCGGGCGGGTCGGCGCGGACGCCGCGGTGGACCAGGTCGACCAGGTCGTCGAGCCACCGGCCGGTCGGCTCGGCGTGCTCGAGCAGGGTGCGGTGGATGATGGCCCCGACCAGCGTGAAGATCGCCAGCTGCGGGTCGGCGCCGGCCCGCCACTCGCCCCGGGCGCGGGCGCGCTCGGCGATGGCGAACACCGGCGCGACACGACCGTTCACCTGACCGGCGGCCAGCGCACCGACGTCGCGGGCGGCCCCCGGGGACAACGCCGCCCGCAGCAGCGCCACCCCGTCCGGGCGGGCGGCCAGCTCGGCGATGGGCGCGGCCAGGGCGTGCAGGTCGGTGCGCAGGCCGCCGGTGTCGGGGTCGGCGCCGAAGTCCTCCAGCAGCCCCTCCATCGCCGCCGCGACCAGGGCCTCGCGGGTCGGCCAGCGCCGGTAGACGCTGGTCTTGTTGACCTCGGCCCGGCGCGCGACCCGCTCCACGCTGAGCCCGTCGAAGCCGGTCTCGGCGAGCTCGGCGCGCACCGCGGCCAGCACCGCGCGGCGCGAGCATCGCCGCGGCGGTGCTGGCCGCGGA
>JASLAP010000320.1 GCA_030147065.1 Pseudonocardia sp. | reverse complement strand
CTGCCCACGAGGTGCCTGGGCAGCCCCGAGGTCCCCACCGACCGTCCCATTCGGACCCGGTTGCGGCCGTCCCGTTTGGCGGAGTAGACCGCGGTGTCGGCGATCTGCAGCAGGGTGCGGAGGTCCTGCGCGCCGCCCGGGTGCACCGCGGCCCCGATCGACACGGTGAGCCCGGCGACGGTCAGTGGCCCGTCCGGGGTGGGGATCTCGACGCGGAGCCGCTCGACCCGGCGGCGCATCCGCTCGGCCACCGCCTCCAGCTCGGCGGCGGCGCCCCCGGGGAGCTCGGCCAGCAGCACCACGAACTCCTCGCCGCCGAACCGGCCGACCAGGTCGCGCTCGCGGACCTCGCCGCGCAGCTCGGTGGCCACCGCGGCGAGCACCTCGTCCCCGGCCATGTGCCCGTGCGCGTCGTTGACGGCCTTGAAGTGGTCCAGGTCGAGGACGAGCACCCCGCGCGGGCCGTCGGAGAACCGGGCCCGGCGCAGCTCGCGCTCGGCCCGGGTGTGCCAGCCGGCCGCGTTGAGCAGCCCGGTCTTGGAGTCGGTGTTGGCCGCCTCCTCCAGGTGGCGCACCATCACCGACCGGTGCAGCACGAGCAGCGGGGGCAGCACGAAGAGAACCAGCAGCGGACTGATCGACAACGCCATCGCGGTGAGCCCGCCGAGGGACAGCGTGGCGATCTCCAATGCGTTGTCGCCCCAGTCACCGAAAAGCTTGGCCAGCTCCGGTCGATCGACGCTGACCGCGATCGCGCCGGCCACCAGGCAACTGTTGACAGTGGTGTAGACCAACAGCGCCAGTCCGGCCGCCAGCAAATCCCCGGCTCCGGAGAAACCGGGTTCCCGATCGCCGACGGCGGACTGCACGCCGGCCGCGGCGAGGCAGGCGAGAGCGATGGTGGCGGTGCTGAACAGGTGCCGGTACGGCGGGACCCGGGGCCGCCAGGACCGCCACCACAGATGGGTGAAAATCACCACGGCGACCGCGGCGGCCAGCACCGGCGGGAGCAGCAGGGCGCCGGCGAAGGTCCACACCGAGGTCAGGTCGACGTGGAACTCCTCGGTGACCCGGCGCCGGATCCGCTCCACCCCGACGGCGATCTCGGTGTGCAGCAGCCCGGCGAGCACCAGGACCGCGGTGGCCTGGAGGTCGCTGCGGTCGACCACAGTGATCGGGACCAGGGCGATGAGGAGCAGGGCCGTGGTGGCCTCGACCAGCAGGACCGGGTACCGGACCTTGCCCGGCAGCGCCCACACCGGCCAGTCGGCGATGCCGAACGGGATGCGCCGGTCACGGGCCGGCGGTCCGCCGGCAGCGGCGTGGGTCGGCATCGGGGCATCTCTGTTCGGCGGCGGCAGGAAACCCGACAGTAGCCGACCGGCCCGGAACGTGTCACCACGCCGGCGAGCGACGTGACCCGCACCACCGGATGCGATCCTCGGCCTTCCACTGAACGGGAACCGCGGCATCCGTACGGGTTACCCGGAAAAAGCGCTGGACCGCATTCTCGGAATCTTGCCGCCAGCCGTCCCGAAATCCGGACACCCGACTTGACGAACGGGCTCGCGCAATGCGAAGTTCATTGGGCAATTGGAACACGGTCACCGATTCAGCGAGACCCAGGTCACCACCGGCCCGATTGCATTCATCGTGGGTCAGGCCACCCGGTACATCGGACGCGTCCGTTCGCAGCATTCCCGGACGCGACCTCGTTGATCCATTCCAGAGGGTTCCGGAAGCACCCGTAAAGGAGGTCGAGTCGTCGTGCGCAACAAGAGCTGGTGACGCCCCGCCCGGTCCCCGTCGGCACTCCCGGAAGGACCTGCCGTGCAGAACAAGAGCTGGTGACCCCGTCCGCGACCGTCCCACCACCAGGAGGAGGACCCGCCGTGCGCAACAAGAGCTGGTGACCCCCGGACACCCCGCAGCACCCCCACGGACCAGGAAGGACGTCACGTGCACAACAAGAGCTGGTGATCACGACCGCCCGCCCCTCCCCTCCGGCCCGGAAGGACGCCCGATGCGCAACAAGAGCTGGTGACCCCCGGTCAACCGCCCGCCACGACCCCGGTCGCGGTCGGCATCCCCCCGCGGCGGGCGCGGTGCCAGAGCACCGCGCCGCCGAGGGAGAGCAGTGCGCCCGCCCCACCGGACGCGGCGATGGCGGCTGCAGCACTCCAGTGGTCGGCCAGGACCCCGCCGACCAGGACGGCCAGCCCCTGCCCGGCCACGATCCCGGACGCGGCCACCCCGATCGCCCGGCCGCGACTGCCGTCGGGGGTGGCCCGGACGAAGCCGGCCTGGGTCTGCAGCAGGTACGCCGCCGAGGCCATGCCGGAGACCGCCAGCAGCGGCAGCGCGACCGGCAGGCCCGGGGCGAAGGCCATGCCGAGCAGCGGGACGCCGGCTGCCACGGCGAGCACGCCGACCAGCCGGGCCCGCACCTCGTCGGGCACGAAGCGCACGAACAGCCAGGCCCCCAGCACGCTGCCCAGCGGGTCGGCGGCCATCAGCAACCCGACCGCGGCCGGGCCGGCGCCGATCTGCGCGGCGTACGGCGCGGCCAGCGCCTCGGGCACGACGTAGCAGCCGACCAGCCAGGCCAGCAGCACCAGCGCCCGCCGGGGCGGGTCGGCGGCGATCTCCCGGATCACCGCGACGACCCCCGGGGTCGGTGCCGGACCGGGCGCCGCGGCCGGTGGTCGCGGGCGTCCCCTGGCAGCCACCCCGATACGCAGCAGCAGCGCGGACAACACGAACGTCGCGGCGTTGACCAGGAGCGCGGTGGCCGGGTCGAGCGCGGCGACCAGCACGCCGCCGGCGGCGAAGCCGGCCAGCTGGGCGCACTGCCCGGTGATCTGGCGCACCGCGAGGCCGCGCTCGTAGAGGTGGTCGGGCAGCACCTGGGGCAGCAGCGCGCCCTGCGCGGCGGTGTGCGGCGAGGCCAGCAGCACCACCACGGCCAGCAGCCCGCAGAGCACCGGCAGCGGCAGGCCGGGCACGGCCATCAGCGCGACCAGCCCGGCCCGCAGCAGGTCGGCCACGATCATGACCTCGCGCCGCCGGAACCGGTCGGCCAGCCCGCCCAGGGCGACCCCGCCGACCAGCGCGGGCAGGAACGTCAGCGCGTAGGTGACCGCCGCCCAGGACGCCGAGCCGGTGCGCCCGAACACCAGGACCACCAGCGCGACCCGGGCCAGCTGGTCGCCGACCACCGAGGCCAGCTCGGCCAGCCAGACGACCCGGAACTCGGCGACGGCCAGTACGCCCCGCGGCTGCCCGTCCGCCATCCCGGTCGCACCCCCTCGCGCGGCCGATCCGGCCGAGGCCACACACCGAGGGTAGGAAAGCGGTAGCGCAGCGGCAGCGCGCCGTGGTCCGCCCGGGACGCCCGCGCCCCCTCCGACCACCCGTGGGGTCGCATCTGTGACTCCGGACACCGCTCGGAGCGACGACCGGCGACCGGCGGCCTCAGCCGGCGGGCTCGGCCGAGTGGACGGACAGCAGGTCGGCCACGTGCCCGGTCTCGTTGACCGACCGCACCACCCGGCGGCCGTCGCGCCCGGCCAGCACCCGGGTGATGCCGGTGTAGTCGAGCGGGAACACCAGCGGGCGGTCCAGCCCGAGCAGCCGGGCCAGCCAGACGTTGATCACCCCGGCGTGCGCGACCAGGACCGCCGTCTCCCGGCCGGGGTGCGCCGCCACGACCTCCTCGACGGCCGCGGCGACCCGGTCGCCGAAGGCCGCGGTGTCCACGTGCGGGGGCAGGTGGCCGGCCAGCATCCGCTGCCAGGCCGCCGGGTCGTGCCGGGCCATCTCGTGCACCGGGACGTAGTGGGCGGCGTCGGCGTCGTACTCGCGCAGGTCGTCGAGCACGGTCGCCGGCTGCCCCGTCGCCCGTGCCAGCGGGGCCGCGGTGGCCCGGGCCCGGGCCATCGGGCTGCTGTAGAGCGCGTCCGCGCCGGCACCGAGGACGTCCACCAGCCGGGCCGCCTGGGCGTGGCCCAGCGGGGTCAGCCCGGGGTCGGCGCGGGTGGTCGCACCATCGGCCGGGGCGTCGACCCGCTCGGGCAGGGCGTGGCGGACCAGGACGAGCTGCACGTCAGTCCGGGACGTTCGGGCCGTGCCCGGCCTCGCGCAGCGCCGCCCGCAGGGTGTCGCGGTGCCCGTCCTGCTCGGCCGGGTCGACCGAGGCGGCGGCCGCGGAGAAGTCGAACGCGCCCATGTCCCAGGCCGGGAACACGTGCAGGTGCAGATGCGGCACCTCGAACCCGGCCACGATCAGCCCGACCCGCGGTGGCTGCCACACCCGTGCGACCGCGGCACCGATCGCCTGGGCGACCACCGAGAGGTGCGCCACCAGCCCGGGGTCGGCGTCGACCCAGTGGTCGACCTCGGCCCGCGGCACCACCAGGGTGTGCCCCGGGCCCAGCGGGTTGATCGACAGGAAGCCGACGGCGTGCTCGTCGGACCAGACGAACCGGCCCGGCAGGTCGCCGTCGATGATCTTCGTGAAGAGGGTGCTCACCGGACGACCCCGTCCGATCGGCGCGCAAGGTCGGTCACGGGGACCGAGACTATCGTCCCGATCATGCCTCGGACCATCGCCACGAACACCGACGTCGACCGCGACGGCATGCTCGACTTCATCCGCCCCCGGCACCGCATGATCCTGCTCACCCAGCGCATCGACGGGACCTGGCAGGGCTCGCCGGTGTCCGCCGGGGTCGACGCGGAGGGCCGGATCGTCGTCGCGACCTACCCGGAGCGGGCCAAGGCGGTCAACGTCGGGCGGCACGGGACCGCGTCGGTGCTGGTGCTGTCCGACGACTGGAACGGCCCGTGGGTGCAGGTCGACGGGGACGCCGAGCTGCTGCGGCTGCCCGAGGCGCTGGAGCCGCTGGTCGACTACTACCGGTCCATCTCCGGCGAGCACCCGGACTGGGCCGAGTACCGCTCGGCGATGACCGCCCAGGGCAAGGCGCTGATCCGGATCACCCCGACCCGGTGGGGCCCGGTGGCCACCGGCGGCTTCCCGGCACATCTGGCATGAGCGCCGGCGCCACGTGGCGCCGTCGGTTCCGCCGCACCGGTAACCTCTTGCGGTGCTCGGACGGGCACTCGTTCGCCAACCTGTTCGGTGAGATGTCGGAGGAGCAGCCCATGCGGCCGTGGCCGGGCCACGCCTACCCCCTCGGTGCCACGTACGACGGCTCCGGGACCAACTTCGCGCTGTTCTCCGAGGCCGCCGACAAGGTCGAGCTCTGCCTGTTCAGCCCGCGCGGCAAGGAGACCCGGGTCGAGCTGCACGAGGTCGACGGGTTCGTCTGGCACGGCTACATGCCGACCGTCCAGCCGGGTCAGCGCTACGGCTACCGGGTGCACGGCTCCTACGACCCGGCGACCGGGCGGCGCTGCAACCCGGCCAAGCTGCTCGTCGACCCCTACGCCAAGGCCCTGGACGGCCCGGTGCGCTGGAACGAGGCGGTGTTCGGCTACCCGTTCGGCGACCCGGACGGCCGCAGCGACGCCGACTCGGCGGCGTTCGTGCCCAAGTCGGTGGTGGTCAACCCGTTCTTCGACTGGGGGACCGACCGGGCCCCGCGCATCCCGTACCACGAGACGGTCATCTACGAGGCGCACGTGCGCGGGCTGACCATCGCCCACCCGGACATCCCGCCGGAGCTGCGCGGCACCTACACCGGACTGGCCCACCCGGTGATGATCGAGCACCTCAAGGGCCTGGGGGTGACCGCGGTCGAGCTCATGCCGGTGCACGAGTTCCTCAACGACCACCACCTGCAGGAGAAGGGGCTGTCCAACTACTGGGGCTACAACACCATCGCCTACCTGGCCCCGCACCACGCCTACGCCACGCGGAGCACCGGGCTGCCCCCGGGCAACCAGGTGCAGGAGTTCAAGGCGATGGTCCGCGACCTGCACGACGCGGGCATCGAGGTGATCCTCGACGTCGTCTACAACCACACGGCCGAGGGCAACCACATGGGCCCGACGCTGTCGTTGCGCGGCATCGACAACGCGGCGTACTACCGCCTGGTCGAGGACGACCCGCGTTACTACATGGACTACACCGGCACCGGCAACTCGCTGAACGTGCGGGTTGCGCACGTTCAGCGAGTTGCCCGTGCCGGTGTAGTCCAGGTAGTAGCGCGGGTCGTCCTCGACGAGCCGGTAGTCCGCGGCGGTGTCGATGCCGCGCAGCGAGAGCGTGGG
>JASLAP010000336.1 GCA_030147065.1 Pseudonocardia sp. | reverse complement strand
CCGAGCAGGTAGACCGGGCGCCGCCCGAGCCGGTCCGACAGCGCGCCCCACAGCGGGATGGACACGAAGTGCACCGCCGCCCCGATCAGCACCGCGTTCAGCACGAACGAGCTGGGCAGGTCGAACCGGGTGTTCACGTAGGTCACCACGACGATGGTGAAGATGTAGTACGAGACGTTCTCGGCGAACCGGGCGCCCATCGCGGTCAGCACCTCGCGCGGGTACTGCTTCAGCACCTGCACGATCGGCATGCTCTCCTTCTCGCCCGCCGCCGCCTTGGCCTCGGCCTTCTGCTGGGCGGCGCGGAACACCGGCGACTCCTCGACGGCGAGCCGGATGTACAGCCCGACCAGCACCAGCACCGCCGAGAGCAGGAACGGGATCCGCCAGCCCCAGGACAGGAACGCCTCCTCGGGCTGGAGCACCGCCAGCAGCGCGAGCAGGCCGTTGGCCAGCAGCTGGCCCACCGGGACGCCGGCCTGCGGCCAGCTCGCCCAGTAGCCGCGCCGGGCCGGGTCGCCGTGCTCGGAGACCAGCAGCACCGCGCCGCCCCACTCGCCGCCCAGCGCGAAGCCCTGGACGAGCCGCAGCAGCACCAGCAGCAGCGGGGCGGCGACGCCGATGGTGGCGTAGCCGGGCAGCAGGCCGATCGCGAAGGTCGCGATCCCCATCATCAGCAGGCTCAGGACCAGCAGCTTCTTCCGGCCGATCCGGTCGCCGTAGTGGCCGAACACCAGGCCGCCGACCGGGCGGGCGACGAAGCCGATCGCGAACGTGCCCAGCGCGAGCAGCGTGCCGACCGTCGGGTCGTCGCTGGGGAAGAACACGGCGGGGAACACCGCGGCGGCGGCCACGCCGTAGAGGAAGAAGTCGTACCACTCCACGGTGGTGCCGACCATGCTCGACGCCACCACCTTCACGATGCTCGATCGTGGCGGCTGTTCGGTCGTCATCCGGGTCTCCTCGCCGAGGTCGGGACGGGGGTGCGGGTCAGCGGGCGGTCCAGCCGCCGTCGATCGACAGCGACGTGCCGGTGATCGACGCCGAGGCCGGGCCGTAGAGCAGTGCGGCCAGTTCGGCCACCTCGTCCGGCTCCACCAGCCGCTTCACCGCGGCCGGCGCCAGCATCACCCGCTCGACCACCTCGTCCGGGGGGATGGCGCGGGTGCGGGCCTGGTCGGCGATCTGGGCCTCCACCAGCGGGGTGCGCACGTAGCCCGGGTTCAGGCAGTTGCTGGTGACTCCGTGCTCGGCGCCCTCCAGCGCGACCACCTTGGACAGCCCCTCCAGGCCGTGCTTGGCGCTGACGTAGGCGGCCTTGAACGGGCTGGCCCGCAGCCCGTGCGCGCTGGAGACGTTCACGACCCGGCCCCAGCCGCGCCCGTACATGTGCGGCAGCACCCGCCGGGCCAGCCGGAACGGCGCCTCCAGCATCACCCGCAGGATCAGCGAGAAGCGCTCCGGGTCGAACTCCGGGATCGCCGCGACGTGCTGCAGGCCGGCGTTGTTCACCAGCACATCGACCTCGGCCGGCAGCCGGTCGACGGCGGTGAGGTCGGCCAGGTCGCAGGCCAGCGCCTGCACCCCGGGCGTCGCGTCGGCCAGGGCACCCAGCCCGGCCTCGTCGCGGTCGACGGCGAGCACCTTCGCGCCGTCGGCGACCAGCCTGCGGGTGATCGCCGCGCCGATCCCGGACGCCGCGCCGGTGACCAGGGCCGTCCGGCCGTCAAGGGTCGTCATGGGGGACGACGGTAGGCCGGTCGCCCCCGGGTGTGGGTGTGCGTGGACCACACAGTTGGCCGGACAGATGTGGGTCGCCGACCCTGTCCGCCCGGTCCGGGCGATCCCTAGGGTCGCGGCCCACACCACGTCTCGAGGAGGAGACCATGCTGATCCGACCCGCCCGCGCGGCGGTGTTGCTGCTCGCCGCACTGCTGCTCGTCGCCTGCGGCGCCCCCGGCTCACCCGGCGGCGGTTCCTCCGGCGGGGAGGACGCCGGCGGCGGGCCGTTCCGGGTCGGCATCGTGCACTCCACGACGGGGCCGCTGGCCAGCTACGGCGCCCAGTACATGGCCGGGTTCCGGGCCGGGCTCGACTACGCCACCGACGGCTCCGGGGAGGTGGCCGGCCGGCCGGTCGAGGTCACCGAGTCGGACGACGCGGGCGACCCGGCCAAGGCCGTCGCCGCGGCCACCGACCTGATCGGCCAGGGCGTGCAGGTGATCGCCGGGTCCACCGCGTCCGGGGTGGCGTTGCAGGTGGCCCCGCTGGCCGAGCAGAACAAGGTGCTGTTCGTGTCCGGCCCGGCGGCCACCGACGCCATCACCGGCGCCAACGGCTACACCTTCCGCTCGGGTCGCCAGACCTACCAGGACGTGCAGACCGCCGGGTCGATCATCGGCGAGCCGGCCGGGCGCTCGGTGCTGGTGTTCGCCCAGGACAGCGCGTTCGGGCAGGCCAACGCCAAGGCGGTGACCGACGTGCTCGGCGCCGCCGGGGCCACCGTCACCCCGGTGCTGGTCCCGGCCGGGGCCACCGACCTCACCCCGTTCGCCCGACAGGCCGCCGACGCCGCCCCCGACCTGCTGTTCGTGGCCTGGGCCGGGGCGAACGCCACGCAGATGTGGCAGTCGCTGGAGCAGCAGGGCGTCTTCGACCGCACCACCGTGGTCACCGGCCTGGACATCGCCCCCACCTACCCGGTGTTCGGGCCGGTCGCCGACCGGATCGAGTTCCTGTCGCACTTCTTCCCGGGCGCGGCGGACAACGAGGCCTACCGGGCGCTGGAGAGCGGGCTGCGCGAGCAGGGCATGGAGGTCGACCTGTTCACCAACGACGGCTTCGTGGCCGCGCAGATGATCGTGCACGCGCTGCAGGAGGGTGGCGACGACGTCGACGCCATGGTGACCGCGCTGGAGGGCTGGAGCTTCACCGGGCCCAAGGGCGAGATGACCATCCGTCCCGACGACCACGCGGTGCTGCAGCCGATGTTCACCGCGCGGCTGGTCCAGCAGGGCGACGGCTACGTGCCCGAGCGGGTCGACGTGCTCGCGCCCGACCAGGTCGCCCCGCCGGCGCCGTGAGGACCGCACCGGTGCTCGCCGCCCACGACCTGAGCTGGGCCGTGGGCGGCGCGGTGATCCTCGACGCAGTCACCCTTGACCTGCGGCCCGGCGAGCTGCTGGCGGTGATCGGGCCGAACGGCGCGGGCAAGTCCTCGCTGCTCAACCTGCTGTCGGGCACGCGCCGGCCCACCCGCGGCCGGGTCGAGCTGGGCGGGCGCGACGTCAGCCGGGCCCCGGCCGCGCGCCGGGCCCGGCTCGGCCTGGGCCGCACCTTCCAGACCTCCAGCCTGTTCGGCGGCCTGCCGGCCCGGGAGAACGTCCGGCTGGCCGTGCAGAGCCGGGGCCGGGCGCCGCTGTCGGTGCTGCGCGGCGCGGGCGGGCGCGAGGAGCGGGCGGTGGCCGACGCGCTGCTGGAGCGGGTCCGGATGGGCCACCGCGCCGACGTCACGGCCGGCGAGCTGTCCCACGGCGACAAGCGCAAGCTGGAGATCGCGCTCGCGCTGGCCCGGCGGCCGTCGGTACTGCTGCTCGACGAGCCGATGGCCGGGGTGTCGGTGGAGGACGTCGGGCCGCTGGGCGAGCTGATCGGCGGGCTGCGCGCCGACGGCGTCGCGGTGGGCATGGTCGAGCACCACATGGACGTGGTGCTCGACCTGGCCGACCGGGTCGCGGTGCTGCACCACGGGCGGCTGCTGGCGGTCGGCTCGCCGGCCGAGGTGACCGCCGACCCGGCGGTGCAGTCGGCCTACCTGGGGGAGGAGCTGTGACATCCGCTGCGGCGACGCCGCTGCTGGAACTCGACGACGTGCACGTCCGCCTCGGCGGCTCGCACGTCCTGCAGGGCGTCTCGCTGTCCGTCGCCGCGACCGGGGTGACCGCGCTGCTCGGCCGCAACGGGGTCGGCAAGACGACCACGCTGCGCGCGGTGCTCGGGCTGGTCCCGCGCACCGGCTCGATCCGGTTCGACGGGGCCGAGATCGGCTCCGGGCGCACGCCGTGGGTGGTCCGCCGGGGGATCGGCTACGTGCCCGAGGACCGCGAGGTCTTCGGCTCGCTGACCGTCGCCGAGAACCTGCGGCTGGCCTGCCCGGACCCGACCCCGGAGCGGGACGCGCTGGTCGACGAGCTGTTCCCGGAGCTGCGCGAGCGGCACCGGCAGCGGGCCGGCACGCTGTCCGGCGGCCAGCAGCAGATGGTCGCGCTGGGCCGGGCGCTGCTCGCCCCGCACCGGCTGCTGCTGGTCGACGAGCCGACCAAGGGGCTGGCCCCGCGGCTGGTCACCGAGGTGGCGGTGGTGCTGGAGCGGGTGGCGCAGGTGACCCCGGTGCTGCTGGTCGAGCAGAACCTGCCGTTGGTGCGCCGGCTGGCGGCCGACGCCGTCGTGCTCGACGCGGGCCGGGTGGTGCACGCCGGCCCGGCCGCCGACCTGCTCGCCGACGCCGACCGCACCCGCGCGCTGCTCGGCGTCGGGTCGATCGCGGAGGCGCGCTCGTGAGCACGTTCCTGCTGCTGCTGGCGACCGGGCTGGGGCTCGGCGCGCTGTACTTCCTGGTCGCCTCCGGGCTGAGCCTGATCTACGGGCTGATGGGCGTGCTGAACTTCGCCCACGGCGCGTTCCTGGCCGCGGGGGCGTACGCGGCGTGGTGGGCCGCGTCCGGCGGCCTGCCCGGGGCCGGCGGCGACGGCTGGGGCTTCGTCCTGGCCACCGCGTTCGGCGTGCTGGTCGGCGCGGTGATCGGCGCCGTCGTCGAGCTGGCGGTGATCCGGCCGCTGTACCGGCGCCACATCGAGCAGGTGCTGGTCACCGTGGGGCTCGGGCTGGTCGGGGTGGCGCTGCTGCGCGGGATCTGGGGTGCCGACGCGCTGCCGTTCCCGCGCCCGGAGCTGGCCTCGGGGGTCACCACGATCGCCGGCGCGGCCATCCCGAACGACCGGTTCGTGCTGATCGCTGCGGCCGTCGTGGTGCTGCTCGGGCTGCTGGCGATGCTCCGGTTCACCCGCCTCGGCCTGATCATCCGGGCCGGCGTGGAGAACCGGGCGATGGTCGAGGCGCTGGGCGTCGAGGTGCGGCGCACGTTCACCGTCGTGTTCGCCGTCGGCGGGGCCGTGGCCGCGCTGGGCGGGGTGCTCGGGTCGGTGTACCTGGGCAGCGTCTCGCCCGGCCAGGGCACCTCGCTGCTGATCTTCGCGTTCATCGTCGTGGTGATCGGCGGGCTGGGCTCGCTGACCGGCTCGGCGGTGGCCGCGGTCGTGGTCGGGCTGGTCCAGCAGCTGGCCAACTACTACGCCGCCGCCGGGGTCGGCGACCTGTCGGTGGTGCTGCTGCTGGCACTGGTGCTGTTGGCCCGGCCCGGCGGCCTGGCGGGGAGGACGGCATGACGACCGCGGAGCTGCAGGA
>JASLAP010000310.1 GCA_030147065.1 Pseudonocardia sp. | reverse complement strand
GGCGGTGATGTGGCCGTCGACGCGCGGGCCGGAGTTGGCCTCGTCGACCGGGGTCCGGTCGAACGGGTGCAGCAGCACCAGCCCGACCACGGTGGCCAGGGCGAACGGCACCAGCAGCGCGGCCAGCAGGACCCGCACCCGGCGCCCGGCGGGGGCGGCGGGTCCGTGGCCGTGCCCGTGGCCGTGGGTGGGGGGCGGTCCACCGGGGCGGACGGGCGGGGGAGGGTCGAGCCGGCGGTGCCGGGCGCCCGGCGGCCGGGCCGACGCGTCGGAGGGGAGCACCGCCCGATTGTCCGGGCCCCGGGTCGCTGTGACCCGGTCGGGCCCGCGGACTGTTCCGCCGGGCCCGGTCCCGACCTACGGTGTGATCGTCTGTGTGATCGTCCCTGCCCGTCGGCGGGCGGGCGGGAAGGGGAGCCGTGACCGAGGTCCTGCGCCGGCCCGACGACGACGTCCTGGACACCACCGCGATCGGGACCTTCGTGCGCTGGCTCGCCACCGAGCGCGGCCTGGACTTCCCCGACTACGAGTCCCTGTGGCGCTGGTCGGTCACCGACCTGGAGGGGTTCTGGGCCGCGGTGTGGGACCACTACGGCGTCCGCGGCACCTACGACACCGTGGTCGGCTCCACGGACATGCCCGGTGCGCAGTGGTTCCCCGGCGCCCGGCTGAACTACGCCGAGCACCTGCTCGACCGGCCCGAGGACGCCGACCGGGTCGCGGTGATCGCCCGCTCGCAGACCCGCGGGCCGCAGCAGCTCACCTTCGGCGAGCTGGCCGACCGGGTGGCCCGGGCCCGGACCGGGCTGCGCGCGCTGGGCGTGGGGGAGGGCGACCGGGTCGTCGGTTACCTGCCCAACATCCCGGAGGCGGTGGTGGCCTTCCTGGCCTGCGCCTCCCTCGGCGCGGTCTGGGCCTCCTGCGCGCCGGAGTTCGGCGCGCGCAGCGTGGTCGACCGGTTCGCCCAGATCGAGCCCACCGTGCTGCTCGCGGTCAGCGGCTACACCTACGGCGCCAAGCAGGTGGACAAGTCCGCCGACGTGGCCGCGATCCGGGCCGGGCTGCCGACCCTGCGCCACGTCGTCGACGTGCCCTACGGCCCGACCGCCGTCCCGGACGCGCTGGGCTGGGCGGACCTGCTGGCCGTGCACGAGCCGGCGCAGTTCGCGCCGGTACCCTTCGACCACCCGCTCTACGTGCTGTTCTCCTCGGGCACCACCGGACTGCCCAAAGCGATCGTGCACGGCCACGGCGGCATCCTGCTCGAGCACCTCAAGAGCACCGCCTGCCAGCTGGACCTGCGCCCGGGCGACGTCTTCCTGTGGTTCACCACCACCGCCTGGACGATGTGGAACATCCTGGTCTCGGGGTTGGCGCAGCGGGCCGCGATCGTGCTGGTCGACGGCAACCCGCTGCACCCGGACCTGCTGGCGCAGTGGCGGATCGCCGCCGAGACCGGCGCCACCCTGCTCGGCACCAGCCCCGGCTACCTGATGGCCTGCCGCAAGGCCGGCGTCGACCCGACCGCCGAGCTGGACCTGTCGGCGCTGCGGACGCTGGGCATCACCGGCGCCCCGCTGCCCGGCGAGGGTTTCGACTGGGTCGCCGAGCGGTTCGGCCCGCGGCTGCTGTTGAACTCGATGAGCGGGGGCACCGACGTGTGCTCCGGGTTCGTCTCCGGCAACCCGTGGCTGCCGGTCTACCGCGGCGAGTTGTCCGGGCCGTGCCTGGGCGTCGACGTCACCGCGTTCGACCCGGCCGGGAACGAAGTGGTCGGCGAGCTGGGCGAGCTGGTGATCCGCCGGCCGATGCCGTCGATGCCGGTGCGGTTCTGGAACGACCCCGGCGACGAGCGCTACCGGGCGTCGTACTTCGAGGTCTACCCCGGGATCTGGCGGCACGGCGACTGGGTGACCATGTCCGAGCGGCGCAGCTTCGTCATCTCCGGACGGTCCGACGCGACGCTCAACCGCGGCGGGGTCCGGCTGGGCACCGCGGAGTTCTACGCCGTGGTCGAGGACCTGCCCGAGGTGGCCGACAGCCTGGTGGTGCACCTGGAGGACGACGGCGGCGGGCCCGGCCGGCTGCTGCTGTTCGTGGCGCTGCGCGCGGGCGCCGAGCTCGACGACGCCCTGCGCGGGCGGATCAGCGCCGCGCTGCGCCGCGACCTGTCCCCGCGGCACGTGCCCGACGCGATCACGGTGGTGCCCGCCGTGCCCCGTACCCTGACCGGCAAGAAGCTGGAGACGCCGATCAAACGGATCCTGCGGGGCAGCGCGCCGGCCGAGGTGATCAGCGCCGACGCGGTCAGCGACTTCGCGGCGGTGAGCGCGTTCGTGGCGCTCGCCCACGGCGGGTAGCGGCCCGTTCCGGAGTTGGGTGCTGGGCCCGATGAGCGGCCGGCGCCGGATCGGGCAGGCTCGCAGCGGTCGCGGCGGCGGGAGCGGGAGCGGGAGATCGTGCTGGCTGGGTGGAGTGCGCGGCTGCCCGGCCGCGCTGTCGGCCGATGACGCTCGCCGAGCTGTACGTGGTCCTGCTGGCCGCCGGTCTGGTCGTGCTGGCCAGCATCGGAGCCGCCCGCGCGGCCACCCGGCTCGGGCTGCCGAGCCTGCTGCTGTTCCTGGCGCTCGGGATGCTGATCGGCGAGAACGGGCTCGGTCTGGCGTTCGACGACGCGCAGCTGGCCCAGAACCTGGGCACCGCCGCCCTGGCGGTCATCCTGGTCGAGGGCGGGATCACCACCGCCTGGTCCGACGTGCGCCCCGTGCTGGTCCCGGCCGGCGTGCTGGCCACGGTCGGGGTCGGGGTGAGCGTGCTGGTGAGCGCGGCGGCGGCGCACCTGCTGCTGGGCATGGACTGGCAGCTGGCCCTGCTGCTCGGGGCGATCGTGTCCTCCACCGATGCCGCCGCGGTCTTCGCGGTGCTGCGCGACCTGCCCGTCTCCCGGCGCACGGCGGGCCTGTTGGAGGCGGAGTCGGGGTTCAACGACGCCCCGACCGTCATCCTGGTGCTGCTGTTCGCGACCACGCCGCTGGCCGAGACCAGTGTGCTGGGCGTCGCGGCGAACCTGGTCTACCAGCTCGCGGGCGGCGCCGTGATCGGGATCGTGCTGGGCCGGCTCGGCGTGGCCGCGCTGCGCCGGATCGCGTTGCCGGCCTCCGGGCTCTACCCGCTGGCCACCTTCGGCACCGGCATCGTCGCGTTCGCCGCCGCCGGTGCCGCCCAGGCCAGCGGGTTCATCGCGGCGTACCTGGCCGGCATCCTGCTCGGCAACGCCGGTCTGCCGCACCGCGCCGCCAGCAAGTCCTTCGCCGAGGGTCTGGGCTGGCTGGCCCAGATCGGGCTGTTCGTGCTGCTCGGGCTGCTGATCACGCCGGACGAGCTGGGTGAGCAGGTGCTGCCGGCGCTGATCGTGGGCGCGGTCCTGCTGCTGCTCGCCCGGCCGCTGTCGGTGCTGGTGTGCCTGCTGCCCTTCCGGGTCCCGTGGCCCCAGCAGGCCTTCGTCTCGTGGGCCGGGCTGCGCGGCGCGGTCCCCATCGTGCTGGCCACCTACCCGATCGTCGCCGGGGTGCCGGGCAGCGAACGGATCCTGGACATCGTGTTCGTCTCGGTGGTGGCGTTCACCCTGCTGCAGGGGCCGACGCTGCCCCTGGTCGCGCGGCGGTTGCGGCTGGTCGCCGCGGACCCCGCGCGCGAGCTGCAGGTCGAGGCGGCCCCGCTCGACCCGATCGACGCGGTCCTGCTGACCCTGGCCGTGCCGGCCGGGTCCCGGCTGCGCGGGGTCGCCCTGTTCGAGCTGCGGCTGCCCACCCCGACCGTGGTCAGCCTGATCATCCGGGACGGCCGGGCGCTGGTACCCCAGCCGGTGACCCGGCTGCGCACCGGGGACGAGCTGCTCGTGGTCACGACGACCCGGACCCGGGAGGGCACCGAGCGGCGGTTGCGCGCGGTCAGCAGGCGCGGGCGGCTGGCGCGGTGGTTCGGCGAGGACGGCGACCCCGAGCCCGGCTGACCCCAGCGCCGCCGGGCGACCGGGCAGGCCCGCCCTGCTCCCCGGGAAGCAGTCCGACCGTCGCCCCAGGGCGGACGACAGCCCTCGCGGTCGCCCGGACGATGGCGATGCCCGGCGCGGACCGTGCCGGACGGGGAGGGCGCCATGACACCTGCGAGGGCTTCCGGGACGGTGCGGGACGAGGGCGGGCGGGGCCGTGACCGGTGGCGGCTGGGTCGGCGGGCCCGACGGGTCGTGCTGGTGGTGCACCTGGTCGGGGCCGGCAGCTGGCTCGGCATCGACGTGGTGCTCGGGGTGCTGGTGCTCGGTGCGCTGCTCGGCGACGCGGGCACCGCCGCGGCCTGCCTGCGGGTGCTGCCGCTGCTGTTCTGGCCGCTGCTCGGGGCCGGGCTGCTGAGCCTGGCCAGCGGTGTCGTCCTGGGCCTGGGCACCCGCTACGGGCTGGTCCGCCACTGGTGGGTCGCGGTCAAGCTGGCCCTCAACCTGGTGCTCCTCGGGCTGGTGGTCGCCCTGCTGCGCGGCGGCCTCGAGCGCGCCGGCGCCCGCGGCGCCGAGGGCGGGGCGGACCCGGCGGCCGGGCTGGGCACGTTGGCGTTCCCGCCGGGGGTGTCGATCACCGCGCTGGTGGTGGCCACCGTGCTGGCGGTGGCGAAGCCGTGGGGCCCGGTCCGGCGG
>JASLAP010000283.1 GCA_030147065.1 Pseudonocardia sp. | reverse complement strand
CAGGTTGTTCCCGACCGCCCGCTGGAACACCGGGTCGCCGGCGGCCCGCAGGTAGTTCTCGACCCCGACGAAGTCGTCCAGCGGTTCCAGGCCGTTCCAGTCGAACATGCTGTAGTACAGGGCCATCAGCATCGGGACGATCACGAACCCGGCGTAGAGCAGCAGCGCCGGGCCGATCAGGACCCCGATCTCGAGCCGCCGCCGCAGGCCGTACCGGCGCCCCGCCGCGCCCCGGCCGGTGGGCCGGGGCGCGGCGGACCGGACGACCGGTGCCTGCCGCGGGCTGGTGGTCGTCACCGCAGGACCTACCGGTTCCCGGCGGCCTCGGCCACCACGTCGACGATCGCCTGGGGCGACGAGGAGCCGGCGAACAGGTTCGCGATCTCGTCGTTGAGCGCCTCGCCGACCTCGGTCGGCAGGGCCTTGTCGAAGTACAGCTGGTTGTACGGGGTGGCGCTGCGGGCCTCCAGCACGCCCTGCACGGTGGGGTCGGTGATCGAGGACTCCGAGCCGGGGGTGACCGGCAGGCCGGTGTTGGTGGCCCCGAAGGTCGCCTGCTCCTCCTCGGACACCAGGAACTTCAGGAACTCGACGCAGGCCGGCGGGGCCTCGGCGGAGCACGAGAAGCCGTCGCCGCCACCGACGGTGGCACCCTCCACGCCGTTGCCGCCGCTGACCGTCGGGAACGGGAACCAGCCGAGCTTGTCGCCCAGCGGCTGCCCGTCGGCGGTCAGGGCGGTGACCACGCCGCCGTTCCAGTGGCCCTGCAGCTCCATCGCCGCCTGCCCGGTGGCCAGCAGGGCCGCCGAGCTCGCCGCGCCCTCCTGGGCGGGGGTGCCCAGGAAGCCGGGCTGGAACGGCTCGGCCGCGAGCAGCCGCTGCACGTCCTCACCGGCCTTGATGAAGCACGGGTCGGTCATGTCCATGTCGTTGGTGACCCCCTCGAGGGTCTCCTGCGAGCAGTTGCGCGTGGCGAAGTAGGCCCAGTAGAAGGCGTCGGGCCACTTGTCCTGGCCACCGACCGTGATCGGGGTGATCCCGGCGGCCTTGAGCTGGTCGATCGCGGTGTAGAGCTCGTCCATGGTGGTCGGCGGGGTGGTGATGCCGGCCTGGGCGAACAGGTCGGTGCGGTACCAGAACCCGACCACGCCGACGCTGTAGGGCAGCCCGTACTGGCGGTCCTCGACCTTCCAGGAGTCCGCGGTGGCGCCCATCTCCTCGACGATGTCCGTGGTGGCGTCGGTGATGTCGGCGACCTTGCCCGACTGGACCTGGGTGGCCAGGTCACCGCCACCCCACTGCTGGAAGATGTCCGGCGGGTTGTTCGACTGCAGTCCGACCCGGATCTTGGTGTCGATCTGCTCGTTCTGCACCGCCTCGATCTGGAACGTGACGTCCGGGTTGGCGGCGGTGAAGCGCTCGGCGGCGCCCTCGAAGTAGCCGCGCAGGGGTTCCTGGGTGGCGTTGTGCCACCAGGTCAGCACGACCGGACCACCGTCCGCGCCGTCCCCGCCGCCGCCCGAGCCGGCGGAGCCCCCGCCGGCGCAGGCGGTGGCGGAGAGCAGGGCGGCGGTCACGATCGCGGCCGCTCGCGTCCTTCGTTGCATGACGGGGTCCTCTCGGTCTGGCGTCGCAGGCAGGCCTGATGGCGGCGTCGGTGACCCGGAATGGTGGTGCCGCAGAGCACCCGTGTCAATCGTTGTCGATAACGTTTTCGGACTGCTAGCGTCCTGCCGCGTGACTACCAGTCGGGCCACGATCAGAGACGTCGCCGCCCTCGCCGGCGTCTCGGTCGCCACCGTGTCCAAGGTCATCAACGACCGCTACGGGGTCTCGGCCAGCACCATCGAGCGGGTCCGGCAGGTGATCGCCGAGCTGGGGTACGAGTCCAGCCTGGTGGCCCGCAGCCTGCGCAACCACCGCACCAACGTGATCGGCATCCTGGTGTCCGACATCGAGCCCTACAGCGCCGAGCTGCTCAAGGGCGCGGCGAAGGCGGTCCGCGGCACCGGCTACGACCTGGTGGTCTACTCGGCGGGGGGCGAGGTCGCGCACGCCAAGGGCTGGGAGAGCCGGTACCTGTCGCGGCTGTCGGGCACCCTGATCGACGGCGCCGTGATCGTCACCCCGACGGTGCTGGCGCCGTCCTACGGCGCCCCGGTCGTCGCGGTCGACCCGCACACCGGCGGCGAGGACGTGCCCACCGTCGACTCCGACAACCGCCGCGGCGCCGAGCTGGCCACCGAGCACCTGCTCGGGCTCGGCCACCGCCGGATCGCCTTCATCGGCGGGCGCGCGGACCTGGAGTCCGCCCGGCTGCGCGAGGCCGGGTTCCGCGCCGCGATGGAGGCCGCCGGTGTCCCGGTCGACCCCCGGCTGGTGGTGGCCGGCGGCTACGCCGAGGCGCTCTCGGCGAACGCCGCGCACGGGCTGCTGCGGCTGCCCGACCCCCCGACGGCGATCTTCGCCGCGAACGACATCTCGGCCATCGCGACCATGGACGTCGCGCTGACCCTCGGCTTCACCATCCCCACCGACCTGTCCGTGGTCGGCTTCGACAACGTCCCGGAGAGCGCCCTGATCCAGCCCATGCTGACCACCGTCGAGCAGCCCATCCAGCTGATGGGGCAGCGGGCCGTCGAACTGCTGCTGCAGATCCTGGGCGGCGTCGAACCGGAGACCCCCCGGGTGCGGTTGCCCACCCGGCTGGTGGTCCGCGGGACCTGCGCCGCCCCGGCCGAGCGGAGCGGGCGGTGACGGCCGAGTCGACGGCCGAGCCGCAGCTCGCGCCCTGGCGCGAGCCCGCGCGCAGCCCCGCCGAGCGGGCCGCCGCGCTGGTCGCCGAGATGACCCCGGCCGAGAAGCTGGCCCAGCTCTCGGGCATCTGGGTCGGCGCGCACGACTCCGGCGAGGTGGCCCCGCACCAGCACGACCTGACCGCCGACGCGGTCGACCTGGACGCGCTGATGCCGCTGGGCATCGGCCAGCTCACCCGCCCGTTCGGCACCGCCCCGGTGGACCCGCGGGCCGGCGCGGCCGCGGTGGCCGCCACCCAGCGCCGGATCGTCGCGGCCAACCGGTTCGGCATCCCGGCGGTGGTGCACGAGGAGTGCCTGACCGGGCTGGCCGCCTGGCAGGCCACGATCTTCCCGTCGCCGCTGTGCTGGGGGGCCGGCTTCGACCCGGCCCTGGTCGAGCGGGTCGGCGCGCGGATCGGCGCGGCCATGCGCGGGCTGGGCGTGCACCAGGGCCTGGCCCCGGTCCTGGACGTGGTCCGCGACCTGCGCTGGGGCCGGGTGGAGGAGACCATCGGCGAGGACCCGTTCCTGGTCGGCACGATCGGCTCGGCCTACGTCCGCGGGCTGGAGTCGGCCGGGGTGGTGGCCACGCTCAAGCACTTCCTGGGCTACTCGGCCGGCCGCGGCGGGCGCAACCTGGCCCCGGTCTCGATCGGCCCGCGCGAGGTGGCCGACGTGCTGCTGCCGCCGTTCGAGATGGCCCTGCGGGCCGGCGCCCGGTCGGTGATGAACGCCTACAGCGACCTGGACGGCCTGCCCGTCGCCGCGGACGAGCACCTGCTCACCGAGCTGCTGCGGGACCGGCTCGGGTTCACCGGCACGGTGGTCGCCGACTACTTCTCGGTCGCCTTCCTGCAGCGCCTGCACGCCGTCGCCGCCGACAGCGGGCACGCCGCCGCGCTCGCCCTGCGGGCCGGCATCGACGTCGAACTGCCCACCGTCGACTGCTACGGGACGCCGGCGCGGGAGGCGGTCGAGCGCGGCGACCTGGACGAGGCGGTGGTCGACCGCTCGGTGGTCCGGGTGCTGGAGCAGAAGATCGCGCTGGGGCTGCTCGACCCGGACTGGGACCCCGAACCGCCCGGTCCGTTCGACCTGGACCCGCCCGCGGCCCGGGCCGCGGCCCGGGAGCTGGCCGAGCGCTCGGTGGTGCTGCTGGCCAACGACGGCACGCTGCCGCTGGCCCCGGGAGCGCGGGTGGCCGTCGTCGGACCGCGCGCCGCCGAGCCCGGCGCGATGATGGGCTGTTACTCCTTCCCCCTGCACGTCGGCCGCCACCACCCGGACGTCCCGCTGGGCCTGGAGGTCGCCACCCTGGTCGACGCCCTGCGCGCGGCCGGCGTCGCGGGCCCGGACTTCGCCGAGGGCTGCCCGGTGACCGGGGGCGAGGACGCCGGGATCGCCGAGGCCGTGGACCGGGCCCGGGACGCCGACGTGTGCGTGGTCGCCCTGGGCGACCTGGCCGGGCTGTTCGGGCTGGGCACCTCCGGGGAGGGCTGCGACGCGGTCGACCTGCGGCTGCCCGGCCGGCAGGAGGAGCTGCTGGAGGCCCTGCTGGGTACCGGCACCCCGGTGGTGCTGGTGCTGCTCAGCGGGCGGCCCTACGACCTGTCGCGGCAGGCCGACCGGCTGGCCGCGATCGTCTGCGGGTTCTACCCCGGCGAGGAGGGCGGCGGCGCGCTGGCCGGCGTGCTCACCGGCCGGATCGACCCGTCGGGCCGGCTGCCGGTCGGCTTCCCCGGGCCCGGCGCGGTGCAGCCCGGCGGGCAGCTCGGGGCGTCGCTGGCCGGGCCGTCCGGGGTGAGCTCGGTGGACCCGACGCCGCTGTTCGCGTTCGGGCACGGCCTGTCCTACACCCCGGCGACCTGGGAGGACGCCCGGGCGGGCGCGGGCACGTGGGCGACCGACGGCTGCTGCCGGCTGACCGTGGCCCTGCACAACCCGCACGACCGGCCGGCCGTCGAGGTGGTCCAGGTCTACCTGGGCCGGGCGCACGCCGAGGTCGCGCTGCCGGTGCGCCGGCTGGTCGCGTTCGCCCGGGTGGAGCTGGCGCCCGGGCAGCGCCGCACGGTCACCTTCGACCTGCACGCCGACCTGACCTCCTACACCGGCCGGGCCGGGAGCCGGGTGGTCACCGCGGGACCGGCCCGGCTGGAGGTGGCGGCGTCCGCGGCGGACGTCCGGACGGTGGTCGAGATCGACATGATCGGCGAGCGGCGTACGGTCGGCCCGGACCGGATCCTGGAACCGGTGGTCGCCCTGTCCGACTGACCCGCTGGAGGGACCGCACATGCCGCGGCGCCGCCCCGTCCCGTTCCGCTCGACCGTGGCGCGCACCGCCGCCGCCCTGGCCTCCGCATCGGCCGGGGCGGTCGTGGTCCTGCCCGACCGGTTGGGCCTGGACGGGCGGTTCCCGTTCGTCGACGCCGTCGCCTGGCGGCCGCAGGCCGCGGTCGCCTCGCTGGCCGCGGCGGCCGTGCTGGCCCCCGCCCGGCGCACCCGCCCGCTGGCCGCCGGGG
>JASLAP010000217.1 GCA_030147065.1 Pseudonocardia sp. | reverse complement strand
TCGAGGCGTACCGCCTGCGCCCCCCACCCGAACCAAGGGACGTGCTGTGGCCGACATCGACATCGACACCCTCACCCGTGCGAGCCTCCCGGACGACTGGACCGACCTCGACCGGCGCGCGGTCGACACGGTCCGGGTGCTCGCCGCCGACGCCGTGCAGAAGGTGGGCAACGGCCACCCCGGCACCGCGATGAGCCTCGCACCGCTGGCCTACGCGCTCTTCCAGCGGGTGATGCGGCACGACCCCACCGATCCGGACTGGATCGGCCGCGACCGCTTCGTGCTCTCGGCCGGTCACTCGAGCCTCACCCTCTACATCCAGCTGTACCTGTCCGGGTACGGCCTCGAGCTGGACGACCTGAAGGCACTGCGCACCTGGGGCTCGCGGACCCCGGGCCACCCCGAGCACCGGCACACGCCCGGCGTGGAGATCACCACCGGGCCGCTGGGGCAGGGCCTCGCCTCGGCCGTCGGCATGGCCATCGGCGCCCGGCGCGAGCGGGGCCTGTTCGACCCGGACGCCGCGCCCGGCGAGAGCCCGTTCGACCACCAGATCTACGTGATCGCCTCCGACGGCGACATCGAGGAGGGCATCACCTCCGAGGCGTCCTCGCTGGCCGGCCACCAGCAGCTGGGCAACCTCACGGTGGTCTACGACGACAACCAGATCTCCATCGAGGACGACACCGCCATCGCGCTGTCGGAGGACACCGCCAAGCGCTACGAGGCCTACGGCTGGCACGTGCAGGTCGTCGAGGGCGGGGAGAACGTCACCGGCATCCTCGAGGCGCTGGAGGCCGCACGGGCCGAGACCGAGCGGCCCTCGTTCATCCTGCTGCGCACGATCATCGGCTTCCCGGCCCCGAACAAGATGAACACCGGCAAGGCGCACGGCTCGGCGCTGGGCGAGGACGAGGTGGCCGAGGTCAAGAAGATCCTCGGCTTCGACCCGGAGCGGACCTTCCCGGTCGACGACGAGGTCCTCGGGCACGCCCGCGAGGTCGCCGACCGCGGCCGCGAGGCGCACCGGGCCTGGCAGAAGACCTACCAGGACTGGCGCTCGCGGGAGTCCGAGCGGGCCGAGCTGTTCGACCGGGTGCTCGGCCGCGACCTGCCGGTCGGCTGGGAGAAGGCGCTGCCGAGCTGGGACGTCGACCCGAAGGGCGTGGCGACCCGCAAGGCCTCCGGCGAGGTGCTCAAGTCGCTGGCCGACGTGCTGCCCGAGCTGTGGGGCGGCTCGGCCGACCTGGCCGAGTCCAACAACACCACGATGGAGGGCGCCGACTCGTTCGGCCCGCGCTCCGCGGCCACCAAGATGTGGGACGCCCACCCCTACGGCCGCACCCTGCACTTCGGGGTCCGCGAGCACGCCATGGGCGCGATCCTCAGCGGTATCGCGCTGCACGGCCCGACCCGCCCGTACGGCGGCACGTTCCTCACCTTCAGCGACTACATGCGCCCCGCGGTGCGGCTGGCCGCGCTGATGAAGTCGAGCGTGGTCTACGTGTGGACCCACGACTCGATCGGGCTCGGCGAGGACGGCCCGACCCACCAGCCGATCGAGCACTTCGCGGCGCTGCGGGCCATCCCGGGTCTGGCGTTCGTCCGCCCCGGTGACGCCAACGAGACCGCGCACGCCTGGCGGGCGATCCTGGAGCGGCCGGAGGGCCCCAAGGGCCTGGCGCTGACCCGCCAGAACATCCCGGTGCTGGAGGGCACCTCGGCCGAGGGCGTGGCCCGCGGTGGCTACGTGCTGGCCGAGGCCTCGTCCGGGCAGCCGCAGGTCATCCTGATCGGCACCGGCTCGGAGCTGCAGATCGCCGTGGACGCGCGGGAGGCGCTGGAGGCCGACGGCGTGCCGACCCGCGTGGTGTCCATGCCGTGCGTGGAGTGGTTCGACGAGCAGGACGAGGCCTACCGCGAGTCGGTGCTGCCGGCCGCGGTCAAGGCCAGGGTCAGCGTGGAGGCCGGGATCGCCCAGCCGTGGTACCGGTTCACCGGCGACGCGGGCGAGATCGTCTCCATCGAGCACTACGGCGCCAGCGCCGACTACCAGACGCTGTTCCGGGAATTCGGCTTCACGACCGAGCACGTGGTCGAGGCCGCCCGCCGCAGCCTGAGCAAGCTTTCCTGAGGAGAACACCATGACCAACGACCGGCTGGCCGCGCTCGCCGCGGCCGGCGTGTCCATCTGGCTCGACGACCTGTCCCGCGAGCGGCTGCGCAGCGGCAACCTGCAGCAGCTGATCAGCGAGCAGCACGTCGTCGGGGTGACCACCAACCCGACCATCTTCGCCTCCGCGCTGTCCGACGGGGCCGCCTACAACGAGCAGGTCCGCGAGCTCGCTGCCCGCGGCGCCTCGGTCGACGACGCCATCCGCGAGATCACCGTGGCCGACGTGCAGCAGGCCTGCGACGTGTTCAGCGGCACCTGGGAGAGCAGCGGCGGGGTCGACGGGCGGGTCTCGCTGGAGGTCGAACCGGGCCTGGCCCGCGACTCCGAGGGCACCCTGGCCCAGGCGCAGGACCTGTGGAAGGCCGTGGACCGGCCGAACCTGCTGATCAAGATCCCGGCCACCGAGGCCGGGCTGTCGGCGATCACCCGCTCGCTCGCCGAGGGGGTCAGCGTCAACGTCACGCTGATCTTCTCGGTGGAGCGCTACCGCGCCGTGATGGGCGCCTACCTCGACGGGCTGGAGCAGGCCGCGGCCAACGGCCAGGAGCTGTCCCGGATCGCGTCGGTCGCCAGCTTCTTCGTCTCCCGGGTGGACGCCGAGATCGACAAGCGGCTCGACGCGATCGGCACCGCCGAGGCGCTGGCGCTGCGCGGCAAGGCCGCGGTGGCCAACTCCCGGCTCGCCTACGCCGCGTTCCAGGAGGTGTTCAGCTCCGACCGGTGGAAGGCGCTGGAGGCCAAGGGCGCCCGCCCGCAGCGGCCGCTGTGGGCCTCCACCGGGGTCAAGAACCCCGACTACTCCGACACCCTCTACGTCACCGAGCTGGTGGTGGCCGACACGGTCAACACCATGCCGGAGAAGACGCTGCAGGCCTTCGCCGACCACGGCGAGGTCCACGGCGACCGGGTGACCGGCACGGCCGACCAGGCCCAGGAGGTGTTCGACGCCCTGCAGCGGGTCGGGGTCGACCTGACCGACGTCTTCCTGGTGCTCGAGGACGAGGGCGTGGACAAGTTCGAGAAGTCCTGGACCGAGCTGGGCGACACGGTCAAGGGTCAGCTCGACTCGGTCGTGCTCACCTGAGCACCGGGCCGACCGCCGGTCCGGGCACCCAGCCGCGCCGATGAGCCCGCACGCCGCCGCGGAGCCGCCCACCGGGACCGTGTCCCGCCTGGTGGGCGGCTCGGTCGCGGCCCGGATCGCGTCCGGGGACGGCACGGTGTGGCCCGGCGCGGCCTGGCCCGGCTGGGCGCGGGCCGCGCGCACCGCCCGGCCGATGGTCGGCGCGGTGTCCGCGCTGGGCGAGGCCTTCCGGGTGGCCGGGCTGCACCGCGTGGTGCTGGTGACCGCGGCCGGGGTCGGGGTCTCCGTGGAGGGCCTGGGAGTGGGCACCGCGCCCAGCACCGGGCTGGTCGTGCTGGACACCGCCGACCCCGAGTCGGTGGCCGACGTGCTGGCCGGCGACCTGGACACCACCGCGCTGGTCACGGTGCTGCCGCCGGACGCGACCGCGGCCGAGCTGGAGTGCGTCACCGTGGTGCACGACGTGGTGACCGCCGCGCTGCGCGCCGAGAACCTCCCGGCCGAGCAGCGCACGGCCCTGGTCGGCGCCCCGGACGGGCCGCTGGCCCGGCGGGCCGGCGGGGCCACCCTGCTGGCCGGGCCGCCGGACGTGGCCGGCCTGTGGTCGCCGCTGAGCGCCTACGCCCTGGTACCGGCCGGGCTGGCCGGCGCCGACGTGGCCGCCCTGCTGGCCGGGGCGA
>JASLAP010000199.1 GCA_030147065.1 Pseudonocardia sp. | reverse complement strand
GCGATGGACAAGGTCGGCAAGGAAGGCGTAATCACGGTCGAGGAGTCGCAGACCTTCGGGCTGGAGCTGGAGCTCACCGAAGGCATGCGCTTCGACAAGGGCTACATCTCGCCCTACTTCGTCACCGACGCCGAGCGCATGGAGGCCGAGCTCGAGGACCCGTACATCCTTCTCGTCTCCTCCAAGATCTCCACGGTCAAGGACCTGCTCCCGCTGCTGGAGAAGGTCATGCAGACCGGCAAGCCGCTGGCGATCATCGCCGAGGACGTCGAGGGCGAGGCCCTGGCCACCCTGGTCGTCAACAAGATCCGCGGCACCTTCCAGTCCGTCGCCGTCAAGGCGCCGGGCTTCGGTGACCGCCGCGAGGCGATGCTGGCCGACATGGCCATCCTGGCCGGCGGCGAGGTGATCTCGGAGAAGGTCGGGCTGAAGCTGGAGAACGCCGACCTGTCGCTGCTGGGCCGGGCCCGCAAGGTGGTGGTCACCAAGGACGAGACCACCATCGTCGACGGCGCGGGCGACGCCGACCAGATCGCCGGGCGGGTCAACCAGATCCGCTCGGAGATCGAGCGCACCGACTCCGACTACGACCGCGAGAAGCTGCAGGAGCGGCTGGCCAAGCTGGCCGGCGGCGTCGCGGTCATCAAGGCCGGTGCCGCCACCGAGGTCGAGCTCAAGGAACGCAAGCACCGCATCGAGGACGCGGTGCGCAACGCCAAGGCCGCGGTCGAGGAGGGCATCGTCGCCGGCGGCGGCGTGGCCCTGATCCAGGCCGGCGCGGGCCTGTTCGAGGGCCTCGGCCTCGACGGTGACGAGGCCACCGGCGCGAACATCGTCAAGGTCGCGCTGGAGGCCCCGCTCAAGCAGATCGCGATCAACGCCGGCCTCGAGGGCGGCGTCGTGGCGGAGAAGGTGCGCGGGCTCAACGCCGGCGAGGGCCTGGACGCCGCGACCGGCGAGTACAAGGACCTGATCAAGGCCGGGATCATCGACCCGGCCAAGGTCACCCGCTCGGCGCTGCAGAACGCCGCGTCGATCGCCGCGCTGTTCCTGACCACCGAGGCCGTCATCGCCGACAAGCCCGAGCGCAGCGCCGCTCCCCCCGGTGATCCGACCGGCGGCATGGGTGGCATGGACTTCTGACCCCCGCCCGCCCCAGGTTCAGGAAAGCCACCTTCAGGTCCTGTGCGGGCAGGAAGGTGGCTTTCCTGAACTCGGGCGGCGGGACGTGGCGCGTGGGGGGAGAGGGGGAGTCAGTGGGGGTGGGGGGTGGCGCCCCAGAGGCGCCAGGCGCGGGGCTCGTCGGGGTCGGCGTGCTCGGCGCCGACCTCGGCGAACCGCAGCCGGATGCGCGCCCCGCCCAGTGCGGCCCGTTCGATGTGGACGGTGCCGCCGGTGGCCTCGACGGCGTCCCGGGCGATGGCCAGTCCCAGGCCGGTGGACCCGGAGCTGCTCACCCCGCGGCGCAGGGCGGTGGCCGGGTCGGCCACGCCGGGGCCCGCGTCGTCGACCACGAGGGTGACCCAGCCGGCGTGGCGCACCACCGCCACCGCGAACCCGGTGCCGGCCGGGGTGTAGCGGAAGATGTTGCCGAGCAGGGCGTCGATCACCGCGGCCAGGTCGTCCTCGGTGAGCGCGACCACGGCCGGCCCGTCCACGGTGCGGAACTCGCAGGCCCGGCGGCTGTGCTGGGCCAGCGCCGACCAGAAGCCCATCCGCCGGCGGACGACCGCGGCGACGTCGCACCGGTCCGGTCCGGGGGGCCGGTCGGGGGCCCGGATCAGCGTGTCGACGTCGTTGTTGAGCGCGGTCACCGTCTGGCGCACCCGGTCGGCGGCCGGGCCGTCCCCGATCGCGCCGGCGTCCAGGGCCAGTGCGGTCAGCGGGGTGCGCAGCCGGTGGGACAGGTCCGCGGCCAGCTGCCGCTCGCCGGCCCGGGCCTCGGAGAACCGGTCGGCCAGCGCGTCCAGCGACGCGGCCAGCGCCACCGTCTCCGGGGTGTGCATCGCGCGCGACCGCAGCGGGCGGTCGTCGTCGCCGAGGCCGCGCGCCGTGCCGGTCAGCGCGATGAGGTCGCCGATCACCGGGCGCACCCGGCGGGCCGACCCGAGCGCTCCGACCACCGCGGTGCCGATCCCGAGGGCCAGCAGCACCGCCGCCCACACCGCCGCGGTCCCGACCGTGCTGCCGGCCGGCACGAACGCCTCCACCACGGCGGGCCCGTCCGCACCGGTGACGGGGCGGACCAGCACCGTGCCGCCGTCCACGGCGACCTCGCCCGGGCCGGCGGCCGGTTCACCGGTCGGGTCCAGGCGCGACGTCCCCACGGTGGCGTCGCCCAGGTGGACGGCCAACCGGCCTTCACGGCCGGCTCCGGTGCGCGCCATGCCGCGCCGCAGCACCTCCCGGTCGCCGGTCGCCTCGGTCAGGCTGACCAGCGCGGACAGGTCGGACTCGGTGGCCGCGCGCAGCTGCGCGCGCTCGGCCGACCCGTGCAGGACGAGCGCCGCGGCGGTCACCACCGCCGCCACCGCGAGGGCGGTGGCCAGGGTCAGGCGGACGACGAGCTGTCGCACGGCTCCACCAGCTTGATCCCGACGCCGCGCACGGTGTGCAGGAACCGGGGGGCGGACGCGGTCTCGCCGAGCTTGCGGCGCAGCCACGACAGGTGCACGTCGATGGTCTGGTCCAGGTGCAGGTGCGGCTGGCGCCACACCTCCCGGCACAGCTCGGCCTTCGACACCACCCGTCCGCTGCGCGCGGCGAGGTAGCTGAGCAGGTCGAACTCGCGGCGGGTGAGGGTCAGCGCCGCCCCGGCCAGGCGGGCTTCCCGCCGCGCCACGTCGACCACCAGCTCGCCGACCTCGATCGGGCCGTCGGCCGGCTTCTCGGCCGGCCTGGTCCGGCGCAGCACCGCCCCGACCCGGGCGGTGAGGTGGTCGCTGGAGAAGGGCTTGGACAGGTAGTCGTCGGCGCCGGCGTTGAGCAGCTTGACGATCGACGGCTCGTCGTCGCGGGCCGTCGCGATGATCACCGGGGCGTCGCTGACCCCGCGCAGCAGCCGCAGCGCCTCGAACCCGTCGAGGTCGGGCAGCCCCAGGTCGAGCACGACGAGGTCGACGTGCTCGTCGGTGACCGTGCGCAGGGCGTCGAGCGCGTTGGCGACCGGCTGGACGACGTAGCCGGCGTCGCGCAGCGCGCCGGTCATCGCGGTGCGAACGGCGTGGTCGTCCTCGACCAGCAACACCAGCGGCATATCCGCACCGTAAGGGGTGACACACGGTTGCGGAACAGGCCCGGTGGCCATCCCGGGGCCACCTTCAGCGCGATCTGGTCGCTGCTTAAGGTGCCGTTCGGGTGGCGGTCCCTAGCATTCGGCACTCAGCGGCCCGTGAGGTGCATCACGCCGCAGCACGTCGACGGGAGCAGTGTGGCTGGCATCGAGATCGACCGGGTCGGCAAGGTGTACGCCGACGGCACCCGGGCTGTCACGGACCTGTCCATCGACGTCATGGACGGCGAGTTCCTGGTGCTGGTCGGGCCGTCGGGCTGCGGCAAGACCACCGCGCTGCGGATGGTGGCCGGTCTGGAGGAGATCAGCGAGGGCGAGGTGCGCATCGGTGGCCGGGTGGTCAACCGGGTGCCGGCCCGCGACCGCGACGTGGCCATGGTGTTCCAGTCCTACGCGCTCTACCCGCACCTGACGGTCTTCGACAACATCGCCTTCGGGCTGACCCTGCGCAAGGTGCCGCGGGACCGGATCGACGCCCGGGTGCGCGAGGTCGCCGGGGTGCTGGAGCTGACCGAGCACCTGCACCGCAAGCCGCGCAACCTCTCCGGCGGGCAGCGCCAGCGGGTGGCGATGGGCCGGGCGATCGTCCGCGAGCCGCGGGCGTTCCTGATGGACGAGCCGCTGTCCAACCTGGACGCCAAGCTGCGGGTGCAGATGCGCGCCCAGATCGCCCGCATCCAGCGCGACCTCGGGGTGACCACGGTGTACGTCACCCACGACCAGACCGAGGCGATGACCCTCGGCGACCGGGTCGCGGTGCTGCGCGGGGGGCTGTTGCAGCAGATCGCCTCGCCGCAGGAGCTCTACGACCAGCCGGCGAACATGCTGGTCGCCGGGTTCATCGGGTCGCCGGGCATGAACATGGTCACCGCCACCTTCGAGCTGGACGGCGACGGCGCGGCGGCGGTGTCCTTCGGGCCGCACCGCCTCGACGTGCCGGCCGGGGTGCTGCACCGCCGCCCGGCGCTGCGCGGCTACGCGGGGCGGCGGGTCGCGCTCGGCATCCGGCCCGAGGACATGGAGGACGCCGAGGTGGCCGGCGCCGCCCCCGGCACCACCCTCGGCTCGGTCGCGGACCTGGTCGAGGCGATGGGGGCGGACGTGATGGTGCACTTCCCGATCGACGCCGAGCCGGTGCGCACCGAGGACCGGGAGAGCCTCGAGCGGGAGTCCGGCGCGGTGGGGGAACCGGCCCGGGGCACGGTGCTGGTCGGCCGGTTCAGCCCGCGCACCCGGGTGTTCGAGGGCCAGCCCATGACGATCCGGGTCGACGTGGAGGGGCTGCACTTCTTCGACCTCGACACCGGGCGCTCGATCCGGCACTGAGGGCGGCCCGGGAGACCGGGGAACGGGGTCGGCACCGCGGCAGGCGGTGCGGCGCAGGGTGGCGACGAGGAGGTTGGCGATGCGCGTCCGCAGGTTCGTCCCGCTCGCCGCGGTGGTCGTCGTGCTGGCCGGCTGCGCCACCGGCACCGCGTCCCGGCCGGCCCCGCCCGGCGGCGACATCGATCTCAGCGGCCGGACCATCGAGGTGGCCGCTGTCTGGGCCGACGACGAGCAGGCCTCCTTCGAGCGCGTCCTCGACGTGTTCGCCCAGCGGACCGGGGCGACGGTCAACTACGTCTCCGCGGGCGACGAGCTGCCCACCGTGCTGTCCACCCGGCTGGCCGGGGGCGCACCGCCGGACGTCGCGCTGGTGGCGCAGCCCGCGCTGGTGCAGGCGATGGCCGCGAACGGCTCGCTGGTGCCCCTGGCCGCGTCCACCCAGGCGCTGGTCGACGAGCGGTTCGCCCCGGTGGGCAAGGACTTCGGGACGGTCGACGGGCAGCTCTACGGCTTCGTGTTCAAGGCCGCCAACAAGTCGCTGGTCTGGTACGACGCCGAGGAGCTGGGCCCGGACTTCCGTCCGCCGGCCGACTGGGACGCCTTCGTGGACCTGCTGCGCACCCGCTCCGACGTCGGCGACACCCCGCTGTCGGTCGGCGGTGCGGACGGTTGGGTGCTCACCGACTGGTTCGAGAACGTCTACCTGCAGACCGCGGGCGCCGAGATGTACGACCGGCTGGCCGCGCACGAGATCCCGTGGACGGATCCGTCCGTGCGCACTGCCCTGCGGACGCTCGGGCGCGCGTTCCAGCCGCAGTACCTGCCCGGCGGCCCGGCCGGTGCGCTGCAGACGGAGTTCACCGAGTCGGTGGTCGACGTCTTCGGTGCCGACCCGCGGGCCTCGCTGGTGTTCGAGGGCGACTTCGTGGCCGGGGTGATCGCCGAGAGCACCCCGGCCACGGTCGGCGAGGACGCCCGGTTCTTCCCGTTCCCGCCGGTCGGCCCGGCCACCTCGGTGATCAGCGGTGGGGACACCGTGGTGGCGCTGACCGACGAGCCGGGCACCGCGGCCCTGGTCGAGTACCTCGCCTCGGCCGAGGCCGCCGCGGTGTGGGCGGCCGAGGGCGGGTTCATCTCCCCCAACCGGGAGGTCGCGATGAGCGACTACCCCGACGACACCACCCGGCAGATCGCGGAGGACCTGTTGAACGCCGAGACCGTGCGGTTCGACATGTCGGACCTGATGCCGACCCGGTTGGGCGGCACCCGCGGCGACGGGTTCTGGCGCGCGATGCAGGACTACCTGGCCGACCCGGACCGGATCGACGTGATCCTGGCCGATCTCGAGGCCGAGGCGACCGCCGCCTACGGGGGCCGCTGACCGTGTCGACCGTGCCGCCCGTGCCCACCACCCCGCCCGCCCCACCCGTCGCCGAGGACGGCCGCCGCACAGGCGTGCTCTCCGGTGGCAGCCCGTGGCTGGCACTGCTGTTCCTGGCCCCGGCGCTGCTGCTGCTGGCGTTGTTCCTGGTCTACCCGATCGCGTACTCGGTGGTGCGCAGCCTGTTCGACGCCCGCGGCGACGAGTTCGTCGGGCTCGGCAACTTCGCCACCGCCGTCACCGACGACCGGACCCTGGTCGCGCTGCGCAACACGGTGATCTGGGTGGTGGTCGCGCCCGCCCTGGTCACCTCCATCGGCCTGGTGCTGGCCGTGCTCACCGAGCGGATCCGGTGGGCCGCGGCGTTCCGGCTGGTGATGTTCATGCCGCTGGCCATCTCGCTGGTCGCCTCCGGGATCATCTTCCGGCTGGTCTACGACGAGGACCCGGACCGCGGGCTGGCCAACGCCGTGGTGGTGTCGGTGCACGACCTGTTCGCCGAGGCCGCGCCGTACCCGGGGGCCCGCCCGCGCGAGGGCGGCGGGCTGGCCGCGGACGCGGACGGGGCGCTGGTGAGCACCACGCCGGTCGGCCCGGACGCCGTGCTGGCCCTGCCGGTCACCGGCTTCCCGCCCGACGGGCTGCCCGCGGGGGCGGCGCCGGCCGCGGTGGCCGAGCCCGGTCCCGGGGTGCGCGGACTGGTCTGGCTCGACGTCGGCGGGGTCGACGACCGGCCCGGTGAGCTGGACGCGGGGGAGCGCGGCATGCCCGGCGTCGGGGTGGAGGTGCTGGCCGGCGGGCAGGTGGTGGCCACCGCGACGACCGGCGACGACGGCCGGTTCACCGTGCCCGACCTGGCGCCCGGTTCGCACACCGTGCGGCTGGCCGCGTCCGCGTTCGCCGAGCCGTTCCGCGGGGTGACCTGGTTGGGCCCCGCACTGGTCACCCCGGTCATCATCGCCGCCTGGCTGTGGATCATGTCGGGGTTCGCGATGACGCTGATCGCCGCCGGGCTGGCCGCGATCCCGCGCGACGCGCTGGAGGCGGCCCGGGTGGACGGGGCGACCGAGTGGCAGGTGTTCCGCCGGATCACCGTGCCGCTGCTGTCGCCGGTCCTGGTCGTCGTGCTGGTCACGCTGGTGATCAACGTGCTGAAGGTGTTCGACCTGGTGTTCGTGATCGCGCCGGGATCGGTGCAGGAGGAGGCCAACGTGCTGGCGCTGCAGATGTGGCAGGTGTCGTTCGGGCCCGGCGGTGGTGACCAGGGCCTGGGCAGCGCGCTGGCGGTGCTGCTGTTCCTGCTGGTCGTGCCGGCGATGGCGTTCAACGTCCGGCGGTTCACCGGGGAGCGACGGCGATGACCTCGCTGATCGGCGCGCCGCCGCGGCCGACCCCGGTGCGCCCGGCGCCCGCCGAGCCGCCGCGACCCTCCCCGGCCGCGCGGCTGGTGGCCCGGCTGGGCGGCCCGGTGGTGCGCACCGCGCTCGTCGTCGTCGCGGTGTTCTGGATGCTGCCGGTGCTCGGGCTGCTGGTCGCCTCGCTCCGCCCGGAGAGCGACAACGCCGCCAGCGGCTGGTGGACGGTGTTCACCGGGCTGTTCACCGCGCCCGCGCAGCTGACCCTGTCCAACTACGCCGACCTGTTGGCCGACGGCGCGATGCTCGGCGCGCTGTGGAACACCGTGCTGATCGCCGTGCCGTCCACCGCGCTGGTGGTGGTGATCGGGTCGCTGGCCGGGTACGCGCTGGCCTGGATCGAGTTCCCCGGCCGGGACTGGGTGCTGGTGGCGGTGGTCGGGCTGCTGGTCGTGCCGATCCAGGTGGCGCTGATCCCGGTCGCCCGGCTGCTCGGCGCGATGGGCCTGTTCGGCTCGATCACCGGGGTGGTGCTGTTCCACGTCGCGTTCGGGCTGCCGTTCGCGGTGTTCCTGCTGCGCAACTTCTTCGTCGGGATCCCGCGCGACCTGCTGGAGGCGGCCCGGATGGACGGCGGCCGGGAACTGATGATCTTCTGGCGGCTGGTGCTGCCGATCGCCCTGCCGGCCATCGCCTCGTTGGCCATCTTCCAGTTCCTCTGGGTGTGGAACGACCTGCTGGTCGCGCTGGTGTTCGCCGACGACAGCGCGGCGCCGATCACGGTGGCCCTGCGCGGCCAGCTGCGCCAGTTCGGCGGCAACGTCGACGTGCTCGCCACGGGGGCGTTCGTGTCGATGCTGGTCCCGCTGGCGGTCTTCTTCTCCTTCCAGCGCTACTTCGTGCAGGGCGTGCTCGCGGGGTCGGGCCGGTGAGCGCCCGGGTGAAGCGCGCCGCACGGCGGTCCGCGGCGGGGGCGGCGGCCCGCCGTCGGATGCCCTCGGCTGCCGAGCTGGCGGCCGCGGTGCTCGGCCGGGCCTGGCCGGAGATGATCGGCACCGATCCGTCGTGGCGCGGCCGGGCCGCCGACGAGGCGGTGCTGCTGGTCGAGGTGTGCCGGTGGCTCGAGGGGTGCCGCCGGCGCACCGGCCCGGTCCGGGAGGCACCGCTGGCCGTCGTCGAGCTGTTCGCCGAGCTGGCCCGGAGCGGGGCGGCGCTGCGGTCGGTGCGGTGGTTCGTGCGGATCGTGGTCGTGCACGCGCACGCCGAGCTGACCGCCCGCGGGTGCGGCGGCGACTCGGCGGACGTGGACGAGGAGATGCTCGTCGGGCTGCTGGAGCAGTGCTACCGGGAGCGGTCCGGGGCCCGGTCCGGCCCGGATCTGACCGCCGCCGAGCGGCTGCTCTGCGCAGTGCCCGCGGACGGCGACGGCGCCCACCCGGTGTCCGGGTCCGCCCCGGCCTTCCTGGTGGTCGTGCTCGCCGAGCCGGCCGCGCAGCCGGCCGACCTGCCCCGGGGGGTGCTCGCGGCGACCGTGCAGGGCCGGTTGCACCTGCTCGTCCCGATACCGGTCCCCGACCTGCGGGACGGGGCCTGGACCGAGGTCTGCCGGTGGCTGGCCGAGCGCGGGAGCCCGCGCGCCGCGGGGGCGTTCGCCGGCGGCGCGGACGAGGTCCCGCTCGCCGCCGAGAGCGCCCGGCGGCTGCTGGCGCTGCCCGCCGCCGGAGCCGCCGGGCCACCCGCCGCCAGGTCCGGCAGCCCGGGATGAGCACCGCGGGCCGGGGCCCGAGCGCGCCTCGCCCCGGCCCGCGGCACGACCACGATCCTTCCGGGTCGTTGTGCATTCACCAACGTGCGGGATGATGGTCACGTGTCGTTCATCCTCGCGGGTGTGGGCCGGGGCGCGGCCGGGGCGGTCCGGTGAACGGGCTGGAGGTGCAGCGGCTGCTGCAGAACCCGCTCGGTCACCCGGCGCCCCCGGGCAGCCGGGGCGACATCGTCCGGGTCGGTGACGGCACCGCCACGATCTACCTGACCCCCGCCGAGTTCGACGCCGCCTCCGAGTCCGAGCTGCACTACCTGCTCGCCCGCAAGGCCGCGCGCGCCGACTGACGTGGGTGAACCGGCCTCCCGATCGTCGCGTACGTTCACCCGGTCGGGGGGTCGCAGCGGCCGTCGGTGCCATCGGTGTCGTAACGCTGACGGCGGCCGGTGCGCTGTCAGAACCGGGCCGATCGGCCGCCGGTGGTGCGGCGGCACAACGGGACCCCCCCGGAAGATGGGCCAACCGGACGGCGAAAAGGGTGATCGATTGGCCGTAGGAACTACCGCGTGATCGTGACGACACCGGCGCGGGTGGGCCCGGGGCGGGTACTCGCCCTCGGCGGCCTGTCCAGCTTCGGGCCGCTGGCCCTGGACGTGTGCCTGCCCGGGTTGCCGATGATGGCCGCGGATCTGCGGACCTCGGAGGCCGCGGCCCAGCTGACGCTGTCCACCTGCATGATCGGGCTGGCGCTGGGGCAGCTGGTGACCGGCCCGCTGACCGACCGGGTCGGCCGGCGCCGCACGCTGGTGCTGGGGGTGGCGCTGTTCGGGGTGACCGCCGCGCTGTGCGCGGTGGCCCCGTCGATCGAGGTGCTGCTGGCGCTGCGGCTGCTCGGTGGCCTGGGCGGCGGGGCCGGCATCGTGATCGCCCGGTCGATGGCCCGCGACCTCTACCAGGGTCCGGCGCTGGCCCGGGTGTACGCGCGGCTCATGCTGGTCACCGGGATCGCCCCGGTGCTGGCGCCGCTGCTGGCCGGGCAGCTGCTGCTGGTGACCGACTGGCGCGGGGTGTTCGCCGCGCTGGCCGGGATCGGCCTGCTGCTGCTGGTGACCGCGCTGGCCCAGCGCGAGACCCTGCCCCCGCACCTGCGGCGGGACTCCGGTGCCCGGGAGACCGTCCGCGAGCTGCGCGACCTGCTGCGCGACCGGGCCTTCCTGCCGCCGACGCTGGTGCTGGGCCTGGGCCTGTGCGGGATGTTCACCTACATCGCCATGGGCAGCTTCGTCCTGCAGCAGGTCTACGGCCTGGACGCGCAGGCCTTCGCCCTGGTGTCCGCCGCGAACGCGGTGGCCATCGTGCTGTTCTCCCAGGCCGGCGCGATGCTGGGGAGCCGGCTCGGGGCCGCGGTGCTGCTCAGCGTCGGCGTGCGGGTGGCCTTCGCGGCGGCGACGGCCATGCTGGTGGGGGTCCTGGTCTCGGACTCGGTCCTGGCCCTGCTGGTGCCGCTGTTCGTGCTCGTGGGCTGCACCGGGCTGATCGCACCGAACGCCACCGCGCTCGCGCTGGACCGGCAGGGGGCGCTGGCCGGCAGCGCCTCGGCGCTGATCGGGCTCGCCCAGTTCAGCGTGGCGGCCGTGGTCCCCCCGCTGGCCTCGCTGGGCGGGGTGACGCCGGTGGTGCTCGCCGTGACGGTGGTGTCGACCGCGGGCGCGGCCGCCGTCGTGCACGCCGTCGGGCTGCGCAACCGGACCGCCCCCGTGACGGCGGTGGCGCAGTCCGTGCCGGGCGGGCACCCCTTCGCGTTCGTCCCCGGCTCGGCCCCGCACTCCGACGCCTGGGGCGACGACCCGGCGGGATCGTCGGGACCGGGCCGTCCGGTCGACCGGGCCGGCGACGGCGAGCTCGAACCCGCGGCCGGCCGCGGGTGGTTGCAGGCCGTGGACCCGCAGTCCGTCCGGCGCCCGGCCGGCGGCCCCGGTCAGACCGGCCGCCGGCACCGGCTGCAGTGGGTGCCGGTGGCCGAGCCGGACGACGGCGCCGCCCCGTCCCCGTCCCCGTTCGACCCCGACCCCGACCCCGACCCCGACCCCGCCGCCGACGCGGTCGGGCCGGTCGACCCGGCCGCGGCGACCGATCCCATCGGTCGGGGCGCCCAGGACGACCGGGATGTGCTGGTGCTCGACGAGCGCCGCCGCCGGGAGTGGCGGCGGGTCGCCGAGATGGCCCGCCGGGCCGGGGCCGCGGCCGAGGAGACCACCCCGCTCGGGGCGGTCGAGAGCCGGGCCCGGTCGACCGGGTTCAGGTCGCCGCACCCAGACGGCGGGTGACCACCCGCAGCAGGACCAGGACCAGGACGGCGTGGTAGGCCAGGCCGCCCAGGACGTAGGGCCAGAAGGTGCCGCCGTCGTAGGCCGCCCAGAAGGCGCGGACCGGCCAGTACGGCGGCAGCACCCCGAAGGCGAGCTGCCAGGGCGAGTCCAGCAGGAAGAACGGGATGATCGGCAGCGTGAACACGGCGAGCCCGATCACCCGCATGACGGCCAGCCCCTCGATCTTGTTGCGGCCCAGCGCGCTCATCACCAGGCCGAGCACCGGGGCGAGCAGGCCGGCGACCAGCGCCACCGGAACGCTCAGCGCCAGCGTCCCGGCCGGGACCTGCCCGGTCAGGGCCAGCGAGGCGATCACCGAGAGCGCGGTGAGCACGGTGGTCGTCGCGGCCCGGTAGGCGGGGAAGGCCAGCCGGGGCACCGGGGTCACGCGCAGCGCGGTCAGCGTGTCCTGGTCGCGCTCGTCGAGCAGTTGCAGGGCCAGCACGGCGCCGAGCAGCAGCGGTGGGCCGAGCACGCAGAACGCGCTGATGATCGCCGAGTGGTAGGGCAGCAGGTCGAAGGCCCACTGCTCGCGCACGTAGGCGGTGGCGGCCGGCAAGAACCACAGCGCCACGGCGTAGAGGAACGGTCCGAGCAGGACCATCACCAGCAGGCTGTCACGGCCGACGGTCCGCAGGTCGTTGCGCCCGAAGGTGGCGAACGCCCGGGCGAGCGACGGCCGTGCCGATGCGGTGGCGGCCATCACCGACCTCCTTCCGAGCTGATCACGTGGCGGCGGAACACCCGACCGGCCAGCAGCGAGAGCCCGGCGAGCCAGGCCAGCGGATAGGCCACGGCGTAGACCAGCTGCCAGCCGGTCGGCTCGACCTGGTGGAACGCCGTCCCCAGCAGCAGCAGCGGTCCCTCGGTCGGGACCAGCCAGAACAGCGGGTGCCGGACCAGGCCGGAGTAGTCGAGCACCGGCAGGCTGGCCACCGCGAGCAGCAGCGTCGAGGGCAGCAGCCACTCGCTGATCGACGGGAACTGCGGTGCGGTGACGAACCCGGCGAGCACCATCAGCCCGGCCAGCAGGGCCGCCCCGGTCAGCAGGGCCACGACGTCGAAGCCCGGCCCGTAGTCGGCCAGTGCCACGACCACGCAGGTGACCAGCGCCAGCGCCGTCATCGTGAGCAGCTTCGAACCCAGGTAGTGCCGGAACCGCAGCGGGGTCACCTGGAGCGCGAACAGGGTGCGCTCGCCCTTCTCGAAGAACAGCGCCCCGCCGGTGAAGAACAGGAAGAACTGCACGTCGGCCAGCAGCAGGTAGGGCATCGCCGGGCCCAGCAGGTCGTCCGGGACCAGTTGCAGCACCCCGATCCAGAGCAGGACGACCGCGCCGGTCGCCCACCAGAACCCGTAGCGGCGCTGCAGCCGGAAGTCCATCCGCACCGCCGCGCGCCAGACGCCGGCCGGCCGGGCGGTCCCGGTCCCGGTCCCGGTCGCGCCGCTCATGCCAGGGACCTGCCCGTCACGTCGATGAAGACGTCCTCCAGGCTGGCTTCCTGGCTGTGCAGGGCCTCCACGTGGTGCTCGCGGGTCAGCGCGCGGAAGCCGTCGTCATCGGCCAGCCCGTCCAGCGGGAACTCCTTGGTCTCCAGCGCCGCCCGCGCGTCGTGCCCGGCGCGGTAGGTGACGCGCACCGTGCGCCGGCTGCGGTTGACCTTGTGCTCGGTGGGGCTGTCCAGGGCGGCGATCCGGCCGTCGACGACGAAGGCGACCCGGTCGCACAACTCCTCCGCGGTGGCCATGTCGTGGGTGGTGAGGAAGACGGTGCGGCCCTGCTCGCGCAGGTCGCGGATGGTGTCCTTGACCCGCCGGGCGTTGACCGGGTCCATGCCGGAGGTCGGCTCGTCGAGGAAGAGCAGTTCGGGCCGGTGCAGCAGGGCCCGGGCGAACACCAGCCGCATCGCCATGCCCTTGGAGAACCGCCCGACCCGCGTCCGGGCGTCGGCGGCCAGGTCGACCGACTCCAGCAGCGCCATCGGGTCCTCGGTCGGACCGTCCTGCAACGACGCGAAGAACTGCAGGTTCTCCAGCGCGGTGAGCTTCTGGTAGTGGTTGGGCAGCTCGAAGGACACGCCGATGCGCCGGTAGTAGGCGCTGCCCCAGTCGGCCGGGTCACGACCCCACACCGCGGCCCGGCCACCGTGCCCGGTGAGCAGCCCGGTGAGGATCTTCTGGGTGGTCGACTTGCCGGCCCCGCTGGGGCCCAGGAAGCCGAACACCTCGCCGGCCGCGACGGTGAAGCTGATGCCCTTCACCGCGGGGGCGCGGGACTTCGGGTAGCTGAAGGTCAGGTCGTCGACCTCGATGACGGCGCTCACGGGAGACTGCCGGCGGTGGGTGCCGACGGGGTGCGGGACGGACACGGAGACCTCCTGGGACGTGCTGGACGGCGGCGCCGACCAGGCTTCCCGGCTCTCCACGGCCCGCGTCCCCGCGGATCCGACGGCCAGACGGTAGCATGGTTTCAAACATTTCTGAAAGGTGGGAGAGTGACTGAGGCTCAGCGTGCGGGTGAGGCGGGGGATGCGGGACACGACAACGCGGAGGTCGCCGAGCGGATGGCGCTGGCGCTGCACCAGGGCGGACTGCAGCGCATGGTCGCCCGGGTGCTCGCGGCGTTCCTGTTCTCCGACCAGGACTCGGTGACCGCGGGGGAGCTGGGCCGGCAGCTGGGGGCCAGCGCCGGGTCGATCTCGTCGGCCATCGCCATGCTGCGCACGGTCGCGCTCATCGAGCCCGTCCCGGTCCCCGGCAGCCGGCGCGCCCACTACCGGATGCGGGCCGATGCCTGGGCGACGCTGCTCAGCAGCCAGAACACCTTCACCGTGCTGATGCGTGACCTGGCCGAGTCGGCCCTGGAGACCACCCCGCACGACAGCCCGGCCGCCGTCCGGCTGCGCGAGATGGCCGACTTCTACAGCTACCTGCTCGCGGCGCTGCCCGAGGTCATCGAGCGCTGGCACCGCACCCGCGAGGACGGGCGGCCGGCCGGGGGCTGACCGGCCCGGTCCCGGTGGCGGTACCGGCCCTACCACGACTAGAGTCGCAGGTGGAGCGCCGGGAAGCCTGGTCGGCAGTCGCCGACCGATGCCCGGAGGTCACCCGTGATCGAACCGCTCCGCTCCCGCCCGGCCGAGCGGATCGCTGCCGCCCGGGTCCGCCTGCACTCCCGCCTCGCCGGGAGCCCGCCGGATCGCGCCCGCCGCTGACCCGGCCCGCCGCAGTCCGGCCCGTCCACCCCCGCATACCGCTCGAACCGGTGCCGATCACCGTCGGTGCCGCCAACTCCGCACCATCGGAGGTCCGCTCGTGTCCACGACCCTCTTCGTCCTCGTCCTCGTCGCCTTCCTCGTGGTCCTGGTGGCCGGCTCCAGCCTGCGCCAGGTGCAGCAGTACCAGCGGGGGGTGGTGCTGCGGTTCGGCCGGCTGCTGCCCGCGGTGCGTGAACCGGGCCTGCGGATGATCGTGCCGGTAGCCGACAAGATGACCAAGATCCCGGTGCAGACCGTGGTGCTGGACGTCCCGGCGCAGGGGGCGATCACCCGCGACAACGTGACGCTGAGCGTCGACGCGGTCGTCTACTTCCGGGTCACCGACCCGGTGAAGGCAGTGGTCAACGTGGCGAACTACCTGGGAGCGGTCTCCCAGGTCTCGCAGACCTCGCTGCGCTCGGTCATCGGCCGGGCCGACCTGGACACCATGCTGTCGGACCGGGAGAAGGTCAACGCCGAGCTGCGCGCGGTGATCGACACGCCGACCGAGGAGTGGGGCGTCAGCGTGGACCGGGTCGAGATCAAGGACATCGCGCTGCCGGAGGGCATGCGGCGGTCCATGTCGCGCCAGGCCGAGGCCGAGCGCGACCGGCGGGCCCGGGTCATCGCCGCCGACGGCGAGTTCCAGGCCTCGGCCAAGCTGGCCGACGCCGCCCGCGCCATGGGGGAGTCGCCGGGAGCCCTGCAGCTGCGACTGCTGCAGACCGTCGCCGACGTCGCGTCGGACAACAACAGCACCCTGGTCATGCCGTTCCCGATCGAGATGCTGCGCTTCTTCGACCCGACCGCCGGCCGTCAGGTCGACGCGGCCGCCCCGACGACCGCCCCGACGACCGCTGCGCCGACTGAGCTGGCTGGGCGCACCGGTTCGACCGACGTCACCGAGCCCGCCGAGCTCACGGGGGCGACCGACGACGCGGTGCTGCCCGCGGGCAACGGTGCCGTCCCGGTCGTCGAGCCGCCGAGCGGCCGCTGACCGGATCAGCGGCTCACCACAGGTCGGGCGGCAGGTCCCGGACGACCTCGTCGAGGTCGCCCCGGGTGCGCGCCGCGTAGGCCTCCCGGGAGCGCTCGTCGAACTCGTCGAGGGTCAGCCGGCCCTCGCGCAGCGCCCGGGCCAGCTGTCGAGCCACCGCATTCCGGTCGGCGTCGGAAATGCGGAGCTCACGCGACACCATCCCACTCCTCCCGTCGGCTCCGTCCAGGATAGGAGGACCGCGGGCGCGGCGCTCCGGCTCAACCGGCGCGGATGTCGCGGCGGTGGAAACCGGCCACTCCGGCGGCGGCCAGGACCAGGGCGATGACCACCATCGCGGCCGCGGCGGGCACGTCCGGCGGGGCGCTGGGGACCGGGGCGAGGTGGGCGAACGGGGACAGCGCGGCGATCCACTGCGGGGCGCCGGTGCTGTCGGCCAGCACGGTGAGCAGGAAGCCGCCAGCGGCGGGCAGCATCCCGACCGGCACCACCAGGCGGGGCGCCCAGCCCAGGGCGAGCAGGGCGGCGCCCAGGCCCAGCGCGGTGACCGGCAGCGTGTTGGCCGCGCCGGCCAGGGCGGCGGGGCCGAGCGGGACGCCGACCGCCGCGGTGCCCGCCCAGGTGACCAGCCCCGCCACCGCGGTGAGCAGGACCGCACCGGCCGCGGCGACCGCGGTCTCGGCGCCGGCGAGCCGGGTCCGGGTGATCGGAGCGGCCAGCAGCAGGTCCAGCCTGCGGGCCGCCTCGGCCCGGGCCAGGGCGGCGATCCGGGTCGCGGTGAACCCGCCGAGCGGCACCGCGAGCAGCGTGAACAGCGTCGCCGCGTAGCCCTGCGCGGCGTCGATCTCGAAGCCGGCCGCCGCGGCCATCTCGGCGAACTGCGGGTTCTCGGCCAGGAAAGTGGTCATGGACTCCGAGATCAGCCCGATGAGCAGGTAGAACGCGCCGATCCCCGCCGCCCAGCCGAGCACCGGCCGGATGGCCGCCCGGACCGCGAACCCGGTGACCGAGCCGAGCAGCGCCGTGCGGGATCGACGGTCGCCGCCGCCGGCGAGCACGCCACCCCGCAGGTCGCGGCGGCCGGCCAGCGCCGTGGCGGCGGTCAGCAGGACGAGCACGGCGCCGGCGAGGACGACCAGCGGCGCGATGCGGTCGGTGTCGTAGGGCCGGGCGAGGGCGGCCAGCCCGAACGGCGACGCCCACCGCAGCCAGCCCAGCGCGGCCACCCCGTCGCCGACCATCCGCACCAGCAACCCGACCAGCAGCACCGCGACCGCGGCACCGGCGGCCCCCGAGCGGCTGGGCAGCACCTGCGCCGCCACCCCGCCGACCCCGACGAAGTAGGCGCCGACGAGGGCGAGCGTGGCGCCGTGGGTGAGCGCGCCGGCCGGGTCGGTCCCGGTGATCAGCAGCCCGGCCGCGACCCCGCCCCCGACGGCCAGCGCCGCCGCCGTCAGCACCGCCAGGTGGTGGCCGGTCACCGCGCGCAGCGGCATCCGGCCGGTGAGCAGCAGGTCCCAGTGCCCGGCCTCCTCGGCGCCGCGCAGCACCCGCACCGCGGCCAGCGCGGCCCAGGTGCCGATCAGCACGGCGAGCACGGTGCCGGTGCGCCAGACGGTGAACCCGCCGGCGTCGTCGAGCGCGACCGGCTCGCCGAACAGGGTGCGGACAGCCGGGTTGGCCGCCAGCGCGGCGAGCGACCGCGCTCCGCCGGGGGCACCGGCGATGACGCTGTCGTAGGTCGCGACGACGACCGCCGACATCCCCGCCGCCACGACGGCCACCGTGGCGGCGCCGCGGCGGACCTGGCGCAGGGCGAGCCCGGCCACCGCCCGTCCCGGCGGTGCGACGGGTGCGGGGGAGGCGATCGGAGGTCGGATCGTGGTGGTCACGACGCGACCGCGGGGCCGTCGCCGTAGTACCCGAGGAAGATCTCCTCCAGCGTCGGTTCACGCAGCTGCAGCGCGATCACCTCGGTCGCCGCGAGGGCGCGCAGTGCCGGGGCCGGCGGGCCGGCGAGGGCGAACCGCACGGTCGTGCCGGCCGGGTCGGCCGGCCCGTCGACCCGGACCGAGCTGATCCCGGGCACGTCGGCGAGGTCGGGCAGCGGGCCGCGCACGGTCGCGGTGACCTCGGTGCGGTGCAGGGCCCGCAGGTCGACGACGTCGGCCACCTCGACCAGCCGTCCCGCCCGCAGGATCGCGACCCGGTCGCAGACGGCCTCGACCTCGGCGAGCTGGTGGGAGCTGAGGAACACCGTCTGGCCGCGGTCGCGGGCCTCGCGCACGGCGTGCCGGAACTGCTGCTCCATCAGCGGGTCGAGGCCCGCGGTGGGCTCGTCGAGCACCAGCAGCGGCGCCCGGGTGGCGAAGGCCGCGACCAGCGCGACCTTCTGGCGGTTGCCGCTGGAGTAGGCCCGGCCCGGCTTGCCCGGGTCGAGCGCGAACCGCTCCACCAGCTCGTCGCGGTAGGCGAGATCGGTGCCGGGACCGATCCGGGCGAGCAGGTCGAGCGTCTCCGCGCCGGTCAGGTTCGGCCACAGCGCCACGTCGGCGGGGACGTGGGCGAGCCGGGCGTGGGCGGCGGCGACGTCCGCCGCCGGGGTGTCGAAGATCCACGCCTGGCCCGCCGACGGGCGGGCCAGGCCGAGCAGCAGCCGGATGGTGGTCGACTTGCCGGCCCCGTTCGGGCCGAGGAACCCGAACACCTGGCCGGCGGTCACCGCCAGGTCCAGCGCGTCCAGGGCGACCAGCCGCCCGTAGCGCTTGGTGAGGTTCTCGGTGCGCACCGCGGGGGCGGCGTCGGGTGGCGGAGATGCGGTGGCAGCGGGCACGGAGGCCTCCGATGGCCGAGCGGATGTGACGTGCCGACCAGGCTTCCCGGCGCTCCTGCGGGGGAGGCTACTCCCGGGTGTGGTCGCGCGACATCGCGACTCGGCGGTGAAACGTGGGTCTCATCGCTGTTCTCCGGTGGGCCGGGGGCCCGATGGACCGGTACCGTTCTCCACGGTGTGCCGGGAAGCCTGGTCGGCGGTCCGCTTCACGACGCCTTCCCGAGGAGCCCCGTGGGTACATCCGATCCCGACACCACCTCCCTGTTCGGCCGCGGCAGCTGGCCGGAGGTCCGGCGGATCGGCGAGATCCTGCGCGCCGAGACGGTCGGCGGCATCCTGCTGGTCGCGGCCGCGGCGCTGGCCCTGGTGTGGGCGAACTCGCCGTGGGGCGACGCCTACCGGGCGTTGACCGAGTTCCGGATCGGTCCGGCGGCGCTGCACCTCGACCTGACCCTGGCGCAGTGGGCCGCCGACGGGCTGCTGGCGATCTTCTTCTTCGTCGTCGGCCTGGAGCTCAAGCGCGAGTTCGTGGCCGGGGACCTGCGTGATCCGCGCCGGGCGGCGCTGCCGATCGCCGCCGCGGTCGGCGGGATGATCGTGCCCGCGCTGATCTACGTCGTGATCAACGCCGGGGCCGGGGACGGGGCCCTGGCCGGGTGGGCGATCCCGGTGGCCACCGACATCGCCTTCGCCCTCGCGGTGCTGGCGGTGATCAGCACCCACCTGCCGGCCGCGCTGCGCATCTTCCTGCTCACCCTGGCCGTGGTCGACGACCTGCTGGCCATCCTGATCATCGCGCTGTTCTACACCAGCTCGCTGTCGCCGATCCCGCTGGTGCTCGCGCTGGTCCCGCTGGGGCTGTTCACGTTGCTGGTGCAGCGCCGGGTGCGGGCGTGGTGGCTGCTGCTGCCGCTGGCCGTGGTGACCTGGGTGCTGGTGCACGAGTCCGGGGTGCACGCCACGGTGGCCGGGGTGCTGCTCGGCTTCGCCGTCCCGGTCATCCGCAGCACCGACGGTCCCGGGCCGGGTCTGGCCGAGCACTTCGAGCACCGGTTCCGGCCGATCTCGGCCGGGTTCGCGGTGCCGGTGTTCGCCTTCTTCGCCGCCGGGGTGTCGGTGGCCGGCGCCGGCGGGCTGGGCGCCACCCTGGGCGACTCGGTGACGCTGGGCATCATCGTCGGCCTCGTGGCCGGCAAGGCGGTGGGCGTGCTCGGCGCCACCTGGCTGGTGCAGCGGTTCACCCACGCCCGTCTCGCCGACGGCCTGAGCTGGTGGGACGTGCTCGGACTGGCGCTGCTGGCCGGCATCGGCTTCACGGTGTCCCTGCTGATCGGCGAGTTGGCCTTCGGGACCGGCAGCGAGCGCGACGAGCACGTCAAGATCGGCGTCCTGGCCGGGTCGCTGCTCTCGGCACTGCTGGCCTCGATCGTGCTGCGGATGCGCAACCGGCACTACCGCCGGATCAGCGCCCTGGAGGAGATCGACACCGACCTGGACGGCGTCCCCGACGTCTACCAGGACGACGACGGGCCGGCCCCCGGGCGGTGACCGGCCCGGTTCAGCGCTTCTCGGCGCGCACGCACCGTTCGATCTCGCTGACCGCCAGCCCCCGCCGGTCGATCTCGGGGTAGCGGTCCCGGTACTCGCCCGGGCCCACCTGCTCGCGCTCGGTCCAGCCGTACTCGCGCAGCAGCGGACCGACCGCGTCGGGGTCGAGCCCGAAGTGCCACACCCCGGCGCTGCCCACCATCCGCCGGTGCGCGAGCCCGGCGTCGTAGTGGTTCGTGCCGGCGAGGTAGTCCGCGCGGAGGTAGGTGAACAGCAGGCTGCTCCCGGGGGCCGCGCCGGACAGCGCGGCGAGGGTCCGCCGCACGCCGACCTCGCTCAGGTACTGGGTGACGGCCTCCCAGACGACGACGGCGGGCCGGTCGGGCCGGTAGCCGTGCCGGACCAGGGCGGGGACGAGATCGTCCGCGGCGAGGTCGACCGGCACCAGGACGACCTCCCCGGCCCGGTCGCCCAGCACGGTCCGCACCCGGCGCCGCTTGTCGGCGACGTTCACCGGCAGGTCGACCTCGAAGGCCCGGGCCGCGGCGGGTGGGGCGAGCCGGTGGGCGCGGGTGTCCATCCCGGCTCCCAGGACCACGAGCTGGTCGACGCCCGCGGCGAGGGCCGCGGCGACCTGGTCGTCGAGGTAGCGCTTGCGGCACAGCATGCTGCCCCACAGGCCGGTGCCCATCCGCTCGGTCGCCCCGACGATCAGTTTCCGCACCGCAGGCCAGCGGCACGCGCGAACGGTGAGGCGCTCCCCGGTCGGCAGGAAGCGCAGCGCGAGGTCGTCGACGAGCAGGCGCTGCCCGGGCGGGGCGTACCGCTCGCACGCGGCGATCACCATCGGGCCGAAGGCGGTCTGCTCGGCCGCCGAGCGCCGGCTCACGACCGGCCCCGGTCGACCGGGCGGTCCGCGCCGGGCAGTGGCGGGGCCTGCGCGAAGACCTCGTCCAGCCAGCCGAACACCGCGTGCGCCGCCCGGATCCGCGCGGTCTGCTCGGCCGATCCGTCGACCAGGCCGATGCCGTCGTGCAGGATCTCGCCCAGCGCGGTCAGCGAGGCCACCTGTCGCCGCACGACCCGTGACCAGGCCTCGTCGTCCACCCGGTAGTAGACGGTGCGCTCAGCGGGGCGGGTCAGCTGGGTGACGAAGCCGACCGAGCCGAGCAGGCGCAGGTTGGTCGTCAGCGAGGCCCGGCTGGCCCCGATGGCCGCGGCGATCTGCGCGGCGGTCTGCTCGGCCGGCACGGCGACGGTCAGCCACCCCAGGATCCGCCCGGCGATCAGCGGTACGCCGTCCTGGTCGGCGCAGTACTTGGCGATGCGCTCCACCCACTGCAGGACATCCGGAGAGGGAGGCTTCGGTTCAGTAATGCTCGCACCGTCCGTATTCGCTAGTTATTTCAGTCGTTAGTGAAACACAGTTCCACGAGCGAAGGGAAGGCGGGGGCGGCGGGTCAGCGGCGCGGTCGGGCCGTGCCCGCCAGGACGGTGTCGACGCAGTCCGCCACGAACCCGTCGTCGACGTCGATGCCGGGTCCGAACACGCCGAACCAGATCGGGCCGACGATGCGCACGATGACGGTGTCGGGGTCGAGGCCACTCGGCAGCGCGCCCCGTTCCACCGCCCGCTCGACCAGCGGCCGCGCCGCGGCCAGCCGGCCGGCCCAGTAGTGCTGCCCGATGCCGGCCAGTTCCTCGTGGTGGCTGCCGGCGGCCAGCGCCGCCATCAGGGCGCGGCTGGTGGGGGCGACGATCGCGTCGCGGACCCGCCGGGCGAAGGCCACCAGGTCCGCGCGCACGTCGCCGGTGTCGGGCACCGTGATCTGCCGGCCGGACGTCGCGGTCAGGGCGTCCGCCACGAGCGCCTGCCGCGTCCCCCACCGGCGGTAGATCGTCGTCTTGTTGACCTCCGCGCGGGCGGCGACGTCCTCGATGCTGAGCCCGTCGAGGCCGTGCTCGATGAGGGCTTGGACCGTCGCGGCGTGGACCGCACGGGTGATGCGGGCGCTGCGGCCGCCGGGGCGGCGGGTGGGCGGGGTCGGCATGGTGTCCCAGACCCTAAAGCAACACACCGTTGCGAAGCAACGTGCCGTTGCTTTAGGGTGCGGGTCGAGCGAAGGAGACGCCCATGGACGTCGTGATCGTCGGCGCCGGACCGGCCGGGGCGACCCTGGCCCTGCTGCTGGCCCGGAACGGCGCGCGGGTGCGCCTGCTGGACCGCGAGTCGACACCCGGCGGGGTCTTCCGCGGTGAGGGCCTGATGCCGCTCGGGATCGACGCGCTCCGGCAGATGGGCCTGGGCCCGGTGCTGGCCGGGGTGCCCGGCCGGGTCGTGCGCAGCTGGCGGATCAGCATCGACGGCGAGGAGGTGCTCGCGGTCGGCGAACCGGTCGCCGAGCTGGGGGAGCGGGCGTTCCGGATCGCCTCGCCCGTCGCGCTGCTGGAGCGGGTCGTCGAACAGGTCCGGGCGCTGCCGAACGCCGAGGTCCACCTGGGCGTGCGGTTCGCCGATGTCGTCCGGGACGGGGCGGAGCGCGTCACCGGGGTGCGGGTCGTGACCGACGGTGGGGACGAGGTCTGGCCCGCCGACCTCGTGGTGGGGTGCGACGGGCGCGGGTCCTCGGTGCGCACCCGCAGCGGCCTGGCTCTGACGCAGGCCGCGGAGGGCTACGACGTGCTGTGGTTCAAGGCCCCGCCGCCGGCCGCCCTGCGCGAGGGGTGCGACTTCCACATCATGGTGCGCCGGGGCTGCCACCCGCTGGTCGCCTACACCTCCTGGGACGACCTGCTCCAGTGCGGGCTGATCATGCCCAAGGGCGGCCTGGCCGAGTTCCGCCACGACGACTGGCTGCCGGCCGCGCTGCGCTCGGCGCCGGGGTGGCTGGCCGACCACGTGCTGGCCCACCGCGAGCGGGTCTCCCGGCCGCTGCGGCTCAACGTCCTGGTCGGGCTGGCCCCGTCGTGGTCCGCGCCCGGCGTGCTGCTGCTCGGCGACGCGGCCCACCCCATGTCCCCGGTCCGCGCCCAGGGCATCAACCTCGCCCTGCGCGACGTCGTGGTGGCGGCCAACCACCTCGTGCCGCTGGTCACCGAGGGCACCGGTGTCGACCCGGTCGCGCTGGACGCCGCCTGCCGCGCCGTGCAGGCCGAGCGCGAGCCCGAGGTGCGGCGCGCCCAGCGGCTGCAACGGCAGGAGGCCCGCGGGCAGGGCGACGCGCGGGCCGCGACCTGGCGCTACTCGCTGGCCAAGCGCGGTGCCCGGCTGCTGGGCCGGTACCGCTGGGCGCAACGGGCGTGGCTGCGGCGCCAGCACGACCTGCGGTTCGGCTCCATCCCGGTCACCCTGCAGGTGCCCGAGATCGCCGACCCGGCGCCGCCCCCGCCGGGGTCCCGCCCCGCAGTGGGCTGAGCGTCGCGGCGCCGCTACCGGGGGAGCAGACCGATCTGCCGGTAGAGGGTCTCGAGGTAGCGGCGCATCCCATCGGCGTCGAGGTCGCCGGGCTGCGTGAGCCGGTAGAGCACGGCGCCGGCCATCGTGTCCATGAGCACGTCGAGGTCGGTGTCCGCGGGGAACGCGCCGGAGTCGCGGGCGCGTTCGAGCAGGGCGCGGGTGGCCTCCCGCCGCGGCTGCACGTGCGACCGCCAGTAGGTGTCCATGATCGACGGGTGGCTCCGGCTCGTCCCCAGCACGCGCGCGACCAGGGCGCGGAACCGGGGATCGGCGAGCGCTCCGGCGCTCGTCTCGACCACCGCCCGGACGATCTCGGTCAGGGTCCGGTCGTCGGGCGTCCCGTCCGGTTCCGGCTCGGTGGGCCGGGCGGACTCGATCGCGGCGGCGATGAGCTCCTCCTTGCTCGCCCACCGGCGGTAGACGGTGAGCTTGCCGACGCCGGCCCGCCGCGCGACCTGCTCGATGCTGGTCCCCTCGACGCCGTGGTCGACGAACAGGTCCAGGGCCGCGCGCAGGATCGCGACGTCGGCGCCGGGGTCGCGGGGCCGACCCCGGCCCCGGCCGGCCGCAGCGGCGGTCACCGGACCGTCCCGCGGGTGAGGGCGGCGTCGACCCACCTGCCCAGACCGGGCGAGGTGGCCGGACCGCGCCACGCCAGGTGCCCGTCCGGTCGGACCAGCCACAGCTCGTCCGGCCGCGGCCCGGCGGCGCGGAGGACCGCGACGTCACCGAGGCGGTCGCGGACGGACCCGGGCGCGGTGGCGGGCGGCTGTGCGCCGATCACCGCCCAGCGCGGTCCGAGCTCGGCGTACAGCCGGGTGGCGGTGCCGTCGGGGGACCGGCACGGCAGATCGGGCACCCGGTCGCCGGGCCGCGGGCGCCGACCCACCGGCTCCGCCGGTCGGCGAGCGGGCCCCGCCGGTAGCTGACCCAGAGCTGCGAGGCGACCGCGGTGGCCCACCGCTGCACCGCAGGGCGGTCGAGGAGCGGCGTCACCACCCGCTCGCGCAGCAGTCGCACCACCGGCCCGGTTCCGGTCTGGAAGCGGGTGTTCGCGGTGGTGGCGCGCACGACGTCGGCGGCGAGGGGGCGACGTTCGTCCTGGTAGGTGTCCAGCAGGGACTCGCCCGCGACGCCGCGAACCACCAGGGCGAGCTTCCAGGCCAGGTTCTCGGCGTCGCCGATGCCGGTCAGCATGCCCTGGCCGCCGATCGGGCTGTGGATGTGCGCGGCGTCCCCGGCCAGCAGCACCCGGCCGGACCGGTAGGACTCGGCCAGGCGGCGGTGGATGCGGAACACCGACAGCCAGGTCCCGTCCAGGACCTCGGCCTCCGGGTGCCCGGTGCGCTGCGGGACGATCGTCCGCAGCCGGTCCAGGACCTGCGCCCCGGTCAGCCCGTGGTCCGCGCCCCGGTCGGTCCCGGCCGGCACCTGGACCAACACCCGCCACAGGTCGTCGCGGCCGTCCTCGGGCATCGGCAGCGCCCCGGTGAGCCCGTCGGAATGCAGCCAGCCGTGCGACCCGGACCGGTCCAGTGTCCAGCGGATGTGGACGTCGCCGCCCGCCGACGACTCCCGTGATCAGGCCAGCACGTCGAACACCGCGTCCCGGGCGGTCCGGGTCGCGACGTGGATGGCCCCGGTGAGCACCGCGTCGCCGGCCACCCCGGTCGGCCGCACCGCGGGATGGACCGGGGCGATCCGGGGGACCGCGCGCTCGATGCGCTCGGCCAGCGCCGTGCCGCCCGCCCGCCCGACGTCACCGGAGAGCACCACCAGGCTCGGGTCGAGCACCACGCAGATGGCGGCGACCCCCACGGCGATCCGGTTGCCGAGCTCGTCGAGCAGGGGGTTGTCCGTGGCGACGGCCGTGGCGACGGCCTCGGCGCCGTCGGTGGCGTCCAGCCCGTGCTTGGCGGCCAGCGCGCGGACGGCGTCGCCGCCGACGAGGGACTGGAACGCCGCCGCGCGCGGGTCGGTGACCACGGTCGGCAGCGCGGTGCCCGGCACCGGCAGGTAGCCGACCTCCCCGGCGCCGCCGCTGGCGCCACGGTGCAGCCGCCCGCCCAGCACGATCCCCAGGCCCAGCCCGCGGCCGACCCACAGCAGGACGAAGTCGTCGACCCCGCCGGCGCCGCCGTGCGCCTGCTCGGCCAGGGCGGCGAGGTTGACGTCGTTCTCGACGCTGACGTGGCACTTCAGCCGGCTGCGCAGCGCGTCCGGGAGCCCGGGGCTCCACGCCGGGATGTCGACGGCGAGGTCGACCGCGTAGGACGCCGGGTCGACCACACCGGGGGTGCCGATCACCACCGCGTGCAGCCGCTCCTCCTCGACGCCCGCCTCGTCGGCGGCCGCGGACAGCGCCTTGTGCAGGTCGTCGACCAGGTCGGGGGAGCCGCCGGCGACCACTCCGCGCCCGCGCACCGCCCCGGTGAGGTCGGCGACGGCCACCGTGATGCCGTCCGGACCGACATCCACCCCCGCCGCGTAGCCGATGGTGGCCACCACCGAGTAGAGCGCCGCGTTGGGTCCCCGGCTGCCGGACTGCGAGCCGACGACCTCGACCATGCCGCGGGCCTCGAGGCGGCCGAGCAGCTGGGACACCGTCACCTTGGACAGCCCGGTCGCACCGCTGATGTCGGTGCGGGTCAGCGGGCCGGCGGACAGCAGCAGGTCCACCACGGCCCGGTCGTTCATGGCCCGCAGCAGGCTGGGTGTGCCCGGTCGTGACACTCGGCGCTCCTCGTCGTCGGGGTCCGGCCGCGCGGACGTCCAGGTGCAGCGTAGGCGCCGTTCACCGCGGGTGTCTTGCTATTAGGAAAGTTTCCGATTAGTTTTCCGCTGCCCGGCTGCGACGATGCGGCCGGGTCGGCAGCAGCCACAGGGCCCCCTGGCGAGGGAGGGACATGCACATCCGGCGTCTCGTGACCGCACTCAGCGCAGTCACAGCCGTACTCCTGGCGGGGTGCGGCGCACAGGAACCCGACACACCCGGCGCGAGCGCTCCATCGACGCTCGCGGTCTGGTACATGACCGGCTCGCTGCCCGACGACGTCGCCGCGGACCTGAAGGCGGACTTCGAGGGGACCCATCCCGGGGTCACCGTGGAGTACCAGGTCCAGCAGTGGGACGGCATCGGCGAGAAGCTGACCACCGCGCTCGCCGGCGACCAGCCGCCGGACGTGCTCGAGATCGGCAACACGCAGGTCGCGCAGTACGCCGCGGCCGGCGGCCTGGCCGACCTCACCGACGCCGTCGGCACCTTCGACAACAGCGACAGCTGGCTGCCCGGCCTGGCCGAGCCGGGGCGGTGGGAGGGCAAGACCTACGGCGTCCCGTTCTACGCCGGGACCCGCACGGTCATCTACCGCACCGACATGTTCGCCGAGGCCGGGGTCGCGGTGCCGACCACCTGGGACGAGCTGTTGGCCGTCGGTGAGCCGCTGCGCGCGCGGTTCGGCAGCGACCCCCGGTTCATGCCGCTCTACCTGCCGGGGCAGCAGTGGTACACGCTGGCCAGCCTGGTCTGGGACGAGGGTGGCGAGCTGGCCGTGCCGGACGGCGAGGGCTGGCGGGGAGCGCTGTCGACCCCGCAGGGCCAGGCCGGCATCGCCCGCTACCAGGAGCTCTACTCGGCGCTCTCGACGGCGCCCGCCGACACCGACGAGGCCACCCCGCAGCAGTACGAGATCATGTCCCAGGGCAGCACCGCGATGATGATCGGACTGCCGTGGGAGCTGGCCAGCGCGGTCGAGGCCGCGCCCGAGCTGGACGGGAAGCTCGGGGTGTTCGCGCTGCCCAGCGCGACGGGGACCAAGCCGGCTCCGCCGTTCGTCGGGGGCTCGGACCTGTCGGTGCCGCTCGGCAGCGACGCGCCGGACCTGGCGCGGGAGTACATCGCGCTGGTCGCCGGCACCGAGTACCAGACCCGGCTGGCCGAGGCCGGGGCGATCCCGAACTCCAGCGCGCTGGCCGGTGCGGCGGAGGGCAACGAGATCCTGCAGACCACCATCGAGGCCGCCGCCGTCGGGCGGGCCACGCCGGTGGCGCCCTCCTGGGCGTCGGTGGAGACCGCGCCCAACCCGCTGAAGGACATGCTGACCCAGGTGCTGCAGGGCGTCCCGGTCGAGCAGGCCGCGACCGCCGCCGACGACCTGATCGCCGAGCGGATGAGCTCCTGACCGTGGGGCCCGCCACCACGGCGTCGCCGGCACCGGTTCCGGTCCCCGCGGACGCGACCGCCCCCGGCGGTCGTCCCGCGGGACCGGCGCCGGTGCCCGGCGGCACCCGGCGAGGTCCGGGACATTGGCTGCCCTACGCGCTGGTTGCGCCGAGCGTCGTGGCGCTGCTGGTGCTGCTCGGCTGGCCGGTCGTGCGCAACGTCGTCATCTCCCTGCAGCAGCTCGGCCTGGCCGAGCTCGTCCAGCGCCGCACGGTGTGGATCGGGCTGGCGAACTACCGCGACGTGCTGACCGACCCGTTCTTCTGGACCGTCGTCACCCGCACCGTCGTCTTCGCGGCGGTCAACGTGGCGCTGACCATGGTCCTCGGGCTGGCCGTTGCGCTGCTGCTGCAGGCCGTCGCGGCCGGCGTGCGCATCACGCTCTCGGTGGCGCTGGTGCTCGCCTGGGCGGTGCCGCCGATCTCCGCGACGGTGATCTTCCAGTGGCTGTTCGACACCCAGTTCGGGATCGTCAACCAGGTGCTGACCGCGCTGGGCGGCGACTTCGCCGACCACTCGTGGTTCGCCACCGGGCTGTCCACCTTCGGGGTGATCACGATACTGGTGGTCTGGCAGGCGATCCCGCTGGTGGCATTGAGCCTGTTCGCCTCGACCACGGCGATCAGCCACGAGCTCTACGAGGCCGCGGCCATCGACGGGGCCGGCCCGTGGCGGCGGTTCACCGCGGTGACCTGGCCGGCGATCCGGCCGATGGCGCTGGTGCTGACGTTCCTGTCGGTCATCTGGGACTTCAAGGTCTTCACCCAGGTCTACGGCATCCGCCAGGGCGGCCCGAACCGGGAGACGGTCACCATGGCGCTCTACGCCTACCAGCAGGGCATCGGCAGCCGGGAGTTCGGCACCGCGGCGGCCGTCTCGGTGATCATGATGCTGCTGCTGGTGGCCGGACTGGCCTGGTACGCGCGGATGATGGTGCGCAGCGTGGAGGAGGCCCGGTGATCCGGCGGCGCGGCAGCGCACCACTGCTCAACGTCCTCGGAGTGGCGGTCGCCCTGGTGGTCGCCTTCCCGGTGTTCTGGATGGCCTCGACCGCGCTCAAGCCGACCGGCGACATCCTGTCCTACACCCCGCACGTGCTGCCCTGGCCGCTGACGTTCGAGCACTTCCAGACCGCGGTGACCAAGCCGTTCTTCGTCGACTACCTGCGCAACAGCCTGCTCGTGGTGCTGGCCGCGGTCGCGCTGTCGATCCTGACCGCCGCCCTGGCCGCGCTGGCGGTGGCCCGGCTGCGCTGGCGGGGCCGCCGGGCGTACCTGCTGCTGATCATGCTGGCGCAGACCGCGCCGTTCGAGGCGCTGCTGATCCCGGCCTTCCTGATCCTGCGCGACGCCGGCCTGCTCAACCGGCTGCCCGCGCTGGTGCTGACCTACTTCATGATCACCCTGCCGTTCACGGTCTGGACCCTGCGCGGCTTCGTGGCGGCCATCCCCGTCGAGTTGGAGGAGGCCGCGATGACCGACGGCTGCACGCGGTTGGGTGCCTACCGGCGGGTGGTGTTCCCGCTGCTCGCCCCGGGCCTGGTCGCGACGAGCGTGTTCGCCTTCATCACCGCCTGGAACGAGTTCATGTTCGCGCTGGTGCTGATGCAGGAGCAGGACAAGCTGACCCTGCCGGTGTGGCTGGCGACCTTCCGCACCGCCTTCGGCACCGACTGGGGCGGCACCATGGCCGCGTCCACCCTGTTCACCCTGCCGGTGCTGGTGTTCTTCCTGATCGTGCAGCGGCGGCTGGTGTCCGGGCTGTCGGCCGGGGCGGTGAAGGGGTGACCCGCTCGATCCCGGCCACCTCGGTCCCTGCCAGCTCGATCCGGACAGCCGTCGCGGACCGCGGCCTGGCCCGCGCCGCGGCCGGCTTCGTGCTCGCCTCGTTCACCGGGCCCGCCGCGCCGCGGTGGGTGCTCGACGGCCTCGCCGACGGGCTGGCCGGCGTCGTGCTCTTCGGCAGCAACATCGTCGACCCCGAGCAGCTCACCCGGCTGTGCGCGGTGTTGCGCGACGCCGGCGACGACCCGGTAGTGGCGATCGACGAGGAGGGCGGCGACGTCACCCGCCTCGCGCACGCGACCGGCAGCCCCTACCCGGGCAACGCCGCGCTCGGTGCCGCGGACGACGTCGCGCTCACCCGGCAGGTCTACCGCGCGCTGGGGACCGAGCTCGCGGACGTGGGGGTCACCCTCGACCTCGCGCCGAGCGTCGACGTCAACACCGCCGCCGCGAACCCGATCATCGGGACCCGGGCGTTCGGCGACGACCCGCACCTCGTCGCCCGGCACGGGGTCGCCGCGGTCGCCGGCCTGCACGACGCGGGCGTCGCCGCGTGCGTCAAGCACTTCCCCGGTCACGGCGCCACCAACGAGGACTCGCACCTCTCGCTGCCCACCGTCGACGTCCCGCTGGACGCCCTGCGCGCCCGCGAGCTGGTGCCGTTCCGGGCCGCCATCGCGGCCGGTGCGCGGTGCGCGATGACCGCGCACATCCGGGTCCCCGCGCTCACCGGCGAGCTGCCCGCGACGCTGTCCGCCGGGGCCTTGCACACCCTGCTCCGCGAGGAGCTGGGCTTCACCGGGGTGGTGGTGACCGACGCGCTGGACATGCACGCCGCCAGCGCCCGGGCCGGGGTCCCGGCGGCCGCCGGGGACGCGGTCGTCGCCGGCGCGGACCTGGTGTGCCTCGGCGCCGAGCCCGGAGCCGAGGTCGTCGCGCAGACCGTGGCGGTCGTCGCCGGAGCCCTGCGGGACGGCCGGGCGCGGCAGGATCGCGTCGACGGGACGCGGTCCCGGGTCGCCGCGCTGCGCCCTCCGCCGGGAGACGGGATGCCGGCCGACACGGTGCCGGTCGACCGCTCCGCCGGTCTGCGCGCCGCCCGCCTCGCGCTGCGGCTCGACGGGGCGGTGCCGACCCTGCGGCGCCCGGTCGTCGCGCAGCTGCGGGCGCCCGCGACGATCGCGGCGGGTCCGGTGCCGTGGGGGATCACGCCGTCGCTGCCGGCGGGCGAGGGCGAGGTCGTCGACGTCGACGAGGCGGGTCCGTCGCCTGCCGAGGTCCTGGCCCGCGCCGAGGGCCGCTCGCTGGTCGTCGTCGTGCGGGACGCCCACCGGCACCCGTGGACGGTCGAGGTGGTCGAGCGGCTCGTCGCGGCCCGGCCCGACGCGGTCGTCGTCGAGATGGGGTTGCCGGTGTGGCGGCCCCGGCACGCCGGGGCCTACCTGGCGACCCACGGTGCCTCCCGGGTGAACGCGGTGGCCGCCCTGGAGCGGCTCGGGGTGGCGACACCGCTCAGCTGACGGGCCCCACCGTCCTGCCCGCCCGGGGTGGGCACGGGAGCAGCTCCTGACGGACGGGGAGGTCCGCCTCGGGATCAGCGGTGACGAGCTCGACGAGGAGCTCGACCGCCCGCCGGCCCATCGCGCGACGCGGCACCTCGAACCCGGTGATCCGCGACCCGGCCCGCTCGCCCGGCGGCGGCGTACCGAGCACGGCCAGCGACAGGTCGTCGGGACAGGACAGGCCGGCCCGCTCGAGGGACCGGGTGAGCGCGGTGAACGCCGCGCCGGTGTCGGTCTCCTCGACCACCACCGCGGTGACCCGCTGGCGGCGCCAGGACGCGACGAGCTCGTCGCACGACGCCCCGGGCCCGACGTGGACGACCACGTCGTCGACGGGCAGGCCGGCGGCCGCGACGCCGCTCAGGACACCGCGCTCGCGGTCGGTCGAGGGCGGGGCGTCGTCGCGCTCGCGCAGGTAGCGGATCCGCCGGTGGCCGAGTCCGGCGAGCCGCTGGACCACCGCGGCCGAAGCGGCGACGTAGTCGGCGCCCACGTACGGGATGCGGCCGCCCAGCTCGTCGCGCCGGCCGATGAAGACCAGCGGGAACGCGGATTCCATCAGCCGGCCGATCGGCCCGGCGGGTACGTGCCGGCCGAGGAACAGGCAGCCGTCGGCGATCCGGGTGCGCCGGATCGCGGTCTCGTCGCGGGCGCGGGAGCCGCCGCCGCTCGCCCCGGTGAACAGGACGAGGTCCTGGCCCAGCGCGGCGGCCTGCTCCTCGATGCCGACCAGGATGGGGTAGTAGGAGTGCGCCACGTCGGTCGGGAACGTGGCGGTGAACGTGTAGAGCCCGAGCAGGTTGTTGCGCGCGGACGCGAGCCGGGTGGCCACCGGGTCCGGCTGGTAGCCCAGCTCCTCGGCGGCGTCGAGGACGCGCTGACGGGTGGACGCGGACAGCCGGACGGTGTGCCGCCCGCCCAGGACCACCGAGACCGTCGCCTGGGAGACACCGGCCAGCCGGGCGATGTCGGCCTGGCGCGGTGATCGTTTCCCGGT
>JASLAP010000183.1 GCA_030147065.1 Pseudonocardia sp. | reverse complement strand
GCCGAGTTCGCCGCCGCCGGCGGCCCGCTGGACGTCCCGGGCTTCTTCGACTGACCGGCTCGTGCGTGAGTTTCATGGCTATAGGCATGGAACTCACGCACGAGGCCTCACCGGTAGGCGGAGCGGGCGGTGGGCTCCAGGTCGAGGACCTGCCGGGCCGGGCCCAGGCGGGTGCGGGCGGCGGCGAGGTCGGCGGCGGACGGGAAGGCGGCGAAGAAGACGAGGACCCGGTCGTCGCGGACCGGCAGGGCGGTGAAGTCGTTGCGGTGGGGCGTCGTGCGCAGGACGACCGGGGCGACACCCAGGGCCCGCTCGACGTCCGCGGCGTCCGGAGCGTCGTCGGCGTCGTGCACGACGCCCAGCACCCGCGACGGGCCGGGCTCCCCCGCCCCGACCGGCGGCCGGGCGGTGCGCGGGAACGTCCCCGACACCCGCTCCAGCAGCAGCACGTCGTCGAAGTCGATCATCGTGGCGTTGGCCGCGTCGCGGTGCGCGGCCCAGACCGGGCCGCCGTAGAAGGCGCTGAGCGCGGCGTGCCGGGCCGCCATGTCGTCGAACTCGCGCAGCCAGACGAACCGGTCGGGCCGGGCCGGCTCGCGGAAGGTCCCGACCACCCGGGCCCCGACCGCGTCCTGCGACTCGACGAACTCCCGCTCGAACAGCTCGACCAGCTCGTCCCGCCGGCCGGTGTGCAGCGTGTACTGCCGCAGCTCCAAGATCGTCATGGCGCGGATCGTAGGCACCCGCCCCGACAGGGTTGCGGCGGCGACCAACCGTCGAGAACGACGTCGTCATCGTGGACCGGTCCAACGAACCGCAACGTCGTTCTCGACGGGATCGGGGCGGTGACCACCGGGTCAGCGGTGTGCCGGACGACGCCCCTCGAGGATCCCGGTCAGCGTGGCCCGGGCGCCGTGCTCGTGCAGCGACGCGAGGTGGCGTCGATAGGTGGCGACGAACCTCTCGTCGTCGACGAGGTCGCCGAACAGCTGCCGGTAGCCGATGAACGCGAGCGGGTCCTCGCGCTGGCGGCGGGCGATCGGCACCAGGGTGTCCCGGAGCGGGTCGACGACGTCGATGGGCTCGCCCTGCTCGTCGACGCCCTCGGCGTAGCGGGCCCACGCCGCGACGACCGCGACCGACAGCTCGATCTCGCCGCCGCTGTCCAGGTTGTGCCGGATCACCGGCAGCAGCCACTTGGGGATCCGGTCGGAGCTCTCCGCGCACAACCGGGCGACGGTGTCCTTCACCTGCGGGTTGGCGAAGCGTTCGATCAACTCCCGCTTGTAGGCGTCCAGGTCGATCCCGGCGACCGGCAGCAGCGTCGGCGTGGCCTCCCGGTCCATGTAGGTCAGCAGGAAATCGGCGAACTGCCGGTCCTGGCAGACCTCGTGCACCAACCGGTACCCGGCCAGGTAGCCGAAGTAGCACAGCGCCTGGTGGCTGGCGTTGAGCAACCGCAGCTTCATCAGCTCGTACGGCTCGACGTCCTCCACGACCTGGACCCCGGCGTCCTCGAGGGGTGGCCGGCCCAGCGCGAACCGGTCCTCGAGGACCCACTGGCAGAACGGCTCGCAGACGACCGGCCAGCGGTCGGAGATGCCGAACGACGCGGCGAGACCGGCGCGGTCGTCGTCGGTGGTGACCGGGGTGATCCGGTCGACCATGCAGTTGGGGAAGGGCACCTCCCGCTCCACCCAGTCGCCCAGCTTCTCCTCGCGCAGGCGCGCGAAGGCGCTGAAGCTCCGCCGGGCGGCGTCCCCGTTGCCCTGGATGTTGTCGCAGGACAGGATCGTGAAGGGCGGCAGGCCGCGCTGACGGCGCCGGACCAGGGCCTCCACGACCAGGCCGAAGGTCGTCGTCGGCGTCGCCCCGGGCGCCAGGTCCTGCACGACGCCGGGAGCGTCGGCCTGGAACTCGCCGGTCACCGCGTTGAAGTTGTAGCCGCCCTCGGTGACCGTCAGCGACACGATGCGGGTGTCCTCGCTCGCCATCCTCTCGATCACCGCATCCGGGTCGTCGGGGGCGAGCAGGTAGTCCACGATCGAGCCGATCACCCGGGCCTTCTGCGAGCCGTCCGGGCTCTTCTCCACGAGCGTGTAGAGGAAGTCCTGCGCGACCAGGGCGTCGCGCATCCGCCGGTCGCCGGGGAGCACCCCGACCCCGCAGATCCCCCAGTCCAACGCCTTGCCCTCGTCCATCAGCCGGTCGAGGTACATGGCCTGGTGGGCGCGGTGGAACGCGCCCACACCCACGTGCACGATCCCCGCCCGGACCGCGCCCCGGTCGTACCGGGGCACGGACACGGACGGGTCCAGTGCGGACAGCGAAGCGGCGGTCAGCGGCCCCACTACTTGATCGCTCCCAGCGAGAGACCCTGGACCAGCTTGTCCTGGGCGGCGAACCCGGCGATCAGCACCGGCAGCGACACCACCACCGAGGCGGCGCAGACCTTGGCCAGGAACAGCCCCTGGCTGGTCACGAAGCTGGTCAGGAACACCGGCGCGGTCTGGGCCACGGTGGCGGTGAGCACCCGGGCGAACAGCAGCTCGTTCCAGCTGAAGATGAAGCAGATCAGCGAGGTGGCCGCGATGCCCGGCGCCACCATCGGGATGACGATGGTGCGCAGCGTCCGGGGCAGCGAGCAGCCGTCCATGGACGCCGCCTCCAGCACCTCGCCGGGCACCTCGGCCAGGAACGAGCGCATCATCCACACCGCGATCGGCAGTTTCATCGAGGTGTAGAGGATGACCAGCAGCCAGATGTTGTCCAGCATCCCGATCCCCTGGGCGATCAGGTAGACCGGCAGCAGGCCGGCCACCACCGGCAGCATCTTGGTGGACAGGAAGAAGAACATCACGTCGGTCCAC
>JASLAP010000004.1 GCA_030147065.1 Pseudonocardia sp. | reverse complement strand
TCTCCTCGGCCGGCTGGAAGATCAGCCGGACCCGGCCGGGCAGGGCCGGCGCCGAGGCCAGCGCGAGGCCGGCGCCGAGCACGATCGCGGCGTGCGCGTCGTGCCCGCAGGCGTGCATGACGCCGTCCACGGTGGAGGCGTGCGGCAGGCCGGTGTCCTCCTGCAGGGGCAGGGCGTCGAGGTCGGCGCGCAGCGCCACGCAGCGCTCGCCGTAGCCGACGTCGCAGACCAGCCCGGTGCCCGACGGCAGCGTGCGCGGCTCCAGCCCGGCGGCCAGCAACCGGGCGGCCAGCAGCTCGGTCGTGCGGTACTCGGCGCGCCCCAGCTCGGGGACGGCGTGCAGCGAACGGCGGACCGCCACCACGTCCGGGGTGTGCGCGGCCAGCCAGGCGTCCAGCCAGGCGGGCCCGCTACCGGCCCCGAGGTCGGGGACTGCTGGCCCGGTGGGTTCGACGAGGTCGGTGTGCGCGTCCAGCAGGGTCACCGGGCACCACCGACCTGGATGGGCGACGGACGAACCGCCGCTGCTTCGTCGTGCATCGGCCAATGGTGCTCACCCGCTCGGCGGTGTACCAACCCCAATCCGCGTCCTAAGCGGATTGCTCGGCGAGGGGTTGCCGGGCTGCTGCGGGCGGCCGGGTCGCGGGGGGCGAGCGGGCAGCCAGGGGCCCGCCGAACGGGCCCCGCTGCCGTTCGTCGCAGCCACCGCTGTTCCATCCGCCCCCGAGTACCCCGTCCGGGCCACCGCGACTCATCCGGGGGTCGTTCGTGGGGGGTGGCCACGTCCGGCGAACCGGGGCTGGGGAGAATGGGCCCGTGTCCAGCCAGGGGGACGGCCCGCAGCGCCGCATCGGCGGCCGCTACCGGCTGGGGGGCCTGCTCGGCAGCGGCGCGATGGGGACGGTCTGGTCGGGCTTCGACGACGTGCTGCAGCGTCGGGTGGCGATCAAGGAGCTGAAGATCCCGGCCGGGGTCCCCCAGCACGAGGCGCTGGAGGCCCGCGAGCGGATCATGCGCGAGGCCAGGGCGTTGGGCGGGCTGTCCCATCCCAACATCATCACCGTGTTCGACGTGGTCGACGTGGACGGTGACCCGATGGTGGTACTGGAGCTGGTGCCCTCGCGCAACCTGGCCACGATGATCGGCGAGCAGGGCGCGCTGACCGTGCCGCAGACCGCGGTCGTCGGGTTCGCCACCGCGGGCGGCCTGCGCGCCGCTCATCGCGCGGGCATCACCCACCGCGACGTCAAGCCGGGCAACGTGCTGGTCGCCGACGACGGGCGGGTCAAGCTGACCGACTTCGGGATCGCCCGCAACATCGCCGACGCCCCGATGACCAGCGTCGGGCTGGTGCTGGGCTCACCCGCCTACATCGCCCCGGAGGTGGCCGCCGGGCAGGCCGTCACGCCGGCCGCGGACCTGTGGGGGCTGGGCGCCACGCTGTTCGCCGCGGTCGAGGGCCGCCCGCCCTACGACGTGCACGGCGACCCGGTGTCGACGATCACCGAGGTGGTCGACGGCGAGGTCCCGCGGGTGCGCTCGCTCGGCCCGGTGGCCGACGTCATCTCGGCGCTGATGGTCAAGGACCCGGACGCCCGGATGCCCCTGGAGGAGGTCCGGGCCCGGCTGCGGCCGCTGATCGAGGACCCCGACGACCCGGTCTACCCCGGCTCCCCGGACGCGCCCACGATGGCCGCCGTCGCGGTGTCGGTGCCGTCGCAGGGGCTGAGCCGGATGACCGGGGCCCGCGCCCGGGCGCCGATCGGGGCGCAGTCCCGGGCGCAGTCCTACGGCGTGGAGCGCCCCCGCGCCGACTACGGCACCGAGTACGGCTCGGAGTTCAGCGGGGCGGCCGCGGCGGTGCTGCCGCCGGCCCCGACCGGGGCCCAGGCCCGGGTGAGCGCGGCGCCGCTGGCCCCGGCCCCCGGCCCGCTGCCGGGCGCGATCCGGACCGCGGCCCCGTCGTCGCCGGAGTTGCTGGCCGACCCGGTCCCGCGGCGGGCCGCCGCCCCCGCCACCCCTGGCCGCAGCACCGGGGTGCTGGTGGCCGCGGGCGCGGCGGTGCTGCTGGCCGGGGTGCTCAGCGGCTGGACGGTCACCCGCTGGGTGGGCGGGCAGTCCGCCTCCACCACGCTGAACGTGACCAGCGCCAGCACCTCGGTGGACACCCACGCCGACCAGCTCGGGTTCACCGTGCAGGTGCCGCGCGGCTGGGTGGTCGACGACGACACCGGGCTGCCGGCCGGGGCGCCGGCGGCCAGCTTCGTCAGCCCGGACCGGTCCGAGGAGCTGACCGTCGAGCGGGTGGACACCGAGCAGGAGGCGGTCAACCGCACCGGCTCCACCCCGGCCGCGCCGCCGGTCGTGCGGCCCGACGGCGGCAGCGTGCTGTCCTTCGACAGCGAGGACCGCACCTCGTGGCGGCGGGTGGTGCCGCTGGCCGACGGCCAGTTCTGGATCGTCACCCTGACCGTGCCGCACGACACCGCGGGCGAGGAGTCGGCCGAGCTGTTCGACCGGCTGGCCGGCGGCTTCGTGCTCACCACCGGCTGACCGAGCCGGACCGGAGCCGGACCGGAGCCCTGGGTCCGGCGGGACACGACCTAGGCTCCTGCGCCATGAGCACGGACCCCGCCCCCGCCGCCGTCCCGGAGCACGTCACCGAGCAGGCCCGGCGCGCCGCCGCGGCCCTGGCCGACGCCACCGGCGCCGGCGCGCACGACGTCGCCGTGGTGCTCGGCTCGGGCTGGCGACCGGCGGCCGACCTGCTCGGCGAGCCGGCCCACGAGATCGCGATGGCCGACCTGCCCGGGTTCGTGCCGCCGTCGGTCGCCGGGCACGGCGGGACCATCCGCTCGGTCACCACCGGCGAGCGGCGGGTGCTGGTGCTGCTCGGGCGCACCCACCTCTACGAGGGCCACGGCACCGACGCCGTCGTGCACGGCATCCGCACCGCCGCCGCCGCGGGCTGCCGGACCGTGGTGCTGACCAACGCCGCCGGCGGCATCCGCGAGGGCATGCGGGTCGGCGAGCCGGTGCTGATCGCCGACCACCTCAACCTGCTGGCCAGCTCCCCGCTGGTCGGGCCGCGGTTCACCGACCTGACCGACCTGTACTCGCCGCGGCTGCGCGGGCTGGCCGGGGAGATCGACCCGTCGCTGGCCGAGGGCGTCTACGCCGGGCTGCCCGGGCCGCACTTCGAGACCCCGGCGGAGATCCGGATGCTGCGCGGGCTGGGCGCGGACCTGGTGGGGATGTCCACGGTGCTGGAGGCGATCGAGGCCAGGGCGCTGGGCCTGGAGGTGTTCGGGCTGTCGCTGGTGACCAACCTCGCCGCCGGGATGACCGGGGCGCCGCTGGACCACCAGGAGGTGCTGGAGGCCGGCCGGGCGTCCGCCGGGCGGATGGGCGAGCTGCTGCGCGACCTGATCGCGAAGGCATGACCGCCGCCCGGGACTGGATGGCGCAGGACCCCGACCCGGCCACCCGGGCCGAGCTGGCCGCCCTGGTCGACGCCGCCGACGCCGACCCGGCCGCGGCCGCGGAGCTGGCCGACCGGATGTCCGGGATGCTCCGGTTCGGCACCGCCGGGCTGCGCGGGCCGGTGCGGGCCGGGCCGGCCGGGATGAACGTGGCCGTGGTCCGCCGCGCCACCGCCGGGCTCGCCGCCAGGCTGGCCCGCGACGGTGGCCGCGGCACGGTGGTCGTCGGGCGCGACGCGCGGCGCGGGTCGGCCGAGTTCGCCGAGGCCGCGGCCGGGGTGCTGGCCGGCGCGGGCTTCGCGGTGCGGGTCCTGCCCGCCCCGCTGCCGACCCCGGTGCTGGCGTTCGCGGTGCGCGAGCTGGGCGCGGTGGCCGGCGTGCAGATCACCGCCTCGCACAACCCGCCGGCCGACAACGGCTACAAGGTCTACCTGGCCGACGGCGCCCAGCTGGCCCCGCCGGCCGACGCCGAGATCGAGGCGGCCATCGCCGCCGCCCCGGGGGCGGCCGACCTCCCGCTCGGCGATGACGTGCGGGTGGTCGACCTCACCGACCGGTACCTGGAGCGGGTCGCGGCGCTGCCCCGGGGGAGCGCGCGCCGGCTGCGGGTCGCGCTCACCCCGCTGCACGGCGTCGGCGGGGAGACCGCGGTGGCGGCGCTGCGCCGGGCCGGGTTCACCGACGTGCACGTGGTCGCCGAGCAGGCCGAGCCGGACGCGGCCTTCCCGACCGTCGCCTTCCCCAACCCGGAGGAGCCCGGCGCCACCGACGCCCTGCTCGCGCTGGCCGGCCGGGTCGGCGCGGACCTCGCCGTCGCCCTCGACCCGGACGCCGACCGGTGCGCGCTGGCCGTGCCCGGCCCGGACGGCCGCTGGCGCCCGCTCACCGGCGACGAGACCGGCGTGCTGCTCGGCGACCACCTGCTGCGCGCAGGCGGGTACGACGACCCGCTGGTCGCCACGACCGTCGTCTCCGGGGAGATGCTGCGCGAGGTGGCCGCGGCGCACGGCGCCCGGTACGCCGAGACGCTGACCGGCTTCAAGTGGATCGTCCGCGGCGGGCCCGGGCTGGTCTACGGGTACGAGGAGGCGCTGGGCTACTGCGTCGACCCGGACAGCGTCCGGGACAAGGACGGCATCGCGGCCGCCGTGCTGGCCTGCGACCTGGCCGCCACCCTGGCCACCGACGGCCGCACCCTGGACGACCGGCTCGACGAGCTGGCCCGCGCGCACGGCGTGCACCGGACCGAGGGGATCTCGCTGCGCCTGGAACCGGCCGCCCGCGACGCCGCGGTGGCCCGGCTGCGCGAGAGTCCGCCGGCCGGCTGGCGGACCGAGCGGCCCGCGCCCGACGTCCTGGTGCTGCGCCGGGGCGCCAGGTCCGGCGGCGACCGGGTGGTGGTGCGACCATCGGGCACCGAACCCAAGCTCAAGGCGTACCTGCAGGTGGTCGAACCGGTGGTGGGGGACGGACTCGCGGCGGCGCGGGCCCGCGCCGGGGGGCGGCTCGACCGGCTGCGCGACGAGGTGCTCGCCCTGCTCGGTGGATGAGACCGGAGGAGCCGCGGACCGATGCCCCGCCCCCGCACCCATGACCAGGCGCTGCGCAGCAAGCTGCTGGCCCAGGCCGTGGCCACGTTGTCCACGCACGGCGCCGAGGGGCTGAGCCTGCGCACGCTGGCCCGCGACTGCGGCACCTCCACCACCGCGGTCTACGCGCTGTTCGGCGGCAAGCGCGGGCTGCTCACCGCGCTGTTCGACGACGCGTTCGGCCGGTTCGGCCGGCTGCTGGCCACCGTGACGCCCAGCTCGGACACCGTCGAGGACCTGGTCCGGCTGGGCGCGGCGTACCGGCGCGGCGCGCTGGCCGACCCGCACCTGTTCTCGGTGATGTTCTCCGCGCAGACCGCGCTGCCGCCGGCCGCCGAGGCCCGCACCGCCGCCGGCACCGCCCTGGGCCCGTTGCGCGAGTTCGTGGCCCGGGCGGTGGAGCAGCGCGCCCTGCGCCCGGACACCGACCCGGCGGCCGCGTCGGTGACGCTCTGGGCGACCGTGCACGGTTGGGTGACCCTGCAACTGCGCGGTTTCCTGCCGCCCGGCGCCGACAACAACTTCGAGAACGCCCTGCGCACCGTCCTCGACGCCTGGCGCCCCGGTCCACAACGCCGGGAGAGCCACCTCGGGGGCGGCTGAACCCCGATCGTCGACCGGCGGTTACCGCGCGATCGCCGGTCCGGTGTGGCGAATGTGTGGTGGCGGTCAGCTCGCGTTCTGAATCGCGAACGGGTCGCCCACCACCGGCCGACTCTTCGATCCGGTGTCGGCCGCGACCTCCGCGGGCTTGGTGGCCTCAGTGGCTTCAGCGCCGCCCGATCCGCGCTGCTCGTAGGCGGTCAACACCGAGGACGGGATCCGGCCGCGGGCCGACACCTCGAACCCGTTCGCCCGGGCCCACTCCCGCACCGCCCCGGCCTGCTCCCGGTCCATCGCCGGGCGCCGCGCCGCCGACGGCGCCTCCGACCTGCGCCCGCCGGTCCGGCCGCTGTCCCCGGTGGCCCGCCGGGCGGCGGCGACGAACTCGGCCAGCCCGTCCCGGAGCCGGGCGGCGTTCGCCTCCGACAGGTCGATCTCGTACTCCCGGCCCGCCAGGGCGAACCGCACCGTCTCGGCGCCCGTCGACCCGTCCAGGTCATCGACGAGCCGAGTCTCCACCTTCTGCGCCATCCGACAATTCCCATCACTCGATACCAGCACCAACAACGATTACGCCGGTCGCCCCGCGGCGATCCGCGCGAGCGCGGCGCACAATCTTTTCTATCACATCGCAGAACGGAAAACCGGGGACGGCGGCGCAGCGCGCAGCCGAATGTCGCGGCGCCACCGGAATGGGCCGCGACGGCCGGCCGCCGATTCGGCGGCCGAACGGGCAGAACCGGCGGCGCCGGGGTCAGACGGCGCCGAACTGGCGGTCGCCGGCGTCGCCGAGCCCCGGGACGATGTAGGCGGAGTCGTTGAGGCGCTCGTCGACGCTGGCCGTGACCACCCGTACCGGCAGGCCGCTGCCGCGCAGGTGGGCGATGCCCTCCGGGGCGGCCAGCACGCAGATCGCCGTCACGTCGCTCGCCCCGCGGCCGGTGAGCAGGCTGATCGCGTGCACCATCGACCCGCCGGTGGCCAGCATCGGGTCCAGCACGAACACCGGGCGGCCGGCCAGCGTCTCGGGCAGCGACTCCATGTACGGCTTGGGCTGGTGGGTGTCCTCGTCGCGGGCGATCCCGACGAAGCCCATCTGCGCCTCCGGCATCAGCCCGAGCGCGGCGTCGGCCATGCCCAGCCCGGCCCGCAGCACCGGCACCAGCAGCGGCGGGTTGGCCAGCCGGTAGCCGGTGGTGCGGGCGACCGGGGTGTGCAGCGGGGCGGTGACCACCGCGGCGTCCCGGGTGGCCTCGTAGATCAGCATCAGGGTGAGGTCGTCCAGCGCGGCCCGGAAGGCCGCGTTGTCGGTCCGGGCGTCGCGCATCGTCGACAGGCGGGCCTTGGCCAGGGGGTGGTCGACGACCTGCACGTCCATGCGGCAGAGGCTAGGGCGTGCCCGGGGGCGCGACCACCCGGTGTCCGGTCAGGGCACCTGCCGGCCGGGGGTCTCGCTCGTCCAGACCCACCGGCCATCGGTCAGGGTGGCCCGGGTGCGGTCCTCCAGCACCGGGTGCTGCTCGTGCTCGGCGCACCCGGTGGCGGCCCAGCAGGACAGCACCACCTCCTCGGAGGTGGCGTCCAGGCGCAGGAAGCTCTTGAACATCGGCGGCGAGTCGGAGTCGAACAGCAGTGACATCCAGTTGTGCGCCGGCGCCGAGCCGCGGGCCGGCAGCGGGTAGACCTTCTCCGCGGCCCGCCGGGCCCGCTCGTCGACGCCGGACGGGCCGGGCCGCGGCCTGGTGATGCCGATCCGCTCGGCCATGATCGCGGTGGCGTCCTCCGGGGAGATCACCAGGCCGCCGGTGCCGAACCGCAGGACCTTGTCGTAGCGGCGGCTGAAGTGCGCGAGGGAGTCGCCGCGCAGCGGGTAGCAGCGGAAGTTCTCCTCGTGCACGGCCGGCTTCAGCCGGTCGACGTCGGGGATCTGGTGGGTGGCCGACAGGTAGGCCCCCGACCCGCCGGCCACCACGTACTGCACGGTGCGGCCGTCGCGCAGCAGCACCGGGTAGCGCTGGTAGTTGTGGTCGTCGCCGCCGATCGCGGCGATGTAGTGGTGGGCGGGGTCGGTGACGATCTCGTTGACGTCGCCCAGGACGGTGCCGTCGGCCGCCCGGATCGGGCTGGGCTGCAGTGCGGCGTAGGTGTAGAAGGGCCGGCCGGTGAGCAGGATCTTGGGCCGGTCGCCCGCGGAGACCCGGCGCAGCCAGTCGGCCTGCTCGGCGTCGATGTGGCCGTCGATGCCGGTGTCGATCAGGACCAGCCGGACCGGGCCGGCGTCGATCGCGCAGTACGGCCCGGGCTGGACGGCCTGCTGGGACTCCGCGTCGCGGTACCAGCGCATGTCGGCGAGCTGCTCGGCGGTGGCCCGCGGGGCGCGGCGCCACAGCAGCGCCCGCAGCAGCCGCTTCCACCACGCCCCGGACACCGTGAACGACGGCGCGCCGGCGTCCGGGGGCGCGTCGCAGAAGGTGGTCATGAACCCGGTGAGCCCGTCGTACCAGTCGTGGTTGCCGGGCAGGGCGTAGATCGGGCCGGGGTAGTCGGCGTAGGCGCGGTAGAAGCGGTCGGCGTACTCGGTGATCCCGCCGGCCGGGTAGATCACGTCGCTGCACAGCACGGCCAGGTCGGTGTCCCCGGCCACCCGCTCCAGCACCGGCACCACCACGTACTGCGAGGCGTCGCCCTCGCCCGGGTCCCCCAGCAGCGCGACCGAGATCCGGTCGCGGTCGGCGAACCGGGTGACCACCCGGTCGCGCGGCGGGGGCGCCACGCCCGCCTCGGCGGCCCAGCGGTCCAGCCGGCGCAGCCACTCGGCGCGCTGGGCGTCGGACGGGTCGCCGATCACCCTGGCCAGCCAGTCGTTGCGGGAGGCGATCAGCGGGCCGGGGCGCAGCCAGGAGAACCGCCGCTTGCCC
>JASLAP010000045.1 GCA_030147065.1 Pseudonocardia sp. | reverse complement strand
GGGTGGCGTCCGGCCCGGCCGCGCCGACCCGCTCGGCGAGCAGCAGCAGCCGGCGCACCTTGGCCGTCACCACCTCGACCGGGATCCGGCCCGCCTCGACCGCGTCGACCAACGCCCGGCCCCACGGCGTGGTCGGGCCGGGCATGACCAGGTCCAGCTCCCCGGCGGCCGCGGCCAGGCTGCGCGCCGCGCCCCAGTCGCTCATCACCACCCCGTCGAAGCCCCACCCGCGCAGCACCGCCAGCAGCGGGTTCTCCGTCATCGTGGTGCCGCGCACGGAGTTGTAGGCCGCCATCGCCGCCCACACCCCGGCCTCGGTCACCGCGGCCTCGAACGGGGCCAGGTAGACCTCGCGCAGGGTGCGCTCGTCGAGCCGGACGTCGGCGGTGAACCGCTGCCGCTCGAAGTCGTTGGCCACCACGTGCTTCACCGTGGCCGCCACCCCCTGCTCCTGGACGCCGCCGATGTAGGCCACCGCCAGCCGCGCGGTGAGCAGCGGATCCTCGCTGAAGCACTCGAAGTGCCGCCCGGCCAGCGGGGTGCGCTGGATGTTGACCGTCGGGCCGAGCAGCACGTCGACGCCCTTGCGCCGGGCCTCCGCGGCCAGCAGCCCGCCGATCCCGCGGACCAGGTCCACGTCCCAGGAAGCGGCCAGGGCGGTCGGCGAGGGGATGGTGACCGAGGGGTCGCGCTCGTCCCACAGCTCGCCGCGCACCCCGGCCGGGCCGTCGGAGGTGACCATGCGGCGCAGGCCGAGCGCGGGCTCCGGGTGCAGGGCCCAGAAGTCGGCGCCGGTCAGCAGCCGCACCTGGCGCTCCACGGGCAGGTCCGCGGGGTCGGGTCGGGTCACTTGACTCCTCCGGCGCCCAGCCCGGAGCGCCAGAAGCGCTGCAGGCACAGGAACGCCACGATCAGCGGGACGATCGACAGCAGGGCGCCGACGATCACGTACAGCTGCAGCTCGGGGGCGTGGCTGATCTGCGAGTTCCAGGTGTGCAGCCCGAGGGTGACCGGGTAGAGCCGGTTGTCCTGCAGCATCACCAGGGGCAGGAAGAAGTTGTTCCAGATGGCCACGAACTGGAACAGGAACACCGTCACCAGCGCCGGGGACATCAGCCGGATCGAGATGGCGAAGAAGGTGCGCATCTCCGACGCCCCGTCCAGCCGGGCGGCCTCCAGCAGCTCGTCGGGCACGCTGGCCGCGGCGTAGATCCGGGCCAGGTACACCCCGAACGGGCTCACGCAGCTGGGCAGCAGGACCGCCAGCCGCGTGTCGGTCGCGTCGACCTCGCTGAACAGCAGGAACAGCGGCAGCGCCAGCGCGGTGGTGGGCACCAGCACGCCGGCCAGGATCACGTTGAACACCGCCTCCCGGCCCGGGAAGACGTACTTGGCCAGCGCGTAGCCGGCCATCGCGGCCACCAGCGTGGCCACCGCCCCGCCCACCCCGGCGTAGAGCACGCTGTTGACCATCCACCGGACGAACAGCCCGCCGTCGTGGGTCAGCACGTCGGCGACGTTGCCGGGCAGCTCGAAGGACCCGCCGAACCACAGGCCCGGTGACGAGCGCAGCTCGGCGCGGGTCTTGGACGCGGTGGTCACCAGCCACCAGACCGGGGCCAGGAAGTACCCGGCGAACAGGACCATGAACAGGGTGGCCCCGCCGACCGAGAGCGGGTTCTGCCGGGTGGTCACGTGACCGTCCGCCGCTGCGCGATCTTCAGGAAGGTGAACGACAGCACGCAGGTGACCAGGGCCAGCACCACCGAGTACGCCGCCGCCAGGTTGTAGTTGGGGATGTTGGCGGAGCTGTACACGACCATGTTGGGCGTGAAGTCGCTGCCCACGGCGCTGGACACCGACCGCAGCACCAGCGGCTCGTTGAACAGCTGCAGGGTGCCGATGATGGCGAACACCCCGGTCAGGCCGAGCGCCGGGGCGACCATCGGGATCTTGACCGACCAGGCGATCCGCCACTGCCCGGCGCCGTCCATCCGGGCCGCCTCGGTCAGCTCCGGCGGGATGGCCTGCAGCGCCGAGTAGATGATCAGCATGTTGTACCCGGTGAAGATCCAGTTCACGATGTTCGCGATGGAGAAGATCACCAGGTCCGGGCCGAGCAGGTCGAACGACCGGGCCAGCAGCGTGAACGGCGACAGGCTCGGCGCGTAGAGGAAGCCCCACATGATCGCCGCGATGACCCCGGGGACCGCGTAGGGCACGAAGAAGGCCAGCCGGAAGAACCGCCGCCCGCGCAGCACCGGCGAGTCCAGCAGCAGCGCGAACACCAGGGCGAGCCCGAGCTGCAGCGGGATCGAGATCACGAAGAACACCAGGACCCGCCGGATGCTCGCCCAGAACCGGTCGCTGGAGAACACCGTGGCGTACTGGACGAACCCGCCGAACACCTCGGTGACCCGGCCGAACGTGCCGCCGACCCGGGTGACCGTGTACAGCGACTCGACCACCGCGTACCCGATCGGGACCAGGTAGAAGGCCACGAACAGGACCGCGAACGGCGCCAGGAACCCGACCACCGCCCGGCCGTGCCGGACCCGGCGCCGGGAGCGGGCCGGCGCCGGATCGCGACGGCGGGGCGGCGGGGCCGCGACGGTCGTCGAGCCGACAGTCGCGGCGCCCACCGGCGCTTCTCCCCTGCTGGTCATCGGCTGGTCTCAGCCGACCTGGATGGCCTGGGCCTTCATGGTCTGCACGGTCCGCTCCTGCGCGTCGCGCAGCACCGTGGCCAGGTCACCCTGCCCGTTCACGGCCCGGCCGAACCCGTTGGACAGCGTGTCGAACGTGTCGGTCATGGTCGGCCCCCAGGTGAACGACGGGTCGACCTGGCTGTTGGCGGTGGCGAAGTCCTCCCAGATCACCTGGCCGCCGAAGTACGGCAGGGGCTCCGACAGCGCCGGCAGCTCGGGCCCGTCGGTGTGCGCCGGGAACTGGCCGCCGTTGCGGTTGTTCAGCGCGAGCGCGGCCGGGTCGCCGAAGGCCCACATGGCGAACTTCGCGGCCTCGTACGGGTGCGCGGAGTTCGCCCAGACCACGGTGGCCGAGCCGCCCCAGCTCCCGCCGGAGGTGCCGCCCTCGGTCCACTGCGGCAGCGGTGCCACCGCCCACTTGCCGTTGCCGCTCGGCACGTTGGTCTCGATCAGCTTGGCCGTCCACGGCGCGCCGATCAGCGTCCACTCCTGGCCGGCGTCGAGCGCCTGCCACTCCACGTCGCCGATCCCGGGGATGGTGTTGACCTGCCCGGCGTCGATCAGCCCCTGCCAGAACTCGGCGACCTGCAGGGTCTTCGGGTCGGTCATGTCGACCCGCCAGCTGCCGTCGTCGCCGACGGTGAACCAGCGCGCCCCGTTCTGCCAGGCCAGCGCGGTGAACCAGGCCGGCTGGTCGGGCATGAAGTTGCCGATCAGGCCGCCCCGGGCCTGGATGGCCGCCGCCTGCTGGGCGTACTCGTCCCACGTCTTCGGCGGCTGCAGGCCGGCCGCGTCGTAGAGGTCCTTGCGGTAGTAGAAGGCCAGCGGGCCGACGTCCTGGGGCACCCCGTAGACCGCGCCGTCCTCGCCGAAGGAGATCTGCGAGCGGGTCCAGTCCGGGTAGCCGTCGATGCCGTCGACCACCGGCTGGCAGGCCCCGATGTTCGCCAGCCCGTTCTGCAGCCGGAAGCTGGGCAGGTTGTCGAACTCGATCATGCCGAGGTCACCGGTGGTGCCGGCCCTGATCTGGTTGGCGTAGGACTGGTAGGTGCCGTCGTTGCCGCCGACGACCTCGGTGTAGGCGACCTGGATGTCCGGGTTGGCCTGGTTCCACAGGTCGACGGTCTGCTGCATGCCCGGCACCCAGGAGGTGAAGGTCAGCTCGACCTTCGTGCCGGGCGGGGCGGGCTCGCAGGCGCCCGCACCCCCGGCCGCCGCCCCGGTCTCGCCCCCTCCCCCGCAGGCGGCGGTGACGGCGATGGCGGCCAGCGCGGCGGCGGCGGCCAGCAGGCGCGGGGGGCGGTGAGTGCGCATCGGGCGCTTCCTCTCGACGATCCTCGGCGATCGGACGGGGTCGGACGAGCGGACCCAATCATACTTACTTACCTGTCAGCAAGTGGCTCAGATCACGGAATGGTGGTCAACCGGGAGCGGTTGCCCGGCGGTGACGCGCGACCCGCACCTCCCGGACCGGACGACCGCGCCCGGTCCCACGCCGCGCGCCGTCCTGCAGGTCGACGTGGCCCAGGCGGCACTCGGGTTCTCCGTCGGCGGCATCGCCGGCAGCCTGCTGCTGCTGTCCCGCGACCTGGGGGTGGACTACGCCTCGCTGGCCTGGATCGCCTCCACGTTCGGCGTCGGGCTGCTGGTCGTCGGGGTCTGCTTCCGGGTGCTGCTGCGCCGCGGCCCGCAGCCGCTGCTGCGGGTCGCCGCGCTGACCGCGGCGGTGGGGGCGGTGCTGATCGCCCTCGGGCCGAGCGTCGCCGCTGCCGCGGCGGGCGGGCTGCTGCTCGGCCTGGGCAACGCGACGCTCGCCCTGCTGACCCCCACCCTGCTGCACGGCCCGGACTCCGGGCGGCTGCTGGCGCGGGCCACCGGGGTCGCCTGCGTCACCGGCATCCTGGCGCCGCCCACCCTGGCCGCGGTCGACGGCACCGGCCTGACCGGTCGCCTCGGGTTCGCCGTGGTCGCGGTCCCGCTGCTGGTCCTGGCGACCACCACCCGCGCCCGGCGCGGCACCCCCGACGGGCCCCCTCCCCCGACGACGGTCGCGGCACCCGTCGTCCCGGACCTCCCGGGCCGTCACGTCGTGCGGCGGTGGGTCGCGGTCGTCCTGGCCGTGTCGGTCGAGTTCTGCTTCGTGGTGTGGGGTGTCGTCCGGCTGCAGGACGCCGGGTTGTCCACGGCGGCGGCGACCACCGTGAGCACGGTCTTCGTCGCCGGCATGGCGGTCGGCCGGATCGGCGCGGCCCGGCTGGCCCGCCTGCGCTCCGTCGTCCCGGCCGCCAGCGGGCTGGTCGCCGCCGCGACCCTGCTGATCAGCCTGGCCACCGGCCCCGTCCCGGTCGCCGTCGGGCTCGCCGTGGCCGGCCTCGCGGTGGCGCTGATCTACCCCGCGACGCTGAGCCGACTGCTCGCCACCACCGCGCCCGAGCGCGGCGCCGCGATCGGCGCGCTCGCCTCCGGCACCGCGATCCTGCTCGCCCCGACCGGACTGGGCCTGCTGGCCGGGGTGCTCGACCTGCGGCCGGCCCTGCTGGTCGCCGTGCTGCCGCTGGCCGCCGCGCTCGCCGTGGTCGACGTCCTGCCGGCTCCCCGGACCCGGTCCTGATCTCCGGCTCCCCCAACGTATAGCGCACCGGGGGTCTTGCGGCAAGACCCCGGTCGTCCCGCACACTCTCCGTCCGAAGCCAGGACCTGCGGAAACTGGACCTGGGAAGCAGACGTGAGTGGGGGATCCTTGATCGACGTGATCGTGGCGGGCGGCGGACCGACCGGGATGATGCTGGCCGCCGAACTGCGGCTGCACGACGTGCACGCGGTCGTGCTGGAGAAGGCGGCGGAGCCGTCGCCCGTCGTCCGCTCGCTCGGGCTGCACGCGCGCAGCATCGAGGTGATGGACCAGCGCGGTCTGCTGGACCGGTTCCTCGCGCTCGGCCAGCAGTACCCGGTCGGTGGTTTCGCCGGCATCGCCAAGCCGGCCCCGGAGCGGCTGGACACCGCGCACCCCTACACGCTGGGCATCCCGCAGACCGTCACCGATCGCCTGCTGACCGAGCGCGCCGTCGAACTCGGGACCGAGATCCGGCGCGGGTGCGAGCTGGTCGGGCTGAGCCAGGACGAGCACGGGGTGACCGTCGAGCTGGCCGACGGCACGCGGCTGCGCTCGCGCTACCTCGTCGGCTGCGACGGCGGCCGCAGCACGGTGCGCAAGCTGCTCGGCGTCGGTTTCCCCGGGGAGCCGGCCGGGGTCGAGTGGCTGCTGGGCGAGGTGGAGATCGGCGTCGCGTCGGAGGAGCTGGCCGCCGTGGTGACCGAGGTCCGCAGGACGAACCTGGGGTTCGGCGCCGGGCCCGTCGGGGACGGGGTGTTCCGGGTCGTCGTGCCGGCCGCGGCGGTGGCCGAGGACCGGGCGGTCACGCCGACCGTCGAGGAGCTCGGGCAGCGGTTGCGGGCGGTCGCCGGCACCGACTTCGGCGTGCACTCGCCGCGCTGGCTGTCCCGCTTCAGCGACGCCACCCGGCTGGCCGAACGCTACCGCACGGGCCGGGTGCTGCTGGCCGGCGACGCGGCGCACGTCCACCCGCCGCTGGGCGGGCAGGGGCTCAACCTCGGCGTCCAGGACGCGTTCAACCTGGGCTGGAAGCTGGCCGCGGCGGTCGCCGGCTGGGCACCGGAGGGGCTGCTGGACAGCTACCACGCCGAACGGCACCCGGTGGCCGCCGCCGTGCTGGACAACACCCGCGCGCAGAGCGAGCTGCTGTCCCTGGAACCGGGTCCGCAGGCGGTGCGCCGGCTGGTCGCCGAACTGATGGACTTCGAGGACGTGCGGCGGTACCTGGTCGAGATGGTCACCGCGATCGGGATCCGCTACGACTTCGGCGAGGGGCACCACCTGCTCGGCCGGCGGCTGCGGGACGTGGGGCTGAAGCGGGGCCGCCTCTACGACCTGATGCACGGCGGCCGCGGGCTGTTGCTGGACCAGACCGGCCGGCTCTCGGTGGCGGGCTGGGCGGACCGGGTCGACCACGTCGTCGACGTCAGCGAGGAGCTGGAGGTGCCCGCGGTGCTGCTGCGGCCCGACGGCCACGTGGCGTGGGTCGGTGAGGACCAGCAGGACCTGCTCGACCGGCTGCCCCGGTGGTTCGGTGCGGCTGCGGTCTGAGGGTCGCCGCCTTCAGCCGGTGGCGGCGCGGGTCTGGCCGTAGCCGAACGTGCGGCGCAGGGCGATCGCGGTCGCCACCAGCAGGGCCATCGACAGCAGCCACAGCAGCACCACCGCCGGCAGCCGGTCGGGGGGTGCGCCGACCGGGGCCAGCGCGGCCAGGACCGCGGCCAGCACGAGCACGACGTGGGCCAGGGCGAGCCGGGCGCAGCGGCGCACCCGGCGGTGCAGCCGGGTCTCCGACACCAGCGCGTCGAGCACGACCCGGGGCGTCCCGCGCAGCCCTGCCCACAGCTGCGCGCCGACCGCGACCCCGCCGCCGACCAGCCACAGCGCCCAGAACAGCGGGCCGGTCGGCCCGGTCGCGGCCGACCCGGCCGGGGCCGGGTCGGCCCGCGCCAGGAAGGCGATCACCACCACGAACCCGAGGCAGACCGCGGCCACGGTG
>JASLAP010000032.1 GCA_030147065.1 Pseudonocardia sp. | reverse complement strand
AAGCGGCTGCGGCCCGCGTTCGCGTACTGGGGTTACCGGGGCGCGGGCGGCCTGGACTCCGAGCACGTCGTGGCGGCCGTCTCGGCGCTGGAGCTGGTCCAGGCCAGCGCGCTGATCCACGACGATCTGATCGACCGTTCGGACACCCGGCGCGGTGCGCCCGCCGTGCACCGCCGGTTCGCCACCCGGCACACCGAGGCGAACTGGCGCGGCGGCGCGGCGGCGTTCGGGGACAGCGCCGCGGTGCTGCTCGGTGATCTGGCGCTGGTCTGGTCGGACGAGTTGCTGCACTCGGCCGGCGTGGACATCGCGGACCTGGCCCGGGCCCGGCCGGTCTTCGACCGGATGCGCACCGAGGTGACGGTCGGGCAATACCTGGACGTGCTCACCCAGGCCACCGGCGACACCTCGGTGGAACGGGCCGGCAAGGTGGCCCGGTTCAAGTCGGCGAAGTACACCGTCGAGCGGCCGTTGCTCATCGGCGCGGCGCTGGCCGGGGCGGACGAGACACTGTTCCGGGCATACTCGGACTTCGGCCTGCCGCTCGGCGAGGCCTTCCAGATGCGGGACGACGTGCTCGGCGTGTTCGGCGATCCGGCGCGAACCGGCAAACCGGCCAGCGACGACCTGCGCGAGGGCAAGCGCACCTATCTGGTCGCCGCCGCCTTCGCCGCCGCCTCCCCGGCCGATCGAGCCGAGCTGGACAGCCGGCTGGGTGATCCGGCCCTGGACGACGCCGGCGCGGCCCGGCTCCGGGAGATCATCTCCGGCACCGGCGCCCTGGCCCGCACCGAGGAGCGCATCGCCGACCTCACCGGGTCGGCGCTGTCGGCCCTGGTCACCGCCGAGATCGACCCCGAGGCCCGCACGGTCCTCGAGCAGCTCGCCCGGGCCGCCACCCACCGCCGGCTCTGACCCGGCCCGATACCGCCGGGCGCCGCAGCTCCGCACGGTCCCGGCCGGCCGAGCGCGGAAGGCAAGGCGGAAAACCGGGGGTGAGCGGGAGCGCGCACGATGCCGGCAGGGCGCGGGCCACCGTAGGTGGGCCCCCGCCCGGTCCCCGCGGGAGCGACGGTCCGTACCACCCACCCACCGGGGCAGAATCAGTTGGTCTTCGATCTTTCCCGCAGCATGCGCAGAACCGCGCTCCCCTGGCCCGCGGCCGGCTCGCGCTGGACGCCGCGCCGGCCCAGCCAGACCCAGATCGACAGGGTGAGCAGGATCAGCGCGAACCCGAACACCAGGTCCTCGACGGGCGCGTAGGCGATCCGCAGGCCGATGATCGCGTCCGGGTCGTAGATGACGATGTGCCGGCCGGTCAGGATGCCGTTGGACAGCAGCTGGAAAAACACGATGATCGGATATGTCGACCAGAACACCGCCCGGGTGAGCAGCCGGGTGCGCAGCACGAAGAGGTCGACGACGACGACGCCGACGACGCCGAGCAGGGCGGCGGCGGTGTAGCTCATTCGTCGCCCGCCGGTTTGCCGCCGACCGCGCGGACCGCCTCGAAACCGAGAATTGCGCAGACCGGCACGACCACGAAGAACAGCACCTCGTCGAGGGGCAGCCCGCCGGGCAGGACGATGCCGGTGGTCTGCTCCGGGTCGAAGGTCCAGTGCCCGGCGGCGATCGCCGCCAGATCCCAGAGCACGAAGACGATCAGCACCGGTACGAGCGTGAGCAGCAGACGACGCCGGCGGCGCAGCACGTTGACCTTGAAGAGCGGCTCCAGCCACAGTGCGGACAGTAGACAACCCACGAGCACGAACAGGTACGCCAGGTGCCGCATCGACAGCTCAGAACCCGAGGGCCTGCGCGCGCCGCTTGACCTCGCGGGCGCGGTCGCCGCCGAGGCCGCGCGCGGCGTTGCCGTCCAGGCTGTCATCGGGGGTGTAGAGCCACCGCAACGCCTCTTCATCGTTGTACCCAGCGTCACGGAGCAGTGTCAGAATGCCAGGGAGGTGCTTGAGCACGGTGCTGTTGGCCACCAGCTCGGCCGGCACCAGCCGGACGCCGTCGCGGCGGACGGCCAGCAGGTCGCCGTCGCGCACCATCTGGTTCACCTTGCTGATGGACACGTCCAGCTTCTCGGCGATGTCCGGGAGATTGACCCATTCGGTGGGAGCAGCGGTCACGGGTTCAGTCACTGCTCAAGCCTGCCACACCGCTTGACGGGCAGCAGCTGCGTACCCGTTCGGTCGCAGCTGTGAGATCCTGGACTACCCGCCGCAGAAGGACACATACACTTCACGCCGATGGACACCACAGTCGCCGATACGTTGATCGGCACGACGATTGACGGGCGCTACCGGATCACCGGTCGCGTCGCCCGTGGCGGCATGGCGACCGTGTACACGGCGGTCGACGAGCGACTCGGGCGCACCGTCGCGCTGAAGATCATTCATCCGTCGCAGGCTACGAACGTCCACTTCGTCGACCGGTTCACCGACGAGGCCAAGACGATCGCCCGGCTCACCCATCCCAATGTGGTCGCGGTCTACGACCAGGGCCGCCATCAGGGCCTGCCCTACCTGGTGATGGAGTACGTGCAGGGCAGCACGCTGCGTGAGCTGCTCAACCAGCGCCGCCGGCTCAACCCGGTCGAGGCGCTGGCGATTCTCGAGCAGATGCTGGCCGCGATCGCCGCCGCGCACCGGGCCGGCCTGGTGCACCGAGATGTGAAACCGGAGAACGTCCTGGTCGCCGAGGCGCCCAGCGGTGGCATCGCCAACCTGGTCGACAGCGTGGTGAAGGTCGCCGACTTCGGCCTGGCCCGCGCGGTCGAGGCGAGCAACAGTGCGGACGACTCCGGCCAGCTGATGGCGACGGTGGCCTACGTGGCGCCCGAGCTGGTCACCGACGGGCACGCCGACGCCCGCACCGACGTCTACTCGGCCGGCATCGTGCTGTTCGAGATGCTCACCGGCCGGGTCCCGTTCGACGGTGACGAGCCGGTCGAGGTGGCCTGGCAGCACGTGGACAACGACGTGCCCCGGCCGTCCACCGTCGTGCGCGGCCTGCCCGGCGTGCTCGACGAGCTGGTCCTGCGGGCCACCCGCCGCGACCCGGGCGGCCGCCCGACCGACGCCGGCGCGTTGCTGGCCGAGGTGCAGGTGGTCCGCGACGACCTGGGCGCGGCCAACGTGGAGACCGCGCTGCTGCGCCAGCTTGCCCCGCCGACTGATAGTCCAGGCTTGGGTAGAGGCGCAGCCCGGCACGCCGCCGACTCGACCGCGATGATCCCCGCGGTCACCACCGCCTTCCCGCCGACCGGCGACCGGCCCCCCTGGGCCAGGCTGCCCGAGCAGGGCCGGGCCCGCCCGCCGCGGCGCAGTTCCGCGGCGCCCGCGACCGGCCTGCCCGCCCGGCTGGCCGAGCTGTTCGCCGGCGGTGACCGGCGGCGCATCCTGATCCTGGCCGCGGTGGTGCTGATGGTGCTCACCGTCGTGGGCAGCACGTGGTGGGTGACCCTGGGCCGGTTCACCAGCTGCGGGGAGCTGGTGTACCGG
>JASLAP010000700.1 GCA_030147065.1 Pseudonocardia sp. | reverse complement strand
CTTGCCGCGGGCCTGGTCGACGAGGTGCGCATGGACGTCGTACCCGTCGTGTTCGGGTCCGGCAAGCGCTACTTCGGGTCGGTCCACGCGCAGCACCTGTTGGAGGATCCAGACGTGATGATCCAGGGCAACCGGGTCCTTCACCTGCGCTATCGGGTGCGCCGTCGATCGATCTGAGTGCGGGTACGCGAACAAGTCCACTGCGAACGGTGACACAAGATCGGGCCTCCGGCTGCGTTTGCGCGAAGATGGAGAACTTCCCCGATGACGTGCCCGAGGAGCTGACCCGCCTGATCGCCCGGCACATCGACAATCCGGACGGCTACTGAGTCGCCGAGATGGCTCAACTCGAGTGGCGAGTCCGGTTGCCAACCGCTGCCACTGATCTGAGCCACCGCAGGTCAGGTCACCACACGTGGCTCAGATCAACTGGCACGGGACACCCGGGCGGGGCTGCTGAGCTCGCGCAGCCCGCGACCCAGCACCCCCGCCGCCGCGGTGGTCACCGCGACCCCACTGCAGTCTGCCCCGGGCCGATCTCCTCCTGGCGTCGCCGCCCCTACCGCTCCGGGCCAAGCCGTCGGCGGTCGGATGCAGGTGGCCGACCAGTCCGGTCGGGCTGGTAGGCCGCGGCGAGCAGCCCCTCCCGCCGTGCCGGTCGGCGCACCCGATCGGCCGGTCCTCCCCCGGGATCGCCCGATTGTCGGGGGGTGGTCCTACCCTCGGTTCCCAGGAGTTGGGCAGCACCCAGCAGCACGCGGAAGGGGAAGCGGATGACGGGTCTGGCGACGGTGGGCGACGCCGCGGTGCCCCCCACCGGCGAGGACGCCCCGTGGGAGCAGTACCGCCGGGAGCTGACGGCCTACTGCTACCGGATGCTCGGCTCCTCGGCCGACGCCGAGGACGCCGTGCAGGACACGATGGTGCGCGCCTGGAAGGGCTTCGACCGCTTCGAGGGGCGCTCGGCGCTGCGGTCGTGGCTGTACCGGATCGCCACCAACGTCTGCCTGACGATGCTGGACGGGCGCAAGCGGCGGGCCCGGCCGGTGGACATGGGCCCGGTCGGGTCGGCCGAGGCCGACCTCAGGCCGCCGCTGACCGAGACGACCTGGGTGGAGCCGGTGCCCGACGACCGCGTCCTGCCCACCGGGGGCGACCCGGCCGACGTGGCGGTGTCCCGGGAGTCGATCCGGCTGGCGTTCGTGGCCGCGCTGCAGCACCTGCCGCCGCGCCAGCGCGCGGTGCTGATCCTGCGCGAGGTGCTGCAGTGGCGGGCCGCCGAGGTGGCCGAGCTGCTGGACACCACGGTGGCCTCGGTGAACAGCGCGCTGCAGCGGGCCAGGGCCACCCTGGCCGAGCAGGACCTCGACGAGCGCGCCCCGGCCGCGGAGATGGACCAGGCGCACACCGACCTGCTGGCCCGCTACGCCGATGCCTTCCAGCGCTACGACATGACCGCCCTGGTCGCGCTGCTGCACGAGGACGTCGTGATGTCGATGCCGCCCTACGACCTGTGGCTGCGCGGCACCGAGTCGTTCACCGCCTGGATGACCGGCAAGGGCTGCGAGTGCGAGGGGTCGCGGCTGGTCCCGATCTCGGCCAACGGCCGGCCCGGGTTCGGGCAGTACCGCCGCCACCCCCAGGGCGGCTACCTCGCCTGGGCGGTGCAGGTGCTCGAGATCAGCGACGGGCGGGTCGCGGAGCTGACCTCGTTCCTGGACACCACGACGCTGTTCCCGATGTTCGGGCTGCCGCTCCGGCTCGACGAGGACGGCGCACCGGTCGCCGGCTGAACCCGCCCGGGGCCGCGGCGGTCGTCGCCGTCGGCCCCGAGGCGGCGGGATCTCCCGAACCGTGCCACGAGCGGGCCGGTGCGGGTCAGTGCGGGCCAGGACGGGCCGGTGCGGGTCAGTGCTCGGCGGAGCGGGCCCAGAGGTTGATGCCGGCGTCCACCGCGTGCTTGTCGATGGCGTCCAGCTCGTCGGCGGTGAACTCCAGGTTCTCCAGTGCGCCCAGGCTGTCGTCGAGCTGGGCGACGCTGCTCGCACCGATCAGGACCGAGGTCACCCGGCGGTCGCGCAGCGCCCAGGCCAGCGCCATCTGGGCCAGCGACTGATCGCGGCGCGCGGCCATGTCGTTGAGGGCGCGCACGTGGGTCAGCGCGGTGTCGGTGATCAGGTTCGGGGACAGCGACGTCCCGCGGGAGGCCCGCGAGCCCTCCGGGATCCCGTCGAGGTACTTGTCGGTGAGCATGCCCTGGGCCAGCGGAGAGAACGCGATGCAGCCGGTGCCGGTCTCCCCCAGCACGTCGAGCAGGTCCTCCTCGATCCAGCGGTTGAGCATCGAGTAGGACGGCTGGTGGATGAGCAACGGCGTGCCGAGCTCGCGTGCGATCCTCGCCGCCTCCCGGGTCTTGGCCGCGGAGTAGGACGAGATGCCGGCATACAGGGCGCGGCCCGAGCGCACCGCCGTGTCCAGCGCCATCATCGTCTCCTCGACCGGGGTCTCCGGGTCGAAGCGGTGGCTGTAGAAGATGTCTACATAGTCGAGGCCCATCCGCCCCAGCGACTGGTCGAGGCTGGCCAGCACGTACTTGCGGGAGCCGCCGCCCTGGCCGTACGGGCCGGGCCACATGTCCCAGCCCGCCTTGGTGGAGATGATGAGCTCGTCGCGGTAGGGCTTGAA
>JASLAP010000695.1 GCA_030147065.1 Pseudonocardia sp. | reverse complement strand
CCCGGGGACGCACAACTTCATGGCCAACGGAATCGCCGCGCACAACTCGATCGAGCAGGACGCGGACATGGTCATCCTGCTGCACCGGCCGGACGCCTTCGAGCGCGACGACCCCCGGGCCGGCGAGGCCGACCTGATCCTGGCCAAGCACCGCAACGGCCCGACCAACACCATCACCGTGGCCCACCAGCTGCACTACAGCCGCTTCGCCGACCTCGCCCACGGGTAACGCCCGATGTAGGGTCTCAGATCAGCTGTCGGTGTCTCACAACCGATGTCGGTGCTGCCGGCGGCCAGCCGGCAGGCGCTCGGTCCGCGGGACCGGGATCACGACCCTGCTGGGGCGCCCAGGAAGTCCCGCACCGCCCGCAGGAACAGTGCCGGCGCGGTGTCCATCGCGGCGTGCCCCTGGCTCGGCAGCTCGACCAAGTCGCTGCCCGGCACGGCGGCGTGCGCGGCCCGGGTCGACGCCTGCAGGGACTGCGGGCTCGCGGTCCCGAGCAGGAACCGGATCGGCACACGCACATCGGCGAACCGCAGTGGATCGAAGCGGTAGCGCTGCACTACCCGGTTCTCCCGGGCGAAGGTGGGCAGCGCGGCGGTCCGGGCGGCCCACAGGGGGGTGCCGCGCATCGCCGCCTGCCGCTCGGCGGGGACTTCGACGACCTCGGTCAGGAACACTGACAGCGCGGCGTCGGGGTCGCCGGCCGCGATCAGCGCGGTGATCTGGTCCGTCACGGTAGGTTCGAGTGCTCGGGCACCGGGGGTGTCGAACGGCGGCTCGTAGATGACCATCCGCTCGATGCCCGGCACGGTCCGGGCCGCCTCCAGCGCTACCAGCCCTCCGAAGGAGTGCGCCAGCACGCGGATCGGGCCGCCCACGGCCGCCACGACCGCACTGATGTCCTCCACCTCGCGCTCCAGCGCGTGCGGCGCGTCGCCGTCGGCGCTGAGGCCGCGGCCGCGGCGGTCGAGCAGCAGCGTATCGAAGCCGGCGGCGAGGTCGGCGGCGACGCCGCCCCAGCGCGTCCGGTCACCCATCCCGCCGTGCACGACCAGCAGCGGCGGGCCTTGGCCCACGCGCTCGAACCCGATCCGCGTCCCGTCCACGGAGGTGGCGTGCTCGACGCGGACCCCGTTCACGGCCGGACCCTATCCCACGACCAGCAGGAACGGCTCGGTGCGCCGGACCAGGTGACCACCGCTCGTCGCGGACGCGGCTGCAGGCCACGTGACGGCGTCGGGCGGCCCGGCTCGCACCGGGCGCCGCTCAGCCCACCACGAAGGAGGTGCGGAACCGGCGGGTGAAGTCCGGCCACGGTGGGACCGGCACCCCCTCCCGTACCTGCTCCGCGGAGGCGGGGCGGGTGCGTCGCCGGTCGTTGCGCACGGTCAGCTCCAGGGAGTACACGCCCGGCTTGTCGGGGGCCCGGAACGAGGCGGTGTACTCGCCTTCGCCCTCGGTCGCGAACGACCCCGCCCGGAACCGCACGGGGTGCGTCCCCTCCGGCCCGACCAGCTGCGCGCGGACCGTGAGACCAGTGAGCGCCCGCCCGTGGGCCAGCGTGAACGTCGCCTCCGCGGGCGCTCCCGGCGCGACCACGCCGGCCGGCCCGTGCAGCCCGCCGACGAGCCCGCGGGTCTCGACGAAAGTCCAGTGCCGCACGCGGACCTCGGGCCGTTGGGTGCGGCAAGTCATCCGGACCCGCCAACGACCCGCGGCGGGGTCCGCCACCCGGACGGCGACGTACGGGCGGTCCGGCCGCACCACCCGCACGCCGGGTCCGCTCGCCACTTGCCCGTCGGGTCCTACGACCTCGATGTCGACCCGGTCCTTCGCGTCCGGCCAGCTCAGCACGAAGGTGGCCGTCCGGGCCCCGGGCTCGACGACCGAGGAGCGGGTGATCCGCCGGCCGTCGGCCATGCGCTCCGACGACCCCGCCGTGACGGCCCCGCCGTCCCGGGCGAGCGCTGCGAAGCGCTCCAGCTCCGACCGCACGGTGAACGCCTGCTCGTCCGCGGGGAGGTCGGGGTCGATGCGCGCGAACTCCCCGCCCGTCCGCTCGGCCACCTCTCGCAGCAGGGCCTCGTCGAGCTCCGGGCCGATGCCGACGACGAAGACACGGGTGAGCGTCCGCACCAGGTCGGGCAGTACGTTCCGCGGGCTCTCCCCGTGTGTCTGCAGGCCGTCGGTGAGCAGCACAACGGACTGCACCGAGCTGCGCTCCGCGGCGGAGGCGAGCTGGTCGAACGCGGTGCGCAGACCGTCGCCGATCGAGGTCTCGCCTTGCGCGGTGAGGGCCTCGACGGCGAAGTGAGCGGGCTCGCGGTCGGCACCGGCGGCGTGCCGGGCAAGGTCGACGGTCGCGGCCGAGGCGAAGGAGACCAGGGCCAGCTCGTCGCCGTCGGCGGCGTCGTCGACGACGTAGTGCGCCCCGATCTTGGCCTGAGCCAGCTTCGCCCCCGCCATGCTGCCCGAGCGGTCCAGCACGACGACAGTCCGCGTCGCGGTGACGAGCTGCTGGAACTGCGGCGGATCGACGGCGTCCGGGTCGGCCCCCACTGGCGGACCCGCGGGGACGACCAGGTCGAGGCCCCGACCGCCCATCGTCTCCCAGCAGGACTCGCCGTGGCTGCGGTGCTGGCGGGTGTCCCCGTCGGGATCGTGGTCGCTCGCCACGCAGAACCGCCGCATCCGCCCGCGGACGAGGACGCCGTCCTCGAACCGGTCGCCGTCTCCAGCTCCGCCTTCCATGATGCAGGCGTCGGACGTCGGGCTGCCGATGCAGGCCCCGCGCCCTGGCGCACCTTGGCGCACTGATCCACCCCGCTGGTGCGAAGATCACAGCCCACTCTTGTGGGTAGCGCCCTCGGTCGGGTGGTCAGCACGAAGGTGGCACCAGCAGGCGTGCCATCCAAGAACGCGACACCCAGATGAGACTGATCATGGTGCCATCGTCGTGAAACAGCGCGAAACCCGCAGGTCGGCCATGATCGACATGTCACGGTAAACGAGAACCTACACCCCACCACCCCGGCGGCTGCTTTTGTAGGGTCTCGAATCCTCTGTCACTGTCTCAATCCGACGGTGCCGGTGTCGGGGTGATCCCGCCCCAGCTCGGCAGGGCGCGCGCCAGGACGGGGTTGCCGTCCAGGACGAACGTCGCCCTGGCGATCGCGTCGGCCAGTGGTAGTCGGTTGCGTTGGATTTCGACGAGGGTGGCGACGTCGGTGTGCACGACCACGTCGTCGGCGCTGCCGGGGTGGGTGATGCACACCTCGGGCCGATGGTGCTGGAGCAGCAGCCAGAACGGTTCGCGCGGGCGGTCCCGAAAATCGAA
>JASLAP010000610.1 GCA_030147065.1 Pseudonocardia sp. | reverse complement strand
GTGGGCCCCCGGGGGATCGAACCCCGAACCCGCGGATTAAAAGTCCGCTGCTCTGCCGATTGAGCTAGAGGCCCGCACCGCACCCCGTGCGACGCCTGGCACAGGGTACGACGCTCGACCCGCCGCTGCCCCCTCACTCGTCCGGAGCAACTGGCGCCCCCGACGGAGCTACCGCCCGTCATCCCGCATTCTGCAACCATGCGGTCACTCGGCGTCATTCCCGCTGCTCTGGTCGGCCCCCTCCTGCTCGTCGGTTGTACCGAGAGTGCTGCCACGGAGCCGACAGGTCCGCAGGTCTCCCGGGACGTGGCGGTCAGGGCGACGTTCTCGACCACGGCCGATCCGGCCATCACCTACGCCGAGGACCTGGTGCGGGTCGGGGCGCGGGTGGCGGTCAGCGCGGAGTCGGCGGACGGGAGCACGACGGTGCGGCTGGCGGTCCGCGGTCTGCAGCCCGGTCGCACCTACGGCGCCCACGCCCACTCCATGCCCTGCGGGCCCGACGGGGAGGCGGCCGGCGGGCACTTCCAGCACCGGCCCGACCCGCAGCAGCCCAGCACCGACCCGGCCTTCGCCAACCCGGACAACGAGGTCTGGCTGGACCTCACCACCGACGCCGCGGGTGCCGGAACAGCGGAGGTGACGGTGCCCTGGCAGTTCACCGACCGGCGTCCGCGGTCGGTCGTCATCCACGCCGAGCCGACCCGCACCGGCCCCGGCGAGGCGGGCAGCGCGGGGCAGCGGGCCGCCTGCATCACCGTCGGCTTCTGAGGCGTGGACAATGGGACAGCGTGAGTGTCCCGACGGCCGTCCGCGCCCCGCTGCGCATCGGGCCCTACACCTCCGACACACCGGTGGTGCTGGCCCCGATGGCAGGTATCACCAACGCCGGGTTCCGCCGGCTGTGCCGTGAGCAGGGCGCCGGGTTCTACGTCTGCGAGATGATCACCTCGCGCGGACTGGTCGAGAAGAACCCGCTGACCTTCCGGATGATCGCGATGGACCCGGACGAGCAGCCGCGGTCCATGCAGCTCTACGGGGTCGACCCGGCGACGGTCGGCCAGGCGGTCCGGATGGTGGCCGAGCGCGATCTGGCCGACCACGTCGACCTCAACTTCGGCTGCCCGGTCCCCAAGGTCACCCGTCGCGGCGGCGGTGCCGCGCTGCCCTACAAGCGCCGGCTGTTCGAGCGGATCGTGCGGGCGGCTGTCGACAACGCCGGCGACGTCCCGGTGACGATCAAGATGCGCATCGGCATCGACGACGAGCGGCACACCTTCCTCGACGCCGGCCGCCGCGCTGTCGACGCCGGGGTGGCGGCCGTCGCCCTGCACGCCCGCACCGCCGCCCAGCGCTACTCGGGCACGGCGGACTGGTCGGCGATCGCCCGCCTGCGCGACGCCCTTCCCGCCGAGGTGCCCGTGCTCGGCAACGGCGACATCTTCAGCGCCGCCGACGCCCTCGCCATGGTCGACGCCACCGGCTGCGACGGCGTCGTGGTCGGCCGCGGCTGCCTGGGTCGGCCGTGGCTGTTCGGCGACCTGGAGGCCGCGTTCGCCGGCCGCCCGCTGCCGACCCCGCCCACCCTCGGCCAGGTCGCGGCGACCATGCGCCGGCACGCCGTGCTGCTGCAGGAGCACATGGGCACGGACAAGGGCATCCGGGACATGCGCAAGCACATCGCCTGGTACCTCAAGGGCTTCCCGGTCGGCCCCGACCTGCGCCGCCGGCTCGGCCTGGTGGCGAGCCTGGACGAGTTGGACGAGCTGCTGGCCCAGCTGGACGCGGCCGAGGAGTTCCCGGCGGCGGCCGACGGGCCGCGGGGGCGGCAGGGCAGCCCCGGCCGCGTGGTCCTCCCGGAGCACTGGCTCGACGACCCCGACGACCCCAGCGTCCCGTTCGGCGCCGAGTTGGAGCACTCCGGCGGCTGAACCGCCTGCTCACTGGCCGTTGCGCAGCCTGTGGGGTGCAGTCGCAGCGCGCCGGCGGGCTGCGAGGACTACCACGGTCTGCGCCACCCGCTACGCCCTGCGTCAGCCAATCGCCCGGGCAGGCGGCGGCTGGAAAGCTGTCGCAACACATGTGGTGCCGTCGCAGCGCGTCGGCAGGCTGCGACGACACCGCACGCGCTGCGCGAGCACGCGGATCGCAGCCAAGGGCCGGCCGCGGGCGGCTCGGGCAGGACCGAGCGCGCCCCTGCGACCCGTGCTCATGCACACGGATTGCGGACGAAGCCGACGTCATCGAGGTTCAGCGCTTCGGCAGCCCGATGACGTCGACCTCGAGCACGTCATTGGCCACCGTCGCTCCGGACGACAGCATCCAGGCGTGGGCGAGCACCGCAACGCAGCCGGACGTGTCCTCGCCACCCGCCAGAACGTTAGGCCGGCATCCACAGGCTGCGCGGGGTGCAGGCTACGCGAGCTGCTGTGACCGGAGCCGGAACTCGTTGTGCTGTAGGCCGAGTCCCGGGCTTGATGCGCTGTCGCAGCCCGTGTGGTGGTCGCGCAGCGTGTCGGCGGGCTGCGACGGCATCCGCGGGCTGCGCCACCCACCACGGTCTGCGAGAGCGCCGCCAGCGCCAGGGCCAGGGAGTCGGC
>JASLAP010000604.1 GCA_030147065.1 Pseudonocardia sp. | reverse complement strand
CGGGCGCCGTTCCTCGGCCGAGCTGACAGCAATCGACGGGGGGACCACTGGTCGCCCACTCGACGCGCCACCTGATCGAAGCCCGGCGCCGGACGAGGTGACTCTCCGGCACTCGGACCTCCGACCCCGGCCGCCCCGGATCAACCCGCACGGGCCTGTCGCCGCCGGCGTCGTTCGTCCCGGCGTCCGTGGGAGCCTCACGTCGGGAGACCGTCCCGGATCGCCTGCTCGACGGGCGAGAGCGGGCGATCGGTTGCCCGGGGGTCGAGCTCGTCGGCGGGTTCGATCGCGTTCTGCGCCATGAACCGGTGACAGGTCCCTCGGTGCACTTGTGCTGCGTGCACGAGGAAGGGATGGCAGACGTAGACGTCTCCGCACCGTCCCGTCGCCTGCGTCGTCGGCCGGCTGCTCGACGCCCGGTCAACAGCCGCGTCGAAGGCGGGATCACTGCCGACGCCGTCGAGGCCGTAGGGCGCGAGGAGGTGCGGGACGTCGAGGTGCGACCCGACGCGGATCCGGGTCGGGCTGTCATCGGGGCCGACATCGCTGAACAGCATCAGCAACAGCAACGCCCGTCCCCGCGAGCTGACGTTGACGCGAAACCCCACCTCGCGCATGGCCTCGACATCGCCCACGTCGTCGTCGGTCAGCTCCCGGTCAGCGAACGACGCATCGATGTGCCACCCGGACTCGACCGGTTGCTCATCGCTCGGGAAGCGCAGAGGGAAGGCTCCGACGTGGTCCCGTCGGACCCAACGGCCAGAGCCGATGAGGGTGTCGTAGGCGTCGATCAGCACCGGACTGTTGACGGCCTCGACAAACGGCCCGTCGTCACGGTAGAGCACCCAGCGAGTGGCCTCGATCCACGTGGCCGGGTCGTGCGGGTCGTAGCCGGTCTCGGCCCACAGGCGACGTTCGCACTCCCGGGCGACCGGCTCGGCTACGGCTCCGGCCAGGTGGAGGAACCCATCGCGCAGGAACGTCTGCACCATCTCTGTTGCCATCAGCGATCTCCGATCCGGGCATTTCGGGCAAGCCAGTGCTATCACCGGATGCCCTCGGGAGGGACCGAATTTCGGCCGCGTCGCACCGCACAGCGGCTCACGACTGCCCTGCTCGCGTCAGGCGTGCTGGTCGGGCGCAGAGGTCTCGACCTGACCCATGAGGACTCACGGCGTATCCCCGTCAGGACGATCGCGGCCGGTCACCCACGAGGCGGTGACGACGAACGCCGGGCGTCCCGTGATCGGGAGGCCCGGCGTTCCGCCTGTTCAGGCTGGCGGTAGCGGTGGGATTTGAACCCACGGAGGCTTGCACCTCACACGCTTTCGAGGCGTGCTCCTTCGGCCGCTCGGACACGCTACCGCCGACGAGCTTACAAGAGGCCCGCCCACCGCCCGACCCCGCCCCGGGGTCAGCCGGGCGGCAGGAGGCGGGGCGGGAGGGGGGCCGGGTGGGCGCGCCAGGCGTCCAGCGCGATGTCGATCAGGCTGACCCGGGGCAGCGCGGGCACCTCGTCGAGCGGGAACCACGCGGCCCGGTCGGTGCTGCCGCCGATCTCGAAGTGCAGGTCACCGCCGGTCACCGTGGCGGCGTAGACGATCCGGACCGCGTGCGTGTCCAGCGGCGGGACCCGGCGGGTCTGCAGGCGCAGGGAGTCGACGGTCAGCAGGCCATCCAGCCGCACCTCGTAGCCGGTCTCCTCGGCGACCTCGCGGACCGCGGCGACCTGCGGGTCCTCGCCGTGGTCGAGGCCGCCGCCGGGCAGCGTCCACTCGATCTCGCGGCTGACCCGGTCCGGGCCGCCGGCCAGCAGCAGCTCCCCGTCCCGGACGCAGACCGCGTACGCCGCCACCCGGACCCGTCGACGCACCGGTCAGCGCCTCACCGGAGAACCGGGCCTCACCGCAGAACCGGGCCTCACCGGAAGCCGCCGAAGAACGACTCCAGCAGCGCCGCACTCTCCCCGGCGAGCACCCCGGGCACCACCTCGGGGCGGTGGTTGAGCCGCCGGTCGCGCAGGACGTCCCACAGCGATCCGGCGGCGCCGGTCTTGGGCTCCCAGGCCCCGAACACCACCCGGGCCACCCGGGCCAGGCCGATCGCGCCGGCGCACATGGTGCACGGCTCCACGGTCACCGCGAGCGTGCAGCCCTCCAGCCGCCACTCCCCGCGCACCGCCGCCGCGGCCCGCAGGGCCAGCACCTCGGCGTGCGCGGTCGGGTCGCCGAGCGCCTCGCGGGCGTTGCAGGCCGCGGCCAGCTCGCGGCCGTCGGCGTCCACGACGACGGCACCGATCGGGACGTCGGCGGTGCGCAGGGCGGCGGCGGCCACTTCGAGGGCGCGGCGCACCAGCCGCTCGTCCGACGTGTCCGGGACGGGCTCCAACCACGCCCCGCCCCCGTCGCGCGCCGCCGTCACCGCGCGTCGACGACCTCGGCCAGCTCGGCGCCGAACCCGCAGCGCCGCCCGATCGCGGCCAGCTGCTCGTCCGGGTACAGCTCGCACTCCGCGGCGAGCACCTCCAGCTCGTCGGCCGGCAGGCCCAGGTCGGCCAGGATCGACAGGTCGCCCTCGGGCCACGGGTCGTCGAGCGCGTCGTCGTCCGGGGGCAGGTCGATGCGCAGCAGGTCGAGCACGTCGGCGGCCACGTCGTAGTCCAGCGCGGCGACCGCGTCGGACACCATCAACGACACGCCGCCGGGCGTCGGGCGCAGCAGCACGAAGAACTCGTCGTCCACGTCCAGCAGGCCGAGGACGGCGCCGGTGGAGCGCAGTGCGCGCAGTTCGGTGATCGCGGTGTCCAGGTCGACGAGGGCGTCGGGATCCAGCCGGACGCAGCGCCAGCGCCCGTCCTCCCGGATCGCCGCGACGGCGTAGCCGGGCAGGGCGTGCTCCCGCACGCCCGCCGGCGCCTGGATGCTCGGCACTGCCATGAGACTACGGTAAGCCCACCGCCGACTGTGCTCCAAACCACAGCGGCAAGTTCACCGTCGCCGCCACCCCCACCGGGTGTCAGGATCGGGCAATGTCGCTGGACGTGTCGGTAACCGGACTGCTCGCACAGGCCATGGACGTCCAGGACCGGACGGTCCGGTTGCGGCGCGACCTGCACCGGCACCCCGAGATCGGGCTGGATCTCCCGCGCACCCGCGACGCCGTGCTGGCCGGGCTCGCCGACCTGCCGCTGCAGGTGCACCTGGGCCGGTCGGTCAGCTCGGTGGTGGCGGTGCTGGACGGCGCCCGCCCCGGTCCGACGGTCCTGCTGCGCGGCGACATGGACGCGCTGCCGCTGACCGAGGGCACCGGGCTGCCGTTCGCCTCCGCCGTCGACGGCGCGATGCACGCCTGCGGGCACGACACCCACGTCGCCATGCTGGCCTCGTCCGCCCGGCTGCTCGCCGACCGGCGCGCCGAGCTGGCCGGCCGGGTGCTGTTCATGTTCCAGCCGGGCGAGGAGGGCCTGCACGGCGCCCGCTACATGATCGACGAGGGCCTGCTCGACGACCGCGGGCCGGCCGGCCGGCCGGCGGCCGCCTACGCGCTGCACATCAGCGCGACGCTGCCGACCGGCGAGGTGCACGTCCGGCCGGGTCCGATCATGGCCGCGGCCGACGTCGTCCGGGTGACGGTGCTCGGGCGCGGCGGGCACGCCTCGTCCCCGCACGACGCGCTGGACCCGGTGCCCGCCGCGGCGGCGATGGTCGGGGCGCTGCAGACCGCCGTCACCCGCCGGCTCGACGCCCACCAGCCGGCCGTGCTGACCATCGCGCACATCGTGGCCGGCACCACGAACAACATCATCCCGGAGACCGCGTTCCTGGAGGGCACGCTGCGCACGCTCTCCCCGGCCACCCGGGAGCGGGCGCACGAGGAGATCCGGCGGGTCTGCGAGCACACCGCGCTGGCCATGGGCTGCACCGCCGAGGTCGAGATCGAGCGCGGCTACCCGGTCACCGTCAACGACTCCGGCGCGGTGGCCCGGATCGAGGAGCTGTCGGCCGGGCTGCTGGGCGCCCGGCAGGTGCACACGATGCCAACCCCGATCATGGGCGCCGAGGACTTCTCCTACGTGCTGGAGGAGGTTCCCGGCGCGCTCGCCTTCCTCGGCGGCTGCCCGCCCGGCACCGACCCGGCTACCGCCCCGCCCAACCACTCCAACCGCGTCGTGTTCGACGAGGACGCGATGGCCGCCGGCGTCGCCGTCTACGCCGCCCTGGCCCTGGACGCCCTCCGGTCGTGAGTGAGTTTCATGCCCATGGGCATGAAACTCGCTCACGAGGGCGGTGGCAGGGTGGGCGGGTGATCTCCCTGCGCGAGCTGACCATGGCACTGCGGTCCGGCGAGCTGTCGCCGGTGGAGCACGTCACCGACGTGCTGGAGCGGCTGGCGGCGGACACGCACAACGCGGTGATCGCGCTGAACGGCGACGCCGCGCTGGCCCGGGCGGCCGAGTTGGGCGACGAACTGGCCCGCGGCGGGTGGCGCGGGCCGCTGCACGGGGTCGCGGTCGGGGTCAAGGACCTGTTCGACGTGGCCGGGCTGCCCACCCGGGCCGGGTCGAACGTGCTCGCCGACGCGCCGCCGGCCACCGCTGACGCCCCGGTGGTGGCCCGGCTGCAGGAGGCCGGCGCGATCGTCGTGGCCAAGCTGCACACCCACGAGTTCGCCTACGGCCCCACCGGCGACGTGGCGGCCACCGGGCCGGCCCGCAACCCGCACGACCCGTCCCGGATCACCGGCGGCTCGTCGTCCGGGTCGGCGGCCGCGATCGCGGCCGGGCACCTCCCGCTGGCCCTGGGCACCGACACCGGGGCCAGCGTGCGCACACCGGCCGCGCTGTGCGGGGTGGTGGGCCTCAAGCCCCGCTTCGGCGCGCTGCCCACCGACGGGGTGTTCCCCCTGTCGGAGACCTGCGACCACGTCGGCGTCCTCGCCGCGGACGTGCACGCCGCCTCGGTCGCCTGGGACGTGCTCAGCCGCCCGGACGGCACCGGTGGCGGCATCCAGCCCCCCGGCGTCGACGGGGTGCGGGTCGGCGTGCTGCTCGACGACTACTGGCGCCCGGCCGACCCGGCGCTGGCCGCCGCGACGGCCGCCGCGGTGGACCGATTGGCCGCCCGGGGCGCCGAGGTCGTCGAGGTGCGCACCCCGATGATCGACGAGCTGGCCGCGACCTACGGCACGATCGTCGGCGCCGAGGCCTACGCGACGCACGCGGCCTGGCTGGCCGAGCGGCCCGGGGACTACCAGCCGATCACCGCGGAGCGGCTCGCCCTGGTCGCCGGGCTGCCGGCCGCCACCTACGTCGCCGCGCTGCGCACCCGGCGCCGGCTGGCCGCGCAGTTCCGCGCCGCGGTCGCCGACCTCGACGTGCTGGTGCTGACGACCACCCGGCTGCGGGCCACCCCGATCGGCGCGTCCGAGGTGGACGTCGACGGGACCGCCGTGCCGGTGCGCCCGTCGCTGCTGGAGCTGACGCTGCCGTTCAACCTGACCGGCTGGCCCGCGGTGTCGGTGCCCGGGCCGGTCGCCGACGGCGGGCTGCCGGCCGGGGTGCAGGTCGTCGGGGTGCGGCTGGAGGAGCGCGGCGTGCTGCGGGTCGCCGGCGCGATCGGGTGAACAGCGGGCACGCAGCGGAACCGACCTACGCTGATCGGCCGTGAGAGCAGTCTGTGTGATCGGCGCCGGGCTCATCGGCGGGTCGTTGCTGCGCGCGGCGGAGAAGGCCGGCCGGCCGGTGTGGGGGGCGACCGCATCGGCGGCGACCGCCGAGCAGGCCCGCGCCGACGGCTTCGACGTCACCACCGACACCGCGGCCGCGCTGGCCCGGGCGGCGGCCGAGGACGCCCTGGTGGTGCTCGCCGTGCCGCTGCCGGTGGTGCCGGACGTGCTGCGGCTGGTCGACGCGCACGCCCCGGGGTGCCGGCTCACCGACGCGGTCAGCGTCAAGGTGGCGGTGGCCGACGCGGTCGACCGGTACGCGCCGCGGGCCCGCTACGTCGGCGGCCACCCGATGGCCGGGACCGCGGAGTCCGGCTGGGCGGCCGGCAGCGGCGGGCTGTTCACCGGCGCGGCCTGGGTGGTCGCCGCGGACGACGACTTGGACCGCGAGGCCTGGGCGGACGTCGCCGAGCTGGCCTGGGCGTGCGGGGCGCACGTCGTCCCGGCCGCCGCCGACGAGCACGACCTGGCCGTGGCCCGGGTGTCGCACCTGCCGCACCTGCTGGCCGCGGTGCTGGCCGCCACCGCCGCCTCCGGCGACCCGGACGACGGGCTGGCGATGGCCCTGGCCGCGTCCTCGTTCGCCGACGGCACCCGGGTCGCCGGCACCCGCCCGGAGCTGGTGCTGGCGATGTGCGACGGCAACCGGGACGCGCTGCTGGCCGCGGTGGACGAGGCGCTGGGCCGGTTCGGCGTGATGCGCGGGGCGCTGGCGTCGACCGGCGGGCTGGCCGCGACCGTCCGCGCCGGCCACGCGGGGCGGCAGCGCTGGGCCGACGCCCGCGACCGCCCCGGCGTCCGGATCACCGGCCGGGAGACCCTCGCCGAGCTGCGCGCGATCGGCCGCGCCGGGACTCCGGTCCTCGGCTGGGCCTGACCTCCACCGCCCCCTGGCACCCCCGGCCGAAGTTCAGGAAGGCCACCTTCCTGCCCTCTCAGGACCTGAAGGTGGCCTTCCTGAACTTTGAGCGCCGGAGGCTGTCCCGGCGCCGGACGGGTCAGGTGTGGGCGGGGGTGGGGGCGCCGGGGACGAGGAGGGTCGCGACGCCGGGGTAGCTGGCCACCACGCCGTCCGCATCGACCACGAGTTCCGCGACGACGTCGTCGCGGCGGAACTCGATGAGCGCGTGGCCGGAGTCGTCGAGCACCGACACCGTCCGGTAGGTCTCGGTCCGGTGGGTCACGGTCAGGTCGGGCAGCGACACGAACACCACCGCGAGGGTGTGCTCGCCGGCCTCCCGGTGCAGGCCCAGCCGCCGGATCGGCACCGAGTTCAGCAGCGGGCTGTAGGCCAGGTCGACGTCCAGCGCGCCGTCGAAGTCGTCGCGCTGGCCTCCCGCCCCACCCCCACCGGTGTCGAGCAGCCAGAAGCCGTCGTCGGTGCGGTTGATGGTGAGGTGGCGCTCGCGACCGGCGGTGTCGCTGGTGACCGACAGCCGCTCCAGCGCTCCGTCGGCGTCCACCACCAGCCGGTAGGAGGCGGTGAAGTCGCCGTCCGGGTGCACCCGGACCATCCGGCTCGTCGCCCGGAACGAGCCGCCCGCACCGAAGTGCAGACGCGTGCCCTCGAGCCCCTGACCGTCCTCGGTCTGCCACGTGAGCATGGTCGTCACCGGGCCCACGGTAGACGACGGGTCCACCCGCGCACGTCCCCCGGCTGAGGCACATCGGTCACGATCCGCGACCGGCCTACCCGGATGGAGCAGTCCGGGTCAGGATTCGGGGCGGACGTCGTCCAGCGCGAGGTCGTCCCGGATGCCCCGGAACACCGGATCGCGCAACCTCCCGCCCTCGGTCCAGCCCTGGTGGACGACCTCGACCACGATCGTGGGCGCGCACCACCGGACCCCGGCCGCGGCCGCCCGGGACAGCCCGCCGGCGAACGGCGGCAACCCGGCCGGTCGCAGCCGCCCGTGCAGCACCCGCTGGGCGGTGGGGCCGACCTGGGTGGTGTCCACCCCGCCGGCGAAGCGCAGGCCGTTCGGGCCCGGCAGGCCGAGCAGCAGCGCAGCGATCCGGTCGGTGCCCGGCCGGTCCGGGCGCCAGCCGCCGACCACGCACGCCTGGTTGCGGCGGTGCGCCACGACCACCCAGTCGGCGCTGCGGACGCCCGGGCGGTACTCCGCGTCCCGGCGCTTGGCCAGCACGCCCTCCATGCCGCGCTGGCGGGTGGCGTCGAACAGCGCGGCGCCGTCGGTGTAGCCCGGCGACAGCGACAGGTTCTCCACCGCGGTGAGCTCCAGCCGCTCCAGGGTGGCCCGGCGCTCGTCGAGCGGGCGCTCCAGCAGCGGGACGCCGTAGAGCCGGAGCACGTCGAAGACCATGTAGGTGACCGGGCGGACCTGGGCGCCGTGCGGGTCGACCGGCTCGTGCATCCGGTCGGTGAGCGCGCCGAAGCTGGGGACGCCGCCGTCGAGCAGGACCACCTCGCCGTCGAGCAGGACGTCGGGCGCCAGCCGGGTCAGCCCGCCCAGCTCGGGGAACGCGGTGGTGACGTCGCGCCCGGTGCGGTCGGTCAGCCGCAGGTGACCGTCGACCACGTCGGCCAGCAACCGCATCCCGTCCCACTTGACCTCGAACAACCAGTCGGTCCCCGCCGGTAAGGTCCCAGGGGTGGCGAGCATCGGTTGCACGCCGTCATGCTGTCACCGAGAGCGACCGACCGCTGTGGGGAACGGGGGCTGCCATGCGCGCGATGTGGAGCGGTGCGGTGTCGTTCGGGTTGGTGAGCGTGCCGGTCAAGCTGTACTCGGCGACCACCAACCACGACATCCGCTTCCACCAGGTGCACGCCGCCGACGGGGGTCGCATCAAGTACAAGCGGACCTGCTCGATCGACGGCGAGGAGGTCCCCTACGCCGACATCGTCAAGGGCTACGAGACCGAGGACGGCGAGCTGATCACCCTCGACGACGAGGACCTGGACTCGCTGCCGGTGGCCACCGGCCACGAGATCGACGTCGTCGAGTTCGTCCCGGCCGACCAGATCGACCCGCTGCTGTTCGACAAGAGCTACTTCCTGGAGCCCGAGGCCAAGGCGGCCAAGCCCTACGCGCTGCTGCGCGAGGCGCTGGTGCAGACCGACCGGATGGCCGTGGTGCGGGTGGCGCTGCGCCAGCGCGAGACGCTGGCCCTGCTGCGGGTGCGGGACAAGGCCATCGTGCTGCAGACCATGCTCTGGCCCGACGAGGTCCGCGAGCCCGACTTCGACATCCTCGACGCCGACGTGGAGCTGCGCCCGCAGGAGCTGACCATGGCCGCGTCGCTGGTGGAGAGCCTGGGCGCGGACTTCGAGCCCGGCGACTTCCACGACGAGTACCGCGACGCGGTGGTCGAGCTGATCGAGCGCAAGCGCACCACCGGCGACACCCGCCCGGCCCCGGTGGCCGAGAAGCGCGAGGAGGGGCCGGACAGCATGACCGACCTGCTCAGCGCGCTGCAGGCGAGCGTCGAGGCGGCCCGGGCCGGCGCCGGTGGCGGGTCCGGCGCGGCGAAGGCCGAGCCCGCCGAGGAGAAGAAGCCGGCCAAGAAGGCTCCCGCCCGCAAGCCCGCGGCCAAGAAGAAGGCCGACGAGGACGAGGACGCCCCGGCCACCCGCAAGCGCGCCCGCAAGCCGGCCTGACCCACCCCCGCACGCCCCTCCCCCTCGTGGCAGGAAAGCCACTTTCAGGACGGATTCGGTCCTGAAAGTGGCTTTCCTGCCATCCGAGGGGCGTGCGGGGGTGGGTCAGGCCGGCTTGCGGGCGCGCTTGCGGGTGGCCGGAACGTCCTCGTCCTC
>JASLAP010000558.1 GCA_030147065.1 Pseudonocardia sp. | reverse complement strand
CGTGAGTAGCGGCCATGGTCAGCGCCTCCAGTCCTTGACGATCAGGTGCGGTTCGAACCGCTTGGCTTGGGCGGAGACGATCCGCAGTGAGGACTTGCAGCGGCGCAGCGAGCCGCGGACCTCATCCACGCCGGCGATGTCCCAGTGCCGCTGGTTGCGGCGCCGCCACGTGTTGTCCTCGGCGCTCCTGGCGGCGCGTTGGGCTTCGGCCAGGGCGTCCCCGACGCCTTGGCCGAAGCCCAGCGCGCCGCCAGGAACGCCGAGGACAACACGTGGCGGCGCCGCAACCAGCGGCACTGGGACATCGCCGGCGTTGATGAGGTCCGCGGCTCGCTGCGCCGCTGCAAGTCCTCACTGCGGATCGTGTCCGCACAGGCCAAGCGGTTCGAACCGCACCTGATCGTCAAGGACTGGAGGCGCTGACATGGCCACTACGTCCAACGTGGACCGGCTGATCGAGGACCTCGACGTGGCGATGAAGCGCCTCGGGGAAGCGATGCGCGGGATTCCGATCCGGCGCGGGTCGTTCAAGAAGACCCACGACAACCTCGCCCGCGACGTCGCCCAGGTCGTCACCATGCTCGACGCGGCCCGCCCCATCTTCCGCAAGAACTAGCACTTCCGCCCGCACTCGTCGGCGCCGGACCCCATTCCCTGCACTGATCCACCGTTCTCACGATGGTGGCCCGGCCCGACGTGTGCCCGAAACAGGAGACCGAACACGAATGAGCACCTTCTCCCGCAACCACGGAATGCAGATCGCTCCGCAGCGGCCCTCGGGCCGCCGCACCGGCGCGGAGTTCCGGGCGCTGGCCTGGCTGGCCCGCCACCCGCTGTTCGCCCTCGTCCCCGCTCTGCTCGTGGCGGGCATGACCGCCTGGTCGCTGTGGGGCACCCTCGCCACCACAGCGGGCGTGATCGGCGCGGTGGTCCTGTGGTGGCGGGCGCACCCGGCCTCGTTCGACCGGCGGGCCGCCCCGACGCTACGGGCGTCCTGGCGGCGGTGGACCCGCTACCGCGGCCGGCGCTGGGCGTCCCTGCTCGCCGACTGCGGGCTGACCCGGGAGGACCGCCGCACCCAAACCGAACTCGTCCCCCGCCTGCTGCGGGTCCGCTCAGCCTCCCGCGCGATCGACACCCTGTACGTGCGGATGCTGCGCGGGCAGGACATCAGGTTGTGGACCGAGCAGGCCCCGACCCTGGCCGACGCGCTGTGCGCGCACCGCGTGAGCATCACCCGCCACCGCCCCGCCGTGCTCGCGGTGGTGGTCGAGCACACCATGCCGTTCACCCGCCCGCTGAACGCCCCGCTGATGGCCGAGCGGGTCGAGGACGTCAACCCGGCCGCCCTGGACATCGGAGATCTGGAGACCGGGGCTCCGTTCCTGCTGCCGCTGCGCGGCAAGCACCTGCTGGTGACCGGCGGGTCCGGATCGGGCAAGGGCTCCCTGCTGGTCGGCCCGCTGCGCGCACTGGCCCCGCTGATCCGCGACGGCCTGGTCCGGGTGTGGTGCGTCGACCTCAAGGGCGGCGTGGAAACCGCCCGGGCCAAGGCGCTGTTCCACCGCCGCGCCACCACCGCCACCGACGCCGTCGCACTCCTGACGGAGTTCCGCGACTCGATGGTCGACCGGCAGGCCCGGATGGAGGCCGCCGGCATCCGACAGAACACGATCACCCGGCAGACGCCGTGGGAGCTGCTGGTCATCGACGAGCTGGCCATGCTCACCGCCTACGGCGAGCGCACCACCATGCGCGACGGGGAACGGCTGCTCGGGGAGATCCTCACCCAGGGCCGGGCCGCCGACCACACCGTCGCCGCCTACGTGCAGGAGCCGGACAAGGACACGGTCGCCATGCGCGACCTGTTCACCTTGCGGCTCTGCCTCGCGGTCACTGCCGCCCCGCACGTCGACATGGTCCTGGGCGACGGCGCCCGCGACCGCGGAGCACTGGCCGACGAGATCCCGATCGACCCGGATCACGCCGGCATCGGCTTCCTGATCGACCCCCGCACCCGCCAACCGATCCGGTTCCGCGCGGGCATGTGCACCGACGCCGACATCGACGAACTCGTCACCCGCGCCACCCCCGGCACCGGCGACGGCGCCGACGGGGAGGTCCTGCCCTTCCCGACCAGCGACACCACCGGCGGCACTGATGAGGAGGCCGCGTCATGACCACCCACACCCACAACCGCCATCAGCACGCCCAGCCGGTACGGATCGTGGTCGGCAACCCGATCGCCGAGCACCGCGCCCGCGAGACCCGGCACATCACCGGTGTCCTCACCGCGGTCTGCGGCCTCGCGGCCGGCTGCGCGATCGTGCCCGCCGTCGCCGACGCCACCACCACGGTGGTCCTGGCCCTGCTCGCCGCGCTGGCTGCCGCCGGCCTCGCCCGGTGGGTGATCCGACGGGCGCGGTGGTGGTGCGAGGACCGGGCCGACGCCCGCACCGCCGCCACTTGGCACACCCAGCAGGGCGCCGGCCAGAACTCCATGACGCGGGCGGGGGTGGCGTGATGCTCGCCCTCACCGGCTGGGCCCTCGCGATGTGGCTGCGGCTCACCCTCGCCCTGGCCCTCGCCGTCGCCCTCGTATGGTGGCTGGCCCCGGCCTGGCTCTGGCTCGCCATCACCGCCGCGGTGCTGGCCGAGATCTACGTGATCCGGCAGCTGGGCCGGGAGTGGGCGTGGCAGGCCCGCGCGTCCTGGTGGTGGGCCCGATGACCCCCACCCGCCGCCGGCCCCCGACCCAGCCCGCACAGGCCGGGCTGTGGGGCCGCGCCGAACCACTGCCCAAACCCGCCGCCGACCGGCCGACGGTCAACGACCTCGACCTGATCCAGTCGGTGATCCGCACCGCCACCGATCCCGGCTACGTGGTCATCGGCCCGTCGGAGCGGGTCCACGTCCGCGAGGCCGAGGACGGCCCGGACGTCCGGCGGGTGCCGACCTACGAACCCGACGCCGTCGCGCAACTGCTCGACGCCGGGCACCTGCGCATCGGCGGCCACCACACTGTCCGAATCGGCCGCCGCGACGGCCCGGCCCGCTCGGTGCTGCCCACCAAGACCGCCCGGTCGATGGCCGCCCGCTGGCAAGCCCTGCACCGCATCCGCTAGCCCCCCACTGGACGCGGGTGCCCGGCTGTCGACACCACGTCCGGCCGGGCACCCGCCCCCACCATCACCCCACCCCCGCGCACGTCCACTCGGAGGACGCCCATGCCCACACAGGACACCCCCACACTCGATCCCCCCGCGTCGGTCGACGGCTTGATCTCCGCCCGGCTCCGCTCCCCCGACT
>JASLAP010000489.1 GCA_030147065.1 Pseudonocardia sp. | reverse complement strand
GCGCCGGCCGGCCGGGCGTGGGGCTCGGCGCGGGGCCGGGGCTGGGCTCTCGGCGAGGCTCGCGTGGCGGGTGCGGGCCGGGCCCCGGACGCGGACCCTGCGCCCGGTGACGGCTCGGCGCTGGGCCCGGACGGGGTGCCGGGCCCGGTTTCGGCCTGCGGCGGGTCGGGCGCGGCCTCGGGCTCGGGCTTGGGTTCGGTGCGAGCTTGCTCGGCCTCGCTGCGGCGCGTCCCGGGTCGGCTCGCCGAGCCACTGGTCGGACCGCCGCCCTGGCCCGCCCGCTTGCGCGGCGGCCTGGTCCGGGTGAGCTCGTTGGGCGCGCAGAACACCGTGTCGTGCGAGCCGGTGGGCCGGACCTGGATGAAGTCGCCCTCGGCGGGCTCGCCGACGCCGACCACCTTGGCCGAGCCGCCGGCCGGCACCCCGACCGCGGCGGCGGTGAACCAGACCGTGACCGGCTTGCCCACCGCCAGTTCGGCGCGCACCCCCACCAGGTCCGTCTCGGACAGCGGTTGCGGTGCGGCCATCTCGTCGTGCTCCCTCGGTCGGACGCGCTGCTGTGTCGAACGCGCTTTCGGATGCGCCGGATTGTGCCCGGCGGCACCGACAGGACGAAGGGCCCGTCCGCACCCGGAACAAGATCGATAGGTGCGGGCTCCGTCGGCGTCCGCCTCCCGCTCGCCGCCGGTCGGGTGCCGCGCCCTTGCCCTACAGTCGGCGGGTGAGTGAGAGCGCCCCGGCGGTCTACGACTGCACGGTCGCGACCGCCACCGAGCCGGAGAGCGTCCTGCTGCCCGGCCACGACGTGCCCCTGGGCCGGTACACCACCGTGCGCCGGCTGCTCCCGCAGCGGCCCCGGCGGATGGTCGGCGCCTGGTGCTTCGTCGACCACTTCGGCCCCGACGACGTCGGCGACCGGCCCGGGATGCAGATCGCCCCGCACCCGCACACCGGCCTGCAGACCGTCACCTGGCTGGTCGAGGGCGAGGTGCTGCACCGCGACAGCCTGGGCAGCGAGCAGTCGATCGCGCCCGGTCAGCTCAACCTGATGACCTCGGGCCGGGGCATCGCGCACTCCGAGCAGTCCCCGCCCGGCCACCCGCCGGGCATGCACGGGCTGCAGCTGTGGGTCGCGCTGCCCGAGCACGCCCGGCACGGCGATCCCCGCTTCGCCCACCACCCGGCGCTGCCGACGGTGCCGGTGCTGCCCGGCACCGCCACGGTGACGGTGGTGGTGGGGGAGTTCGGCGGCCGGCGCTCCCCGGCCGAGGTGCACACCCCGCTGGTGGGCGCGGAGGTCCTGTTCGCCGAGCCCGGCGTCGCCGAGCTGCCGCTCGACGCCGGCTTCGAGTACGCGGTGCTGGTGATGTCCGGGTCGGCCCGCGTGGCCGGGACCGAGCTGGCCCCCGGCGCGCTGCTCTACCTCGGGCAGGGCCGGACGGCGCTCACCCTCGACGCGCCGGCCCCGGCCCGGCTGTTGCTGCTCGGCGGCGAGCCGTTCACCGAACCCCTGGTCATGTGGTGGAACTTCGTCGGGCGCACGCACGAGGAGATCGTCCGGGCGACCGCGGACTGGACGGCCGGGCGCCGGTTCGGCGAGGTCCGCGGCTGCGCGGCCGACCCGCTGCCGGCGCCGACCATGCCGACGGTGCGGCTGAAGGCCCGCGACCGGCACGGCCGCGTCGTCGGCTGAGCCGGCGCGGCCCGGCCGCGCCGTCCGGTCGAGCCGGATCCGCCGGCAGCCGCTCCCGGGAGGGGTTCAGCCGGCCACCGTCACCGCTCGACGACGTTGCGCAGCGGCTCGCCGGCCAGCAGGGCTTCGACGTTGGCGCGGATCAGCTCGGTGGCGCCCAGCGGGCGGCCGCCGGCCGCGTGCGGGGTGAGGATCACCTCGGGCAGGTCCCACAGCGGCGACCCGACCGGCAGCGGCTCGACCGCGGTGACGTCCAGGGCGGCCCCGGCCAGGCGCCCGGCGCGCAGCGCGTCGACCAGGGCGTCCTCGTCGACGGTGCTGCCGCGACCCACGTTGACCAGCCAGGCGCCCGGGCGCACCAGCTCCAGCCGGCGGGCGTCGAGGGCCCGGTCGGTGGCCGGCGAGCTGGGCAGGATCATCACCAGGACGTCCGCGGTGGGCAGGACGGCGTCGATGTCGGCGACCACCTCGTAGCCGTCCACGGTGCGGGCCGACCGGGCCACGCCCACCACCTCGGCGCCGAGCGCGGCCAGCAGCGGGGCGAGCGTGCGGCCGATGCTGCCGAAGCCCCAGACCACCACCCGCGCGCCGCGCAGGGTCGAGAAGCCGCGGGAGTTGTCCAGGGCCTGCAGGCCGCCGATCTCCCCGGCCCACCGGTGCCCGATCTGGGCCCGGACGGCGACGTTCAGGTGCCGCGCCGCGGCCAGGGTGAGCGCCAGGGCGTGCTCGGCGACGGTCGCGTCGTGCAGCGACCGGCCGGAGGTGATCACCACGTCGTCGGCGAACCCGGCGGCGAGCGTGGCGCCGGGGCCCGCGGCGAGGTCCTGGACCCAGCGCAGCCGGGTCAGCCGCCGGGCGGCGTCGCGGAGCTGGTCGACCGGGTTGCCCCAGGTCACCAGCGCCTCGGCGTCGGTGTGGCGGTCGGGCAGCGGGTCGGTCGTGGAGTAGGTGACGACGTCGGCGCCGCTGATCGCGGAGCCGTCGACGGTGGCGGTGTCCGGGACGAGGATCTTCACCGGCCGGAGCCTCCCACGACGGGGCCGGGTCGGCCGGACCACCGTGCCCCGGTCCACGGCCGGAGAGGACCGCAGGGGTGGCTGGATGGCCGTCCGGCCTCCGCATAGGGTTTCCTCCCGCACCGACCCCCGACCCCGGACCGAGAAAGGGCGCCCGCCGCGATGTCGACCGAGACGATCGAGTTCCAGGCAGAGGCTCGCCAGCTGCTCCAGCTGATGATCCACTCGATCTACTCGACCAAGGACGTGTTCCTCCGCGAGCTGATCTCCAACTCCTCCGACGCCCTGGACAAGCTGCGGCTGGCCGCCTACCAGGACAAGGACCTCGAGGTCGACACCACCGACCTGCACATCGCGCTGGAGACCGATCCGGCCGAGCGCACCCTGACCGTGCGCGACAACGGCATCGGGATGACCCGCGACGAGGTCGTCGAGCTGATCGGGACGATCGCCAAGTCGGGGACCGCGGACGTGCTGGCCCGGTTGCGGCAGGCCCGCGAGTCCGGCTCCGGCGCGTCGGAGCAGGCGACCGCGGAGCTGATCGGGCAGTTCGGCGTCGGCTTCTACTCCAGCTTCATGGTCGCCGACCGGGTCGTGCTGGTCACCCGCAAGGCGGGCGCGCACGCCGGGGTCCGCTGGGAGTCCACCGGCGAGGGCACCTACACCGTGGCCGAGGCCCCCGACGCCCCGCAGGGCACCGCGGTCACCCTGCACCTCAAGCCCGAGGACACCGAGGACGCGCTGCACGACTACGCGAACCCGGCGACCGTCCGCTCGATCGTCAAGCGCTACTCGGACTTCATCACCTGGCCCATCCGGATGGCCACCGGCGAGGGCGAGCCGGAGACGATCAACTCGCGCAAGGCGCTGTGGGCGCGGGCCCAGAAGGACGTCTCCGACGCCGAGTACGCCGAGTTCTACCGGCACGTCAGCCACGACTGGCGCGAGCCGCTGGAGACGATCCGGCTGTCGGCGGAGGGCACCTTCGAGTACCAGGCGCTGCTGTTCCTGCCCAGCCACGCGCCGATGGACCTGTTCATGCGGGAGAGCCGCCGCGGCGTGCAGCTCTACGTCAAGCGGGTGTTCATCATGGACGACTGCGAGGCGCTGGTCCCGGAGTACCTGCGGTTCGTCAAGGGCGTGGTCGACGCCAACGACCTGTCGCTGAACATCTCCCGGGAGATCCTCCAGCAGGACCGCCAGATCCAGCTCATCCGCAAGCGGCTGGTCAAGAAGGTGCTGGCCACGGTCAGGACGATGCTGGACACCGAGCCGGAGAAGTACGCGACCTTCTGGGCGGAGCTGGGCCGGGCGGTCAAGGAGGGGCTGATCTCCGACCACGACAACCGGCCGGCCATCCTGGAGATCTGCTCGTTCGCCACCACCCACGACCCCGAGAAGCCCACCACGCTGCGCGACTACCTCGCCCGGATGCCCGACGGCCAGGACGCGATCTACTACGCGACCGGCGAGTCGCGGGCGGCGCTGGAGAGCTCCCCGCACATGGAGGCGTTCCGGGCCAAGGGCTACGAGGTCCTGCTGCTCACCGACCCGGTGGACGAGGTCTGGGTGGAGTCGGTGCCGTCCTTCGAGGACAAGCCGTTCACCTCGATCGCCCAGGGCGACGTGGACCTCGGCGGCGAGGAGGTCGACGAGGACACCCGCAAGGGCTTCGAGCCACTGCTGACCCGGATGGCGGACGCCCTGGCCGAGGACGTCAAGCAGGTCCGGCTCTCGCACCGGCTCACCACGTCGGCGGTGTGCCTGGTCGGCGACCCGGGGGACATGACCCCGACCCTGGAGAAGATGTACCGGGCGATGGGCCAGGAACCGCCGAAGGTCAAGCGCATCCTGGAGCTCAACCCGCGCCACGGGCTGGTCAGCGGCCTGCGCGACGCCCACGAGCGGCACCCCGACGACGCCGGCCTCGCCGAGACCGCCCGGCTGCTGCACGGGATGGCGCTGCTCGCGGAGGGCGGCGAGCTGGCCCAGCCGGCGGAGTTCGTGTCGATCCTGTCCCGGCAGCTGGAGAAGACCCTCGACTGAGTCGGCGGCGATCGGGCGGGAACGATCGCCGAGATGCGCACCAGCGCCCCGGCGAGGGCGCTGGTGTGCATCTCGGTCGCGCCCGGCGCTGCACTACCGCCGCAACGACGCGTCGAGGCTGCGCCACAGCTCTCCCGCACGGCCGCCCCCGGCCGGGGCGTTCGGGTAGCGGATCAGGACGTCCACCACGATCGGGTCGGCCAGACCCCGTGCCCTCTCGATCCACGCGGCGCCGACGTCGGGGTCGTCGCCGGCATCGAGCTCGGCTGCTCGGGCCGCGTAGGCGGCCGATCCGAGGATGTGCTTGACCTGTGTCGCCTTCGCCAGGGGGTGGAGGTAGGCGGCACTGGCCGCGGCGATGGCCGCCCGCGCCGCGTTGCTCGCCGCCGCTTCTCCCGCGGCGTGTGCCTCGCGGGCCGCCCGGTGTGCTGCCCATGCGCAGTCCCGGATCGCCTTGGTCCGAGCGGCCCCGTCGGCGAACGCCTGCCCGGCGTCGACGGCGGCTCGGGGGCGTCGATCGTCGGGGCGCGCTCGTTCGAAGATGTCCACCGCGGGCCGTGCGCACATCGCCGCGAAGCCGGCGACCCTGCGGAGTTCGGCCGGGCTGAGGTCGATCCTCGGGTTCTGGTCGGGCTCGATCACCTCGTCAACGGTATCCCTGAACCACCGGTTGGAACCTGTCGCCGGCGTCGGCAGCTCACGGGGGCAGAACCTTCAAACCGCGGAGCAGCTCGGGTCGGGAACAACCCGTCGAACCCGCGATCACGCCGTGGACTACCCGCCGGCGGGAGCCTCGGACGTGCTGGTGCGGCGGCGCAGGACGGTGGCGGTGAACAGGCCGGCCGCCCCGGCGGTCACCGCGAGCAGCAGGAAACCCACCGCGTAGCTGCCCAGTGCGCCGTAGACCAGGCCCATCACCAGCGGCGGGAAGAACCCGCCCAGCCCGCCCGCGGCCCCGACCACGCCGGTGACCGAGCCGACCCGGTCGGCCGCGACGAGCCGGGCGACCAGCGCGAACACCGCGCCGGTGCCGGTGCCCAGCGCGGCGGCCAGGCCGAGGAACACCACCGTGCCCACCGGCATCAGCGGCAGCCCGAACGCGGCCAGCACGGCGAGCAGCGTGACCGCGGCGTAGGAGCCGACCAGGACCACGACGGGTCCCCAGCGGTCGGACAGCCACCCGCCGGTGGGCCGCATGACCACGGCCAGCACGACGAACCCGGCGGTCCGCAGCGCGGCGTCGCCGCGGTCCAGGCCGAAGGCGCTGACCAGGTACGTCGGCAGGTAGACGCTGAAGGCGACGAACCCGCCGAACGCCACCGCGTAGAGGAACGACAGCTGCAGGGTGACCGGCATCCGCAGGGTCTCGGCGAGCCGGCTGAGCAGGCCGCCGGTGGGGGCCCGCCGCCCGGGCCGGTCGCGCAGCAGCAGGTATCCGACCACGGCGTAGACCACCAGGACGACCGCGACCAGGTCGAACGGGAAGGCGGGGCCGACCGCCGCGGCCAGCTGCACGGTGGTGAACGCCGAGATCGCGGTGCCGCCCATGCCGGCGCCGAACACGCCCAGGGCCAGGCCGCGTCGCGCCGGCGGGTACCAGGAGTTCACCAGCGGGATGCCGATGGCGAAGGTCGTGCCGCCCAGGCCGAGGAAGAACCCGCCGACCAGGTAGTCGGTCAGCGAGTCGGCGAGGTGGCCCAGGTAGAGCACCGGCAGCACGGTCAGCAGCGCGACCGCCGGGAACATCCGCCGCGCCCCCCACCGGTCGGTCAGCGCGCCGACCGGGATCCGGCCCAGCGATCCCACGAGCACCGGCACCGCGACCAGCAGCGACTGCTGGAACGCGGTCAGCCCCAGCTGCTCGCGCAGGGTCGCGCCGAGCGGTGAGAGCAGCGCCCACGCCCAGAACGTCAGGGCGAAGCCGACGGTGGACAGGGCGAGCACCCGCCCGGCCCCGGTCCGATCGGTGTCGGGGGTCGGGGCCGGTTCCCGGGCTGAGCTGCTCACGGTGCCTCCTCGTCGGCTCGGGCACGGATGTTCGTCCCGGCGGTCGGGTGGCCAGGCTGCCCGAGCCGGCCGGGCGCCGGCAGGGGCTCTGGGGCCCTGTCGCCGGGACTTTCGGCCGTGACACCGCGCTGCCGGACCTGCCAGGGTCCCGGGGGACGGCGAAACGGAGGCGACAGTGAGCCTGGACGAGAGCACCGGGGCCGGGGCGCGCGGCGGCACGGACGGCCCGGCATCGGACGCGCTGCTGCGCGCCGGCCGGTTCTTCACCCGCCGCGAGACCTCACCCGACCTGCGCGCGGTGTACCGGAAGGGCGGCCGCGAGGGCGACGCGTTCTACCGGGACCGGTGGAGCCACGACAAGGTCGTCCGCTCCACGCACGGGGTGAACTGCACCGGGTCGTGCTCGTGGAAGGTCTACGTCAAGGACGGGATCATCACCTGGGAGACCCAGCAGACCGACTACCCGTCGGTCGGCCCGGACTCCCCGGAGTACGAGCCCCGCGGTTGTCCCCGGGGCGCGGCCTTCTCCTGGTACACCTACTCGCCGACGCGCGTGCGCTACCCGTACGCGCGGGGCGTGCTGGTGGAGATGTACCGGGAGGCGAAGGCCCGGCTCGGTGATCCGGTCGCGGCCTGGGCCGAGGTCACCGGCGATCCGGACAAGCGCCGCCGCTACCAGTCCGCGCGGGGCAAGGGCGGGCACGTGCGGGTGTCCTGGGACGAGGCGGTCGAGATGGTCGCCGCCGCGCACGTGCACACGATCCGGGCCCACGGGCCCGACCGGATCGCCGGGTTCTCCCCGATCCCGGCGATGTCCATGGTCAGCCACGCCGCCGGGTCGCGGTTCATCGAGCTGGTCGGCGGCGCGATGACCTCGTTCTACGACTGGTACGCCGACCTGCCGGTGGCCTCGCCGCAGGTGTTCGGCGACCAGACCGACGTGCCCGAGTCGGGGGACTGGTGGAACGCCACCTACCTGCTGATGTGGGGCTCGAACGTGCCGATCACCCGCACCCCGGACGCGCACTGGATGGCCGAGGCGCGCTACAAGGGCCAGAAGGTCGTGGTCGTCTCCCCGGACTACGCCGACAACACCAAGTTCGCCGACACCTGGCTGCCCGCCCAGCCCGGCACCGACGGCGCGCTGGCCATGGCCATGGGCCACGTCATGCTCCAGGAGTTCTTCGTCGACCGGCGGGTGCCGTTCTTCGTCGACTACGTGCAGCGCTACACCGACCTGCCGTTCCTGGTCACGCTGGAGCAGAAGGACGGCGCGTACGTGCCGGGCAAGTTCCTCACCGCCGCCGACCTCGGCGACACCGGGGAGGGCGCCGAGTGGAAGACGGTGCTGCTCGACGGGCGCACCGGCGACCCGGTGGTGCCGAACGGCTCGCTCGGCTTCCGCTACACCGGCTCGGGGGCGGGCCGGTGGAACCTCGACCTCGGTGACGTCGCCCCCCAGCTCACCGTGCTCGACGGGCAGGCCGCCGAGGTGCTGCTGCCGCGCTTCGACGCCCTGGACGGCTCGGGCGGGGTGCTGCGCCGCGGCGTCCCGGTCCGGCGAGTGGCCGGTCGGGTGGTGACGACGGTCTTCGACCTGATGCTCGCCCAGTACGGGGTGCGCCGCGAGGGGTTGCCCGGGGTGTGGCCGACCGGCTACGACGACCCGGACGAGCCGTACACGCCCGCCTGGCAGGAGGCGATCACCTCGGTGCCCGCCGGGCAGGTCGTGCGGATCGCCCGGGAGATGGCCGCCAACGCCGAGGAGTCCGGTGGCCGGACGATGATCATCATGGGCGCGGGCATCTGCCAGTGGTTCCACGGCGACGCCACCTACCGGGCCGTGCTGGCACTGCTGATGCTCACCGGGTCGATGGGCCGCAACGGCGGCGGCTGGGCGCACTACGTCGGCCAGGAGAAGTGCCGGCCGGTCACCGGCTGGGCGACGATGGCGATGGCCACCGACTGGCAGCGCCCGCCGCGCCAGATGATCGGCACCGCGTTCTGGTACACCCACAGCGACCAGTGGCGCTACGACGGCTACCGCGCCGACGCGCTCACCTCCCCGCTGGCCGCCGGACGGCTCGCCGGCATGCACACCATGGACACCATCGCGCTGTCCACCCGGCTGGGCTGGATGCCGTCCTACCCGCAGTTCGACCGCAACCCCCTCGACGTGGCCGACGAGGCCGGCGACCGCGACGTCGCCGGGTACGTCGCCGAGCAGTTGCGCAGCGGGGGCCTGCGGTTCGCGATCGAGGACCCGGACGCGCCGCAGAACTGGCCGCGCTGCCTGACCCTGTGGCGGGCCAACCTGCTCGGTTCCTCGGCCAAGGGCGACGAGTACTTCCTGCGCCACCTGCTCGGCACCCACGACAACCTGGCCGCCGAGCAGACCCCGCCCGACCGGCGTCCCCGCGACGTCGTCTGGCGCGACGGCGAGCCGCCGAAGGGCAAGCTCGACCTGCTGCTGTCGCTGGACTTCCGGATGACGTCGTCGACGCTGCTGTCCGACATCGTGCTGCCCGCCGCCACCTGGTACGAGAAGCACGACCTCAACACCACCGACATGCACCCCTTCGTGCACGCGTTCAACCCGGCGATCGACCCGCCGTTCGAGTCGCGCACCGACTTCGACGCCTTCCACGCGATCGCCCGGCGGTTCAGCGAGCTGGCCGCGGTCCACCTCGGCGTGCGCCGCGACGTGGTGGCCGTCCCGCTGCAGCACGACACGCCCGGCGAGACCGCGCAGCCCGGTGGCCGGGTCCGGGACTGGCGGGCCGGGGAGGTGGACGCGGTGCCCGGCCGGACGATGCCGAACTTCGTCGCCGTCGAGCGCGACTACCCGGCCGTCGCGGAGAAGATGGCGGCCATCGGGCCGCTGGTCGACCGGCTCGGCGTGACGACCAAGGCCGTCACCTACCACCCCGACGAGGAGATCGCCCACCTCTCGGCGAAGAACGGGGTGATGCTCGGCGGCGCGGGCGACGGGCGCCCGGCGATCGACACCGACGCCAGGATGGCCGAGGCGATCCTGGCGCTGTCGGCGACGACCAACGGCCGGCTCGCCGTGCAGGGGTTCCGGGAGCTGGAGCGGCGCACCGGCACCGCGCTGGCCGACCTGGCCGAGGGCAGCGAGGAGAAGCGGATCACCTTTGCCGACACCCAGGCCCGACCGGTGCCGGTGATCACCAGCCCGGAGTGGTCGGGCAGCGAGACCGGCGGGCGCCGCTACGCCCCGTTCACCGTCAACGTCGAGCGGCTCAAGCCCTGGCACACGCTGACCGGCCGGATGCACTTCCTGCTCGACCACGACTGGATGCACGAGTTCGGCGAGGCGCTGCCGATCTACCGGGCGCCGCTGGACATGCAGCGGCTGTTCGGCGAGCCCGGCCTGGGCGAGGCCGGCCCCGGTGACGACGTCGGCGCGTCGGTGACCGTGCGCTACCTGACCCCGCACTCCAAGTGGTCGATCCACTCCGAGTACCAGGACAACCTGTTCATGCTGTCGCTGTCGCGCGGCGGGCCGACGGTGTGGATGAGCGAGCCGGACGCCACCGCGATCGGGGTGCGCGACAACGACTGGGTCGAGGCGGTCAACCGCAACGGGGTGCTGGTGGCCAGGGCGATCGTGACCCACCGGATGCCGGCCGGCACGGTGTTCGTCTACCACGCCCAGGAACGGGTGGTGAACGTGCCGAAGTCCGAGCAGACCGGCCGGCGCGGCGGCATCCACAACTCGCTGACCCGGATCCTGGTCAAGCCGACCCACCTCATCGGTGGCTACGCCCAGTTGTCGTTCGCCTTCAACTACCTCGGCCCGACCGGCAACCAGCGCGACGAGGTCACCGTGGTGCGCCGCCGCAGCCAACAGGTCCAGTACTGAGACGGGGAGTGTCGGCATGCGCGTGATGGCCCAGATGGGCATGGTCATGAACCTCGACAAGTGCATCGGCTGCCACACCTGCTCGGTGACCTGCAAGCAGGCCTGGACCAACCGCAGCGGCGTCGAGTACGTCTGGTTCAACAACGTCGAGACCCGGCCCGGGCAGGGCTACCCGCGCCGCTACCAGGACCAGGAGACCTGGAAGGGCGGCTGGGTGCGCACCCGGCGCGGCCGGCTCGCGCTGAAGGCCGGGGGGCGGCTGAGGAAGCTGTTGACGATCTTCGCCAACCCGGTGCTGCCCAACATCCGCGACTACTACGAGCCCTGGACCTACGACTACGACACGCTCATCTCCGCGCCGCTGGGCGACGACTTCCCGGTGGCCCAGCCGCGGTCGCTGATCTCCGGCGAGCCGATGGCCGTGGAGTGGAGCGCCAACTGGGACGACGACCTCGGCGGCGCTCCGGAGCACGCTCCGCGGGACCCGATCGTGGAACGGCTGCGCCGCGAGTCCGAGGACGCGGTCAAGCTGAACTACGAGCAGGCGTTCATGTTCTTCCTGCCGCGGATCTGCGAGCACTGCCTCAACCCGTCGTGCGTCGCGTCCTGCCCCTCCGGGGCGATGTACAAGCGCGTCGAGGACGGCATCGTGCTCGTCGACCAGGACCAGTGCCGGGGTTGGCGGATGTGCGTGACCGGCTGCCCGTACAAGAAGGTCTACTTCAACCACCGCACCGGCAAGGCCGAGAAGTGCACGTTCTGCTACCCGCGGGTCGAGGTGGGGCTGCCGACGGTCTGCTCGGAGACCTGCGTCGGGCGGTTGCGCTACATCGGGCTGGTGCTCTACGACGCCGACCGGGTCACCGAGGCCGCCTCGGTGGCCGACGAGCACGACCTCTACCAGGCGCAGCTCGACCTGCTGCTGGACCCGCACGACCCGGCGGTGGCCGCGGCCGCCCGCCGCGACGGCATCGCCGAGGACTGGATCGAGGCGGCCCGCCGCTCGCCGGTGTACCGGCTGGCCAAGGACTACCGGGTGGCGCTGCCGCTGCACCCGGAGTTCCGCACGATGCCGATGGTCTGGTACATCCCGCCGCTGTCGCCGGTGGTGGACCGGCTCACCGAGACCGGCCACGACGGCGAGGACGCCGCCAACCTGTTCGGCGCCATCGACGCCCTGCGCATCCCGGTGTCCTACCTGGCCGAGCTGTTCACCGCGGGCGATCCGGAACCGGTGCGCGGGGTGCTGCAGAAGCTCGCCGCGATGCGGTCCTACATGCGCGACGTCTCCCTCGACCGCCCGCGCGACGAGTCGATCGCGCAGGCGGTCGGGATGACCGGCCGCCAGGTCGTGGAGATGTACCGGCTGCTCGCGATCGCCAAGTACGAGGAGCGCTACGTGATCCCGACCGCCTACGAGGGCGAGGCCCACCAGCTCGAGGAGCTGGCCTGCAGCCTGGACGTCGACGGCGGGCCGGGGATGGTGGGCAACGGCCCGTTCGGCGAGGGGTCCGGCCGGCCCCAACCGGTGTCGGTGGAGACCTTCCACGCCCTGCGGGTGCGCCAGACCAGCGACGACCCGACCGACATCGGTGCCCCGGGCGCCCGGGTCAACCTGCTGAACTGGGACGGCAAGGGCCGGCCCGCCGGGCTGTTCCCGCCGCCCCGCGCGGTCCCGCCCGGCCCCGGCGACCTCACCGGGCGCAGCGCGGCGACACCGTCGTCGTCGGACCCGGGGGAGGGCCGGTGACCAGCCGTGCCGCCGAGCAGGCCACCGAGCACGCCGTCGTGCTGCAGGCGGCGTCGGTGTGCCTGCAGTACCCGGACGCGGACCTGCTGGCGATCCTGCCGACCGTGCGCGGCGCGGTCGCGGCGCTGCCCGCCGGGCGCCCGCGGGAGCGGCTGGAGGTCTTCCTCGCCGCCGCGGCCGCCACCCCACCGACGCGCATGGCCACCCACTACGTCGAGCTGTTCGACACCCGGCGCCGCTGCTGCCTGTACCTGACCTGGTGGAGCGACGGCGAGACCCGCCGGCGCGGGGCCGCGCTGGCCGCGCTCAAGTCGCGCTACCGGGCCGCGGGCGTCGAGCTCGACAGCACCGAGCTGCCCGACTTCCTGCCGGTCGTGCTGGAGTACGCCGCGACCACCGACCTGGCCGACGGCCTGCAGCTGCTGCAGGAGCACCGCCCCGGCGTCGAGCTGCTCCGGCTCGCGCTGCTGGAGGCGGCGACCCCGTACGCCGCACCGGTGGAGGCGGTCTGTGCCCTGCTGCCCGGGCCCTCGCCCACCGACGTCGCCGCGGCGAAAGCGCTCGCCCGCAGCGGTCCACCCCGCGAGCAGGTCGGCCTGGACCTGGCCCCGTTCGCCCCGCAACCCACCGGGAGCCACCCGTGAGCCCGCTCGACGTGCTGCTGTGGGGCGTGGCCCCCTACGTGATGGTCGCCGTCCTCGTCGGCGGCCTGGCCTGGCGCTACCGCTACGACAAGTTCGGCTGGACCACCCGCTCCTCGGAGCTGCACGAGTCGCGCCTGCTGCGGATCGGCAGCCCGCTGTTCCACTTCGGACTGCTGGTGGTGATCATCGGCCACGTGATCGGGCTGGTGATCCCGAAGAGCTGGACCGACGCGGTCGGGCTGAGCCAGCAGGCCTACCACGTGCAGGCGCTGGTGCTGGGCGGCGTCGCCGGGGCGGCGACGCTGACCGGGATCGCGATCCTGGTCTACCGGCGGCGCACCACCGGGCCGGTGTTCCGGGCCACCACCGCCAACGACAAGCTGATGTACGTCGTGCTCGTCGCGGCCATCGTCGCCGGGCTGGCCACCACCCTGCTCGGCGCGGCCGGCGGGGAGGAGCACAACTACCGGCTCACCGTCTCGCCGTGGTTCCGGTCGCTGTTCGTGCTGCAACCCGACATCGCCGCGATGAGCCACTCCGGCCTGGCGTTCCAGCTGCACACGCTGATCGGCATGCTGCTGTTCGCGATCTGGCCGTTCACCCGGCTGGTGCACGCGTTCACCGCGCCGGTGCACTACCTGTTCCGGCCCTACATCGTCTACCGGTCGCGGTCGGGCGGGTCGGCCTCCCGGCCCTCGCGCCGCGGGTGGGAGCGGGTGGAGTAGCCGGGTGCCCCGGCGTCCCCGGCACCACCGCGGCCCGGGCATGCTGCTCGGGGTCAGCCCGGCGGTCGACAGGAGGTCGAAGATGACGGCTCGGCCCGCGGAGGCCTGGACCAGCGGCCAGGCCTACGAACCGTTCATCGGGCGGTGGAGCCGGCGGGTGGCGCCGAGGTTCCTGACCTGGCTGCCGCCCGGGTCGTCGATGGCGTGGTGCGACGTCGGCTGCGGGACCGGCGCCCTGGCGCACGCCGTCGCGGCGTCCGCGGACCCGGCGCTGGTGGTCGGGATCGACCCGTCGGCGGGCTACCTCGCGGCCGCCCGGGCCGACGCCCCCGGCGGGCGGCTCGCGGTGGCGGTGGGCAGTGCGACCGCCCTCCCGACCCGGGATGACCGCTTCGACCGGGTGGTGTCCGCGCTGGTGCTCAACTTCGTCCCGCGCCCGGAGGCCGCGCTGGCCGAGATGCGGCGGGTCGCCCGGCCGGGCGGGGTCGTGGCCGGCTACGTCTGGGACTACGGCGGGGGGATGGGGTTGCTGCGGGCGTTCTGGGACGCCGTGATCACCCTGGACCCCGCGGCCGCCGAGCTCGACGAGGCCCGTCGCTTCCCGCTGTGCCGACCCGAGCCCCTGCGCGCCCTGTTCACCGGCGCCGGACTGTCCGACGTGGAGGTCGAGCCGATCGAGGTGCCCACCGTCTTCGCCGACTTCGACGACCTGTGGCGCCCGTTCCTCGGGGGCCAGGGCCCGGCGCCGGGCTACTGCACAGCGCTGCCCGCGGACCGCCGCGCCGCCCTCCGCGAGCACCTGCGGACCCGGTTGCCCCACCGGCCCGACGGCACCATCCCGCTCACCGCCCGGGCGTGGGCGGTCCGGGGCAGCGCCTGAACGGGCCGGACACCACCCTTCCGCCTGGCGGAATACGACATCTGACGCGGCCCCCACCGCCCGTGGCGGCCGGTCCGGCGCGTCATCCGTCGGTCGAGATCATCCGGTGCCCGTCCGTAGCGTCCGACGCGATCGACATCGATCGCTCTCGTGCTGGCACCGCTGCCGAGCAGAGAAGGAGGTCCACCTGATGCGCCCCTCTGACCCGGCCCCGGTCGGTCCGGCCCGTCACCTCTCCCGGACGCACCACTCCCGCGCCCGGACCGCGACCGCGGCCCTGGCCGCCGGGCTGGCCGTCGCGCTGGCCGGGTGCGGCGGCGGCTCGCCGGCCGCGACGTCCGCCGCCGAGGGCGGCACCACATCGGTGACCTTCCTCAACGTCCTGCCGATCGAGAGCCTGACCTTCACCCCCGAGATCATCGCCCAGTCCGCGGGCCTGTTCGAGCGCGAGGGCCTGGACGTGCAGTTCCAGGTCACCCGGGGCAGCGCCCAGGCGATCCAGACGGTGATCGCCGGCGGTGGCCTGCTGACCCGCGTCGGCGACAGCGAGATGATGGTCGCCACCGGCGAGCGCGACGCCCCGGTCACCGTGGTCGCCCAGCCCTCCCAGCTCTCGACCCTGCGCATGGTCTCGCTCACCGACGACCCGATCTCCGCCCCGGAGGACCTGCGCGGGCGCACCATCGGCATCCCGTCCGAGGGCGGCACCAGCGAGACGCTGGTCGACATGCTCGCCGCGACCGGCGGCCTGGCCGAGGGCGAGGTGGCCAAGCAGGTGGTCGGCGTCGGGCCCGGGGTGTTCGACCTGGTCCGGCAGGGCCGCATCGACGCCTACGTGGTCAGCATGGACACCGCCGTGCTGCTCGCCTCCCAGCAGCCCGACACCGTGGTCCTCGACCCGGCGCAGATCATCGCCTCCGGGACCCAGGTCTACATCACCTCCCGGCAGGCCCTGGAGGACCCCGCGCAGCGCGACGCGGTGCAGCGCTACCTGCGGGCGCTGCGCGACGCCCAGCAGATGGTCATCGACGACACCGAGCTCGACACGACGCTGGAGATGCTGGGCGAGGCCTACGAGATCCCGATCCTGGACCAGCCCGAGGTGGCCAAGCAGACCCTGCGCGACTACATCGCCAGCTGGCAGGCCAACGGGACGCTGCTGGAGACCGACCCGTCGGGCGCGACGTGGCCTGAGCGCCCGGCACGCGCTCAGGGGATGACCCGCCGCGCCCGCAGCTCGGCGAACAGCCGGGGGAACATCTCGGCGGTCTCCACGTGCTCGTGGAACCCGAAGCGGCGGGCCTTGCTGCCGTCGGCGAAGAAGTCGTAGTCCCAGCCGAACACCGCGTCGCCGAACGGCCAGGAGGACACCTCGGTGTACCGGTGGCGCAGGCCGTACCGCTCGATCATCCGGTCCCAGACCGGTTCCTTGTCGGCCATCACCTCGGCCAGCGACATCGGCAGCGGCGGGGCCACCTCCAGGCCGAACCAGCGCGCGATCCGCGGCCACATGTCGTTCCACCGGAACAGGTCGCCGTTGTTGATGTTGAAGGCCTGGTCGGCGCAGCGCGGGTCGGTCGCCGCCCAGACGGTCGCCCTGGCGAGCAGCCCGGCGTCGGTCATCTCCAGCAGGGTGTCGTAGGCGCCCGGCTTGCCCGGGAAGCGCAGCGGCAGCCCGAGCTCCTTGCTGATCGAGGCGTACACCGCGATCACGGTGACCAGGTTCATCGGGTTGTCCAGCGCGAACCCGCACACCACCGACGGCCGGATCGCCGACCAGCTCCACGCCCGGCCCCGGCGGCGCTGCTGCAGGTAGTCCTGCTGGGCGACGTTGAACTCCGGTGGCATGTGCCCGGGGTCGGACTCGCGGGCCGGGGTGCGGAACGGGCCCAGGTGCGCGCCGTAGACCTTGTAGCCCTGCATCAGGCTGATGTGCCGCAGCCCGGGGGCGGCCTCGTCGACGGTCTCGACGACGTTGCGCAGCATCGCCAGGTTCGGCGCCACCAGCGCCGACCACGACGGCCGGTCCTGGTACGCGGTGTAGAAGACGTGCGTCACCTCGCGCAGGCCGCCGAGCTTTTCCCGGCAGTCGGCCGGGTCCAGCAGGTCGACCTGGACGTGCCGAACCCGCTCGGCCGGCGCGCCGCGCCGCCGGGACAGCCCGATCACCTGCCAGTCGCCGAGGCCCGCGAGGTGCTCGACGAGCGTGCGCCCGATGACGCCCTGGGCGCCGACGACCAGCGCCACCTTGTCCTGACTGCTCATGCTCCGAGCATCGGGCCATCCTGGGGATGAGTCCAATGCATAGTTCTGCGACTTATCATAAGATCAGTGCATGTTCAGCCTGCGGCAGCTGGAGTACCTGGTGACCGTCGTGGACACCGGCTCGTTCACCCGGGCCGCCGCCGCGCTGCACGTCACCCAGCCGGCGCTGTCGCACCAGGTCCGGGCGCTGGAGGAGCAGGTCGGCGGGCGGTTGCTGGAACGGCTGCCGCGCGCGGTGCGGCTCACCCCGATGGGCCGGGCGCTGGTGCCGCACGCCCGGGCCGCGCTGGCCGACGCCGAACGGGCCCGGTTCGCCGCCCGCCAGGCGGTCGGGCTGGACGGCGGGGAGCTGGAGCTGGCCACCGTCTACTCGGTGGCGCTCGGGATCCTCCCGCCCGTGCTGCGGGCCTGGCACCGCGCCCACCCCGACGTCCGCGTCCGGCTGATCGAGCACCGCCACGTCGACGAGCTGGCGGCGGCGATGGCGGCCGGGCAGGCCGACATCGGCGTGGGCTCGGTGCCGCCGGGCTGGGCAGGACCGGTCCACCGGCTCGGTGAGGAGGAGTTCGTGCTGGTCCTGCCGGCCGACGACCCCGCAGCGGCGCCCGCGGACGCGCCCCGGCTGGACCTGGCCGCCCTCGCCGACCGCCACTGGGTGCACTACGCCCCCGGCCACGGTCTGGCCGACGTGCTCGACCGGGCCTGCGCCGTCGCCGGGTTCACCCCGCGGGCGGGCGTGCGCACCGGGCAGACCGCCACCGCGCCGGTGCTCGCCGCGGCCGGCATCGGGCCCACCCTGGCCCCGGCCAACATCGTCCCGCCGGCCTTCGACGGGGCCCTGCGCTGGCCGGACCCGCCGATCACCCGGACCCTGTCCGCCTACACCCGCAGCGAGCCCGACCCGGTGACCGCCGCGTTCCTGGACACGCTGGCTGCGGAGGCCCGTCCCCGCCCCCCGCACCTGCGCTCGGCGCACCACGGGCCACCGGTGCACCCGCCGATCCGGCTGTGACGCGGAGGGCGTTCCCGCAGGGCGGCCCGGGTACCCGAAGAGCACGACGGACGAGGGAGGACGGAATGGCTCGCTGCGAGGTGTGCGGGAACGACTACGACATGGCCTTCGAGGTGCACGCCCAGGGCGCCGTGCACGTGTTCGACAGCTTCGAGTGCGCCATCCACCGGATGGCGCCGGTGTGCGAGCACTGCGGGTGCAAGGTGGTCGGGCACGGCGTGCAGGCCCAGGGCCGCTTCTTCTGCTGCGCCCACTGCGCGCAGGCCGCCGGCGTCGGAGCCGGGTTGAGCGACCGCGCCGACGGCTGACCGGAGCCCAGCGGCGGTGCCCGTCAGCGCCGCCGCGCCAGGCCCACCGCGGCCAGCGCACCGGCGGCGCACAGCACCGCGGTCAGCCCGAAGATCTCCCGGTACTCGGTGAGCAGCGCGGCGTTCACCGCCTCGGTGTACTCGGCGAGCCGGCGCTGGTAGACCGCCGGGTCCACGACCGCCCCGGTCGGGTCGAACGGCAGCGGGGTGCTCAGGCCGGCGGTCAGCTCGGTGAACCGGTGCAGCCCCCACCCGGTCAGCGCGGCCACCCCGACCAGCATCCCGGCGGTGCGCGCGACCACCACCGCGGCCGAGGCGACGCCGTGCCGGTCCGGCGGGACCGCGCCCAGCGCGGCCGCCGACACCGGGCCGATGACCAGCCCGAGGCCCAGCCCGGCCAGCACCAGGTCGGTGTCCAGCACGGACAGCCCGGCCAGCCGGACGGCGGCGACCGGGTCGGCCGGCCAGCCGGCCATCAGCCAGTAGGCCACCGCCGCCAGGCCCATCCCCAGCACCGCGACGGGTGCGTCGCCGAACCGGCGGGCCGCCAGCCCGCCCAGCACCGCGCCGACCGGCAGCGCGACCAGGAACCGGACCAGCAGCAGGGCGGCGCCGGTGGCGTCGCGGCCGAGCAGGGTCTGCGCGAACAGCTCGACGTCGACCAGGGTCACCAGCAGCGCGGCCCCGGCCAGCAGGCTGACCAGCAGCGCGGCGGCCAGCGGGCGCCCGGCCACCCCCGCCGGGTCCAGCAGCCGGGTGCGCGCCCGCGCCTCCCAGACGCCGAACGCGACCAGCACCACCACGGCCGCGCCCAGCACCGGCCAGCCCCACGGCGGCAGCGCCGCGCGGGCGGGCTCCGGGTTGTAGAGCCCGACCACCAGCAGGGCCAGCGCGACGGCCAGCAGCAACCCGCCGACCACGTCGATCCGCCGGCCGGCTCCGGCCGCCCGGTCGCGGCCGGGCAGGGCCAGCTGCACCGCGACCATGGCGGCCAGGGCCAGCGGCAGGTTGACCCAGAACACCCCGCGCCAGCCGGTCAGCGCGGCGAGCCCGGCCCCGTACAGCGGGCCGATCACGCTGCCCAGTTCCTGCGCGGCACCGACCAGGCCGAGCGCCGCCGGTCGCGAGCGCTCCGCGACGAGGTCGCCGACCAGCGCCATCGTCACCGGCAGCAGTGCCCCGCCGGCCAGGCCCTGCACCGCCCGCCCGGCGACGACGCTGGTCAGGTCGGGCCCGATCGCGGTGAGCACCGAACCCACGGCGAACACCGCCAGGCACACCTGCACCACCGGTCGGCGGCCGAACCGGTCGGAGACCTGGCCGAGCAGCGGCATCGCCGCGACGTAGCCGAGCAGGTAGGCGGTGACCAGCGGGGTGGCCCGCTCCAGCCGGTTCAGCGGCACCGCCAGGTCGGTGATGATCTCCACCAGCAGGGTCACCACGACGTAGGCGTCCAGCGCGGCGAGCAGCACCGCCGCCGAGCCGACGCCGACGGCCAGCCGGGGGCGCCCGGTGCGGGCGAGCGGGAGGATCACGGTCAGGCCGGCGGGGTGATGTCGACGGGCGCGTCGTAGTCGGAGAACCGGACGGTCACCGGTCCACCGGCACCCGCCGGCCCGTCCGGCAGCGCCAGCTCCGCGCGGACCAGCCGGTTCGTCGCCGCGTCCAGCCACACCACCCCGGGCACCGGCTCGGTCACCCCGGGCACGAGCGCCCCGACCTGCTGGGCGCCGAAGGTCGCCTCGACCCGGTGCGCGTCGATGCCGTCGACCTCCTCGCGGGCGGTGGTGGTACCGGCGTCGGCCGCGGAGAGCAGGGCCGCGGCGCCGCGATCGGGGTCCAGGATCGCGGTCGGGTCGTAGAGCCCGGCCACCGAGCTCACCGGCAGCCGGCTGAAGTCGCCGGTCGGACCCTTGAGGTAGAGCGTGGCATCGGCCACCACCAGCTGGTACTCCAGCGGCGGCCCACCGAACAGCGCCAGCACCGCGGTGCCTTCGGCGCGGCCGTCCGCGGTGACCCGGCCGGTCGCGGTGCGCACCGGGACGGCGGTCACCGCCGGGTCGACGTCGATCGCCACCGCCGCCGTGCTCACCCCGCGCATCGCGTCGGCGGACCGCGACAGCAACTCCCCGGCCGGGGGCAGCTCGGCGGTCGCCGGTTCGGCGGTGCACCCGGCGAGCAGCGCGGCGCCGGCCAGCACGGTTGCCAGCCGCGCAGCCAGCGTGACCGTCCGGCCCGGGCGCATCACGCGACCTGCCCGGCGGCGCGCTGGCGGACCAGCCCGGCCGCGACCAGCAGCGTCGCCGCCGCCGTCGCGCAGCAGGCGATCGCCGCCACCGAAGCGCGGCCGCCCGCGGCCAGGGCGGCGACCGCCACGACCTCGGCGACGACCGCGAGCCACACCGCGGCGCCGGCGATCCGGTCGGTCGCGGCGATTCCGGAGTAGAGCAGGAGTTGGGCCACGGCGAGCATTGTGCCCAGCACCGCGAACAGCCAGCCGGGGGCGCCGATCCCGGCCCCGTAGGCGGCGCCGCCGATCATCGGCAGCGCCCGTGCCCCCAGCCCGAGCACGCCCAGGGTGAGCACCGCGCCCAGCCCGGCGGTGACCGCGACGGCGACCGCGGTGGCCCGCCCGCGGTGGCGCGGGTCGGCCAGCCGGGGCAGCACCACCACCGCGACCCCCTGCGGCAGCCAGAACACGACCTTGGTGATGATCGCGCCGACGGCGTACCCGCCGGCCTCGGCGGCCGGCAGCCAGTGCCGGGCCAGCACGACGTCCACGCTGGTCAGCACCACGAAACCGAGCAGCGCGGCGGCGGCCGGCAGCGCCCGGCGGACCAGCGCACCGGACCCGGCGGGGCTCGGCGACGGGGTCCCGCAGCTCAGCCACCCGACGCCGGCCCCGAACGCGGCCCCGGCCGCCATGCCGGCCAGCGCGGCGCCCGGCGTGCCGCCGACCAGCAGCCCGGCGATGGCCCCTGCGGTCTTGCCCACGGTGAACACCGCGGTCACCGCGGCGACCCGGCCGAACCGGCCGGTGCCCTGCAGGATGCCCAGGTAGCCGCCCAGGACGGTGTGCGGCACCAGCAGCGCGGCCAGCCAGAGCGCGGTGGCCGGATCGGGCAGGTGCAGCAGTGCGGCGACCGGGGCCGCCCCGGCCAGCGCGCAGGCCCCCACCCCCGCGGCGACCGCCAAGGCGGCCGCGTGCACCTGGCGGGGTGTGGTGCGGTCGGGGGCCGGACCGGCCAGGGCCAGCGCACCGGCGGTCTGCAGCCCGGTGGCCGGTACGACGCCGATCAGCAGCACGCCGAGCAGGGCGGCCAGTTCGCCGTAGGACGCGGGCGACAGCGTCCGCGCGGCCAGCACGGTGAACGCGTAGGCGACCGCGTTCGCGCCGACCAGGGTGAGCGACACGGCCAGCGCGGTGAGCGCCGGCCGGCCCACCCGCGCGGGCCGGGCCAGCACCCCGGTCATCGCGCCACCGCCCAGCACGGGGTCGTGAGTGGATGACAGTGTTCCCGCACCGTTTCCCGCTCACGAGGTCGGAGTGCGGTCCGCGGGGCAGCGGCGTGGGTACGGTGGCGCTCCCCGGGCGGGCGGAGGACGGTGTGGACGGAGCGGGTGGGCGCTGGCCGGTCCGCGCGCTCGGCGCCGCCGTCGCGCTGGTGGTGACCGCGCCCGTGCTCGCGCCGGGGTTCGTGCTGGTCGGCGACATGGTGTTCGTGCCCCGCCAGCACCTCACCCCGGACGCCCTGGGCCTGGGCTCGGCGCTGCCGCGCGCGGTGCCGGGGGACGCCGTCGTCGCCGCGCTGACCGCCGTCGTGCCCGGCGACCTGCTGCAGAAGGCCGTGCTGGTGGCGGTCGTGGCGGCTGCGGTGATCGGCGCGGCCCGGCTGGTCCCGGCCGGCACCGGGCCCGGCTCCTGGTGCGCCCCGGCCGTCGCCGGACTGGCCTACGGCTGGAACCCGTACCTGGCCGAACGCCTGCTGATGGGGCACTGGAGCCTGCTCGCCGGGTACGCCGCGCTGCCCTGGGTGGCCCGGGCCGCGCTCGCCCTGCGCGCGGGTCCGGGCTCCGCGCCGCTCGCCCGGCTGGTGCTGGCCATGGCTCCGGCCGCGCTCACCCCCACCGGGTCGCTGCTCGCGGGCGGGGTCGCGGTGGCCCTGTCCGGCCGCCGCGGGCTGCCGTGGTCGGCCGGCGCGACCCTGGTGCTGGCCCTGCCGTGGCTGGTGGCCGGGCTCGCGCACCCCGGCGGCGCGGTGTCCGATCCGGACGGTGTCGCCGCCTTCGCCGCGCGCGGCGAATCGCTC
>JASLAP010000407.1 GCA_030147065.1 Pseudonocardia sp. | reverse complement strand
GTTCTCGGCGTTGATCCGCCGGGCGGTGGCGATCCGCGACCAGGCCGCGGTTCGGGCTTCCCGATCGCTCCGCAAGCCGATCACGATGGCCAGCGCCGCGAGCAGGCCCAGCCCACCTACTGCCACACCGAACATGTCCGTCTCCTTCACCGCCGTGATACGTATACGGTAAACGTGAGACGTTGAACAGGCAAGAGGCCGGGCCCGACGGGCCCGGCCTCTGTGGTCTCCGGGGGAGCGTCAGTCCTGGGTGGACCGGACGAGGTCGCCGGTGGACACGGCGGTGAGGAAGGTGGCCCAGGCGGTGGGGGAGAAGTGCAGCAGGGGAGCCTGTCGGTTCTTGCCGTCACGTACCAAGATCTCGTCACGAGCGATCGCCACCTCTACGCACGAATCATTCGCGCAGAACGAGGACTTTCGGAATTGCCCCTCCCCTGGGGTGGCAAGGGCGGCGGCGAGCTCGGGCGCGGTCATTCGGGGGCCTTTCCGACGGCGGGAACATTCGAATCCCGGAATGCGGAACCGCCGTCGGCAAGGAAACGTTCGTGGACCGGTCGCAGTTCGCTGCCGGCGATCAGCCGGTCGAACTGCGGTGCAGGGGGAGAGGTGGCGTCGACGCGCACGGCGCAGGCGTGTTCACGCCGGTACGCGGCAGGCGTGAACCCCACCTGTGGCCTCCTGGTGGCCGGTCGTGCGGAACGTCCGTACGCGTCGGGGAGTGCGCGGGACCGGGGAAGACTAGCCACCCGGTCCGCGCCGCCTGCATCGGGATCCTTCCTTCTGCTTCCTGCCGGCCGCCGGAGTCCCGCCCGAACTGGTCTCACTCTGTGTAGTAGCTGGAGCGACGCATCCATTCGATGATCATTCCCCCGCCACGGTCGGCCATGCAGGGACGGCGCCACCGCGCCTGTTCCGACCGCCCGCGCCGGCTGTGCGCCGGTGTTGCGGTGCGTGAGCGGACGGGTTCGCCGTGCCGCGCTGCCGGCTGCTCGAGCCTGACGGGTCATACCGCGGCCAGGATCTGCCTCAGCAGTGCTCGGGAATCGGCCTGACCGAGCGCGAGGTCGGTGAGCTGGGCGAAGAGGGCGACGAGTTGTTCGACCTCCTTTCCCTCGGCCCACGACTCGCCGAAGGCGTCTTCGGTGTTCGCAATCGTCGGGTCGAGGTCGGGTCGTTGCGGTTCGAATATGGTGAAGGTCCCGACGGCTCGGTTCGGTCCGGCCGTGAAGGGGCGGATGCGGAAGGTCAGGTCCGTTCGCCCCGCCGCCTCGAACTCGTCGAGCGTGTCGGCCAGCCAGCGCAATTGTTCGGCGTGGATCTCCCTGGATCCCACCCGGCGCCGCACCGCTCCCTCGTCGACGATGACGTCGAGCGTGAGCGGGTCGTCGACCTGGAGCAGCGCGGCCCGGCGGGCTCCGCGCAGCTCGGCGAAGCGGTCGACGTCCGACGACGACCAGTCGGGGTGGATGGCGGCGATGTGCGCCCGGGCGTAGGCGGGGGTCTGGAGCTGGCTCGGCAGCTGGGGGGCGCAGTAGATCCGCACCCGGGCGGCCTCGGTCTCCGCGGCCAGGTAACGGGAGAAGTCGTCCGTGGTCAGGTCCGCGTCGGACTCCCACCAGCCCACTGCCTTGCTGTCGCGCGCCCAGTGCTCCAGCTGCTCGCGGGAATCCGGGTCCTGCACCCCGTAGAGGTTGAGCAGGATCCGGACGTCCCACAGCTTGGCCGGGCCCAGGCCGTTCTCCAGTCGACTGATCTTCGCCGTCGAGCACTCGAGTTCCCGGGCGGCCGCGTCGATCCGGATGTTGGCGTCCTCGCGGAGCTTGCGCAGGCTGGTGCCCAGCCGGCGCCGTGCCAGCTGCGATCCCGAGCTCCGACGTGCCACGTGCACCTCCGTGCAACAAAAAAAATCTTGATGTACGCCATGGTGGTTGCGTATCGTTCAGGCAACACCGTATCGGCGTAGTGCGCAGCACTGGGGGAACAGCTCGTACGACACGTCCGCCGCGGTGAACCGATCGGGGGTGGGCGTGGACCGGCCTACAGAGTTCGGGTCGTCGCGCGTGGTCGCCACCGGCCACGGCGCCGATCTCCTCGACGACGTGTGCGGGGTGCACGCGGAGATGAGTGAGATCAGGTCCCGGCACCGCGACGGGATCGCGACCGTCCAGGACGGCCGGCGGTACGTCGACTGCTGGAGGGCGCTCGCGCTGCGCCGATCGCCGGGTCGACGGACGAGCCTGCCGCGGGAGATCGACGTCCTGCTCGACGAGCGGGCCCGCCTGCAGGAGGAGATCCGGCAGGAGCGGACCAGGCAGGAGGTCGAGGCCATCTTCCAGGTCGCGCCGGAGGGTGAGACACCGGCGTCGGGGGCGGGGTCCTCGGTGCCGAGGTAGGGGTCCGGTGGGGGGCGCGCGGTCTCGTCGGGTGGCCTCCTTGCGCACATGGCTGTCTTGCGTATTCTGTTAGACAGTCAGGCGTCCGGGAGCGGAAGCGTCCCGCCCTGGAACTGAGCTGCTGCGCAGCACCTGCGACCGAAGGATCGTGCGTCATGCCACGAGAGTCGTCCACCCCGCTGTGCTTCCGGCTGTCCGCCCAGGATCGACGACTCGTGGAGACGGTGGCCGCGTTCCGGGGCCAGACGCTGTCGGACTACGTGCGTGAGGTCGTGCTCGACCGGTCCGAGGCGATCGTGCAGACCGAGGGCAGCGACAAGATCCTCCGGGCCCTCGCGGAGACCAACAGCCGGCTGAACTCCGAGAAGCTGGAGCTGTACCAGCAGGCCATCGGTCCTCGCCGGACCTGACGCACCGCGAGAGGGTCGGGTGGTCTATTCGGGCCACCCGGTGAAGTCGGGTGCACCGGGATCGGCGAGAAATGCCAGGTTCATGCCGAGCGTGCAGATGCGCTCGTGGGCGTGCCGGACGATCGGCAAGGCGCCGACGTTGTCCGATTCCTCCATCAGGTTGATCAGTGCCTGATCGGTGATGTCGCACAGGGCCACGACATGACGGGGCTGGGCCTCTTCCGGCATTCGGGTTGCCCGGAACAGCAGTTGGGCGCAGACCAGCGCCGCGACGGCGTGCTCCTCCTCGATCGTGGTCCCGGTCAGGCGCTCGACGTGGTCGAGGCGGACCGGGAGGGTGTCGGCGACCGGGAACTCCGCGCGGAGTTCGTCGAACACCCAGCGGGCCAGTCGATGCAGCTCACGCACGTGGCGGGCGTACCCGTCGGGGTGCATGCGCGACTGTGCCCTTCGGTCGGCGGGTTCCCAGTATGCGCGGAAGACGGCCGGATGTCTCCAGGTCGGCAATCGCGGAAGTGCGCTCAGCGGGTGCCGGCGACGCGATCCGCAGTGCCGATGATCGAGCCGTACTGGACCGCGATCATCGAGCCGATCGAGTTCCGGACCACGCCGGCGACCTTCGAGGCCTCCACATCCTCGGCCGACCATGTGGCGTGCTGCGTGACGAGTTCCGCCCGGACGGAATGGATCACCTCGTGCCGGTTCCCGGCGGCGATCTCCGCGTCCAGCGCCCGGATCATGATCCCGGTGTGGCGGAGCCGGTACAGGTGAACCGAGTTCTCGGTCGACGCACGTTCGGCGACGGTCGCCAAGCGCTCCGGGGACGACCGCGTCGCCCGGCGCATCGTGTCGATCGCGGTGGCCGTGACCGCGTCGGTGAAGTGCCGGCCGGCCCGGAGGAAGCGGGAGCCCCGCAGGGGGACCCCACCGATGGCGTCCAGCGCGGCGGCCAGCGTGCTGCCGATCTCGGCGAGCCGCTCGCCCGCCTCGAACAACGTCTCGGCGAGCGCCACCCTCGACGGACTGCTGTCCGAGGTGCGCGGATCCCGCCAGTACGGTACCTCCGGGATCAGGGACAACGCGCCCCGCTCGGCGGCGTAGACGCTGCTGCAGTTGCCGGTCGGAATGCTCGGGTGCCGGCCGGCGGCGCGCTCGTAGGCGATCGAGTCGTGGATGTCGAGGGGGCGGTAGACACCGTCGGAGGTGCGCCGGGCCCAGGGGGACTCCGGCACACCGCGGTAGATCGCCATATCCAGTGCGGCGGGGATCTGCTGGAGGGTGGCGGTCAGCTGCGGGTCGTTCCACTGCGGGTCTTTGCGGCCGACGTAGTAGTAGACGTCGCCGAACTCGCCGTTGTGCAGCGATGCCAGCAGGGCCGGGCGGTAACCGTCGATCAGGTGCATCAGCGCGACCGTCTCGTCCGGCCGGCGGTGCGCCGACCGCGTCGATTCACCCCCCAGCGGGAAGTTCCAGTCGATCTGCTCGTCGGACGCCTGCCGGTAGAACGTCCGGGTGTAGTGCTCGCGGGTGAACGGGCCGCGCAGCCAGCCGTCGTTGAGCCGCAACCCGTCCGGATCGATGACGGGGACGATGTGCCAGTGCAGACCGAGCCCCCGGCGTAGCGCTCGATCGGCCGCTAGCCGCCCGGCGAGGTGCAGGCTGGTCAGGCTGCCGGCGGGCTCGTTCGGGTGCGCCAGGCCGAACACCACGGCGTCGGCCCGGGCGGTCGGCCCGCCGTCGACGGTCAGGCAGGTGAGTGCTTCGCCCCTGGCCGAGTGACCGACGACCCGACTGGTGATCGTGTCCGGGTGCGCGGCGGCCAGCCGCGCCGTCTGCTCGGCCAACTCGTCGACGCCGGCGAACGCGTCGATGTCCGGGACGGTGGTCAGTTCGTCGGCGAGCCAGGTCGGTACACCGGACTCGGCTGACGGACGCATGGCTCCTTCCTACCTTCGGGTGGCCCGCATCGCGAGGAGTGACCGACCGTGAGCGGTCGGGGAACGGACGCCGGAGACCTGCGCGTCCCCTCACCCGTCCCCGGGCGTCCGCGCCCCGGTCTTCGCCGGCCCGCTGTCCGGCGCGGCGTCGGATATCGCCTCGCGCACCGTCCGGCGCATGTACCCGACGTCGGGTCGGGCGGGGCGGAAGCCGCCGTCGGGGGAGCTGGGGTCGGGGAGGTTCGGGTCGAAGGACAGGGTCCGCGGCTGCGGCATGCCGTGCTCGTCGAGCAGCGAGACCAGCGCGGGCAGCAGCGAGCGGGGGATGTCGGTGGTGATGCCGTCGCGGGCGGCCACGGCCACCGCGCGGAAGCGGGTCAGCAGTTCGGCGGGGCTGTTCTGGGCGAGCAGCGCGGTGATGAGCTCGCGCTGCCGGGTCATCCGGTCGTAGTCGTCGGAGTCGCGGCGGGACCGGGCGAACCACAGGGCCTGGTGGCCGTCGAGGTGCTGCACCCCGGGTTCGAGGTAGCCGTCGGGCTGGACGCGCCGCCCGCTCGGGGTGACGCCGCCGATCGGCAGGCGCACCGGGCCGACGTCGACAGTCACCCCGCCGAGCGCGTCGACGATCGCGGCGAGCCCGTCCATGTCGACGGCCACGTAGTGGTCGAGCCGCAGCCCGAGCATCTCCTCGATCGTCGACATCAGCAGGTTCACCCCCGGGTCGTCGGTCGGACCGGGCGGGGCCACCGCGGGGTTGGCGTGGCCGTAGCCGTACACGGCGTTGAGCAGGTGGTCGCCGGAGAGCGGCCGGGCGGGGTCGCGGAACCCGTCGGGGAAGCGCCGGGCCATCGCCGACCCGGCCGGGAACGGCGCGCGCTGGATGTTGCGGGGCAGCGCGATCAGGATCGTCTCCGCGGTCCGGGTGTCCATGCTCGCCACGATCATCGTGTCGGTGCGGGTCCCGGTCCGGTCCGGTCCGGCGTCGCTGCCGAGCAGCAGGACGGAGAGCCTGCGGTGGGGGAACCTCGCCGCCGGCTCGGCCGCGGTCGTCGGGCTCGGCCGGGGCGGGGCGGCCGCGGGGGGTGCGAACACGTCGTCGAGCAGGGTGCGCTGGGTGTGCGCGAGATCCGCGGCGACGCCGAGCGGCACCGTGACCGCCGTGCACAGCGCGATCACCACGGCGGCGCCGACCAGCCGCTGCGGCGCCGGCAGGGTGCCCGGCCGGGTGAGGACGTAGGTGTGCACGATCGTCGCCGCCCAGCCGATCGCGAGCACCACGCACCCGGCGGTGACGGCCACCAGCACCGGCCCCGAGACCAGCGCCGACAGCAGCTCGGCGCGCTCGGTCCGGACCACGACGACGGTCGCCGCCAGGGCTCCCAGCCCGACCACCGCGAGGATCGCGCCCCCGGTCCGCCGCCGCCCCAGCAGGACGTGGCCGAGCCCCGGCAGCAGGGCCGACGCCAGCACGACGGGCAGGACCTGGCGCAGCGCGGTTCCGGAGCTGGCGCGGGGTCCACCGTCCGCCGCGGGATCCGGGTCGGCGGGACGCATGCGTTCCGGGTGCCCGGTCGGCAGCGCGTTCACCCGTTCGATGCTCATCGGTCCGATCGTCACCCGCGGCCGGCCGCCCGGCGACCCGGAGCACCACCGCCCGACCCGCGGCGCCGATCGTCGGCCGGTCGCCGGGTTCTCCGCTGCGACCGCACCGGCGCGGCCCTGGAGGTGAGCGGGTCCGGCGGGCGACCGGCCGCCAGCGGCCCCGCCCGGGTCAGCCGGTGGGCAGCAGCCGCACCAGCTGGTCGGTGACCGGGCCGACGAACTGCCGGTCGGTCCAGTAGCCGAGGTGCGATGCCGGGTTCCACGACCGCAGGAGGCCGCCGACGTTGATCCGGACGTCGGCCTCGACGGTCGCGGCGTACTGCGGGCTCAGCGGCCGCAGCGGGTAGCCCATGACGTCGTCGGGGTCGTAGAGGTTCAGCCACCTGGCCCGCCGCGCCAGGTCGGGGGGCAGCGCCGGGTCCGGGAACGCGATCGGCAGGACGGGCTCGTGGGCGAAGGTGAACAGCGGGATGGGGGACCCGAAGGTGATCAGGCCGGTCAGCCGCTGCATGCGCTCGAACGGGTCGGCGGCGGGGTCCGCGCCGGTGTCCCGGCCGCGCTGGGTGTCCCAGACGTAGGAGGACACGATGTGCGACCCGAGCGAGTGCGCCAGCACCACCATCGGCACCGGGCGCGATCCGAGCGGGCCCGCGTACAGCGCGCTGATCCGCTCCCGGATGCGGTCGTGGATGGCGGCGTAGGTCGGGGTCGGCCGGTCGAGGTTCCGGTAGGCGGCCGCGTCGCCCAGGCCGCGCACCACCTGCTCGCGCAGCCAGAGCCAGCGCAGGGGCCCCACCTGCCGGGCGCGGCGCAGGTAGTCCCGCTGCCGCGGCTCGATCAGGTCGGCCCAGAAGATCGATTCCCAGGCGATCGTGTCCGGGTCCACGCCCCGCTTCCGCAACCGCCGCGACACCCGCTCCCGCAGGCCGTCGGCGTAGTCGGGCCGCTGGGAGCCCAGGCCGTGCACGACCACGACCGCCAGATCCACCACCCGGTCAGGGCCGGGTGTTGGTGCGCATCGTCCGCTCGCTGAGCACCATCCAGGCGGCCAGCGCCAGCACGCCGCCCTCGAACGCGAGCAGGTCGTCGTCCCACCGGCCGGGCTCGCGGTGGCTGTCCGGGGAGAGCAGCAGCAGGCCGCCGAGCAGGTTGAGCCCGCCCCACAGGCCGTTCACCGCCGGCCCGGAGCCGCGGCCGGCGAGCGGGGTGAGGTGGCGGCGGCGGGTGACCGCGGTGGCCAGGTGCGGGGCGCTGTTGCCGACGAGGACGCCGGCCAGGAACGAGCGGACGCGGGAGCTCACGGCCGCCACCGTACTGAGCCGGGGCGGGCCGCGCTCCGGCCGCACTCCCGGGTGCACATCGGACTGCCGGCTCCGGCGGCCGGTCATCCACAGCGGACAGACGATTCGGACGAACGGCGTGCGATGGCGGGGCGTCGGAGCAGCGGCTTTGCGCCGCACGTCGCAACTCTCCGCCACGGGCTGCCGTGGAACCCGTCGCGGTGCCATTGTTCCGGCGATCTGGATCAGCGTCCGATGGGTGGGGAAATGAACTGGTACGTCAAGGTCCTCAAGCAGTACGTCGATTTCTCCGGACGCGCGCGGCGCCGGGAGATCTGGATGTTCATCCTGTTCAACGCGCTGATCGGGGCGGTGCTCACGGCCCTGGACGCGCTGCTGGGAACGGGGGGCTTCACCAGCTGGTCGGGGACCGGGGGCGCCGGTTGGTCGGTCCAGCCGGGACTGCTCGCCGGCATGTACAACCTCCTGGTGCTGATTCCCAGCCTGGCCGTCGCCGTTCGCCGACTGCACGACACCGACCGTTCCGCGTGGTGGCTGCTGCTCGTCCTGCTGCCGATCATCGGCTGGATCGCGCTCGTCGTGCTCTACGCCCTGAACGGCACCCGGGGCGCCAACCAGTACGGCCCCGACCCGAAGGAGCGCGACCTGGCCGGCGTCTGAGCGGGGCTCAGCGAGCCACCCAGGCCGCCGCGTCGCCGGGGAGCGTGCCGTCCCCGGGGAGGTCCACACTGGCCAGCAGGACCTCCCCGGGCGGCAGCGGCACCGGTGCCCCGCCCATGTTCACCACGCAGGTGAAGCCGGGGTCGCGGTCGAAGGCGACGACGTCGGGGCCGAGGTCGTCGCGGAAGCGCAGCGTGCCGTCGCCCAGGGCCGGGTTCTCCCGGCGCAGCCGCAGCGCCGCGCGGTAGAGCTCCAGCATCGACGCCGGGTCGCCGGTCTGCGCCTCGACGGTCAGCGGGCCCCAGTCGGCCGGCTGCGGCAGCCAGGTCGTCGGGCCGGAGCCGAAGCCGTACGGCGGGGCGTCCCCGGACCAGGGGATCGGCACCCGGCAGCCGTCCCGACCGCGGTCGGTGCGCCCGGAGCGCACCCAGGTGGGGTCCTGCAGGACGTCCTCGGGCAGGTCCTCGACCTCCGGCAGGCCCAGCTCCTCGCCCTGGTAGACGTAGGCCCCGCCGGGCAGGCCCAGGGTGAGCAGCACCGCCGCCCGGGCCCGGCGGGTGCCCACGGCCAGGTCGAAGGGGGTGTCCGGGCCGAGGCGGCGGATCGGGGCGGACTGGTCGACCCGGGCGTAGCGGGACACGTGCCGGGCCACGTCGTGGTTGGACAGCACCCAGGTCGGCGGGGCCCCGACGGCGACGTGCTCGGCCACGGTCTCCTCGATGGTCTTGCGCATCGCCGGGCCCTGCCACGGGCTGACCAGGTAGTTGAAGTTGAACGCGGTGTGCAGCTCGTCGCGGCGGATGTAGCGGGACAGCCGCTCCGGCTCGTCCACCCACGCCTCGGCGACGAACACCCGCGGCGGGTCGTAGGAGTCGGCCAGCTCGCGCCACTCCCGGTAGACCTCGTGCACCTCGTCGCGGTCCCAGTGCGGGTGCGCGGTCCACGGGGCCCGCACCAGCTCGCCGTCCACCTCGACCTTCTCGGCCGGCCAGCTCCGCTCGCCGACGTCCGGCAGGCCCGGTTCCTTGATCAGCGAGTGGGCCACGTCGATCCGGAACCCGTCCACCCCGCGGTCGAACCAGAACCGCAGGGTGTCGGCGAAGTCCGCGCGCACCTCCGGGTGCTCCCAGTTGACGTCGGGCTGGCCGGGGTCGAACAGGTGCAGGTACCACTCGCCGGGCCGGCCGTCGGGCTCGGTGACCCGGGTCCAGGCCAGGCCGCCGAAGATCGACCGCCAGTCGTTGGGCGGCTGGTCGCCGTCCGCCCCGCGGCCCGGCCGGAACAGGTAGCGCCCGCGCGCCGGTGAGCCCGGGCCGGCGGCCACCGCCTCGCGGAACCACGGGTGCTCGCTGGAGGTGTGGTTGGGCACGATGTCCAGCAGCACCCGCAGGCCGCGGGCGTGCGCCTCGTCGATCAGCGCCTCGGCCTCGGCCAGGGTGCCGAACCGCGGTTCGACGTCGCGGTAGTCGGCGACGTCGTATCCGGCGTCGGCCATCGGCGACGGGTACCACGGGTTGATCCACACCGCGTCCGCGCCGAGGTCGGCGATGTGGTCGAGCCGGGCCCGCAGGCCCGGGACGTCCCCGAGGCCGTCACCGTTCCCGTCGGCGAAGCTGCGGATGTAGACCTGGTAGACGACCGCGCTGCGCCACCACGCGTCCTCGGACACTGCTGCGGACACTGCTGCTTCCTCCACTGCCGACCTCACCCTTCCCCGGTCCACGACGGTCGCGGCCAGCGGCACCGTAACCCGCGGCGGCCCGCCCCGGGGCCCGCGGGACGGGCACCCGGTGCCGGCCCGCGGGGGCCCTTCGGCCCTGCCGCCGGCGGCGCGCCGTTCCTGGCGTCGGACCGTCACAGCACGTCAGGAGGATGGCGATGACGAGCTACCGCACGGCCCCCGCGCCGCCGTCGGCGGCCGCCCGCACCGGGTACCTGATCGCCGCCCTGGTCAACGCCGCGATGCTCTACGCCGCTCTCGTCCGGCCCGGCTGGCAGGCGCTCCCGTTCCTCACCCCCGACACCGAACTGGTGCTCGGGCCGGTCACCCTCACCCTGGTGGTCGGCATCGCCGCCGACGTGGTCAGCTTCCTGGTCGGCAGCCCGGTGTTGCGCAAGGCCGGCGACCTGGTGACGACCGGGGTCGGGCTGGTGGCGGTGGTCCGGGTGCTGTCGGTGTTCCCGTTCGACTTCACCGGGTACCGGTTCGACTGGTCGCTGGTCGTGCGGGTGCTGCTGGTCCTGGGGGTGGTCGGCTCGGTGATCGGGCTGGTGGTCGCGGCGGTGTCGCTGGTGCGCCTGCTCGCCGGCGGGCCCGGCTGACCGCCGGGATTTCCCCCGTCGACGGATGACGCCGGGCACCGGGAGGAGCATCCTCGGGCCATGAGCACGCGGCTGCGCGACGCGCTGACGGGCCGGTTGGTCGAGACGCGGTACGAACCGACCGGCAAGCGGATCCGGGCCGCGCTGGGCGGCGAGCCGGTGGCCGACTCGACGGCCGCGGTGCTGCTGTGGGAACCGCGGCGGGTGGTTCCCACCTTCGCGTTCCCGGCCGCCGACGTGCTGGCCGAGCTGCGGCCCGGCGCCGCCGTCGGTCCGGTGGCCGAGGACACCGGACTGCCGCTGCCGGAGGTGTCCGACCGGCCGATCCTCGACCCGTCGATCCCGTTCGGGGCGCACACCGCCGACGGCGAGCCGCTCGACGTCGTCGCCGGCGCCACCGTCGCGGCGGGGGCCGGGTTCCGGCTGCATGAACCCGACCTGGCCGGCCACGTCGTCCTCGACTTCGCCGCCTTCGACTGGCACGAGGAGGACGAGCCGCTGCTCG
>JASLAP010000392.1 GCA_030147065.1 Pseudonocardia sp. | reverse complement strand
CCGGCCGCCGGGGCTGCAGGCCGCGGCCCCGGCGGCGATGCCGTCCATGCCCTGCCCCCGACCGGCCCCGGTGGGCCGGGCCGGCTGACCGGCCGGGTCAGTCCCGCACCTGCTCCAGCAGCGTCAGCGGGTCCTCGCCGGTGGCCACCCGCTCCCAGCCGTCGTCGCCCGACGGGCGGTACAGCGTCCACGCGCCGGGCTGCGGGTCGTCGTCGCGGATCAGGGCCAGCGCGGTGGTGGACCAGGCCGTGCCCAGCTCCGGGTAGGCCGGCGCGCGCCGGTCGATGATCGTGATCTCGCCGCCCTGGGTGGTGTAGCCGATCTGCCGCGTCCGGCGCTCCGCGTCCGGGATGCGCGCGGTGCACCAGGCCGAGAGCCGGACGCGGATCTCCTCGGTCACGGACATAGTGGACATGGTCCCGGTTAGGGCGGCTACCGTCGACCGCTATGAGCGCAGCGCAGTTGCCGGTCAGCAGGTTCGGCCACGTCGACCTCGAGGACATGCCCGAGGACCTGCGGGAACGGATCGGGGTGGTGGCCGAGAAGTCCGGGTTCGTGCCCAACGTGTTCCGGGCGCTGGCCCGCCGCCCGGCCGAGCTGCGCGCCTTCCTCGACTACCACGACGCCCTGATGGAGTCCTCCGACGGCCTGAGCAAGGCCGAGCGGGAGCTGGTCGTGGTGGCCACCTCGGCGGCCAACAACTGCACCTACTGCGTGGTGGCGCACGGGGCGATCCTGCGGGTCCGCACCAAGGATCCGGAGATCGCCGACCGGGTCGCCACCAACCCCTACGGCGTCGAGCTCGACGCCCGGCAGCGGGCCATCGTCGACCTCGCCCTGCTGATCGCCACCGACTCGGCCGCGCTGGGCGAGGCCGAGCTGGACGACGCCCGCGCCGCCGGGCTCACCGACGACGAGATCTGGGACGTCGGCGCGATCACCGCGCTGTTCGCCATGTCCAACCGGCTGGCGCACCTGACCGCCCTGCGGCCCAACCCGGAGTTCTTCCTGATGGGCCGGCTGCCCCGGTAGCCCGCGGCTACTCGCAGCCCTCGCCGTCGTCGTCGCGGTCCAGCCCGTAGACGTCCTCGCCGACCACCCGGACCGGGCCCTCGACGTAGGACGGCCCGTTGCCGGAGCCGCCCTCGCAGTCGACGTCCGTCGGGTCGTCGGGCACGCACGGCTCGTAGTTGTCGTTGCAGCCGCCTCCCGCCGCAGCCCGCTGCGGCTCGGGTGCCGGCGGGGGCGCCGGCTGCGGTGCCGGGGCGGGTGCCGGCGCGGGCTGCACCAGCGGCTGGGGCGCGACCGGCGCCGCGGCCACCACCGGGGGTTGCCGGGGGCTCGTGGTCGTGACGACCGCGCGCCGCGTGGTCGGCGGTGGCGTCGTCGTGGTCGCGGCCGGAGTCGGCCGCGGTGCGGCCGTCGTCGTCGGGGGTGGGGTGGGGCGGGCCGCGGTGGTGGTGGCCGCTCCGGCGGATGCGGCCGTCAGCTCGGGCGCGGCCGTCGTCGTGGCGCACCCGGGCGCGACGAGCAGCACCGCGGCGGCGGCGACGGCCGCCAGGACTCGGGGGGAGCGGGACACGTTGGCCTCTTCGGACCCCGGGCCCGGGGTGTTGCAGCGCGGCCCGGGAATTACCCAAGCCGGGGTAGGACGATCGGACGCGGTCCCGCGGACCCGTCCGGTAACCCCACCGTCACACGGCGGCGGCACCATGCGGTCATGGCCATCCCGATCACCTCCTCGCGCGGGTCCACCGGTCTCGGTCGCCGGGTGGCGATCGTGTCGTACCGGTTGGGGATGGCCGACGGCGTCTCGGTGACCGCCGAGCAGTGGGTCCGGGCGCTGCGCAGGCTGGGCATGCGGGTGCGCACGGTCGCCGGTGACGGCCGCCCCGACCTGCTGGTCCGCCCCCTCGCCGTGGACAGCCCGCGCCCGCCCCGGCACAGCGAACTGGCCGCCGTGCTGGACGACGTCGACCTGGTGGTCGTGGACAACCTCTGCTCACTGCCGATGAACCGGGCGGTCGGCGAGGCGGTCGCCGACTACCTGCGCGGGCGGCCCGCGGTGCTGCGCCACCACGACCTGCCCTGGAGCGGGCGCAGTACGCGGACGTGACCGGCTGGCCCCCGCACGACCCGATGTGGCGCCACGTCACCATCAACGACCTGGGCCGGCGGTCGCTGCTGGCCCGCCGCGGCATCGTGGCCACCACCGTCCACCACGGCTTCGACGAGCGCCGCTGCCCGGAGCAGCGCGACGCCGTCCGGCGCCGGCTGCGGGTGGGCGACGGCCCGCTGGTCCTGCAGCCGACCCGGGCCATCGCCCGCAAGGGCATCGACGTCGGGCTGGCCCTGACCGAGGCGGTCGGCGGCACCTACTGGCCGACCGGCCCCGCCGAGGACGGCTACCAGGCCGAGCTGGACGCGCTGCTGGGCACCGGACGGGTGCCGGTGCGCCGGCGGCTGCCGTTCGGGGTGCAGATGCCCGCGGCCTACGCCGCCTGCGACGCGGTCGTGCTCCCGTCCACCTGGGAGGGGTTCGGGCTGCCGCTGATCGAGGCCGCGCTGCACCGCAGGCCGGTCGCGGTGGGCACGTTCCCGGTCGCCCGGGAGCTGGCCGCGTTCGGCTTCCACTGGTTCGACGCCGCCGACCCGGAGCCGCTGCGGGCCTGGCTGGCCGACCCGGACCCGGAGCTGCTCGACCACAACGAGGCCATCGCGCGCGCCCACTTCG
>JASLAP010000363.1 GCA_030147065.1 Pseudonocardia sp. | reverse complement strand
CGGCGCCGGACTGGAGAACCACGTCGGCTGCGCCGACCACCGCGTCGACGCCGACGCCAACCCCGTCGAGTACACCTGCCAACCCCGCGAACACGCATTCGACGAGAAGTTGTACAGCTGCAGCGTCGCCGAGGACACCAGCGCACCGGCGATCGGTGCGGTGTTCCAGTTCACGAAACCGCGGTTGGCCGCACCGTTCGTCGTCTCCGGCCCCACCCGGATCTCGTTCCGCGCCGACAGGTCATAGGTGACACCGTTCTGCACCCACGTGTCGAACACATCGCCCAACGTCACCACCGACGGGTCCACCGTCACCGGATACACCGTGCCCGGGTCGGCCAGGAACGCCGCGTCCGGGGTTACCCGCAGCTCCACAGTGGACCCGCTCGTGACCACCTCCAACCCCACCGGCGCCTGACGGGCAGGGTCACCCGAGGCCGGGTCCAGGGTGGCATCCCACATCACCGGCGCCGGCACGCTCGCCAGCACCTCGCCGGACTTGGTGTCGGTGAACACGACACCGCCGTCCTCCTGCTTCGCTGCCGTCACGCCCGGCGCCGACAGCGGCAGCGTGAACGACATGTCCGCCCCGACCGACGGCCGCTCCCGGACCACCAGCAGCTGCTCGAACCCCGTCGGCCGCGACTCCACCACCAGGTCCGAGCCCGGCACCACCTCCCGGTACGTCGCCCGCCGACCCTCCAACACCGGCTCCGGCAGACCACCCCGCCAACCCAACCCGATCGACCGACCCCCGGCCGTCAACGACACCAACGGCCGAGCCGCCGCGCTCCTCGCCGCCGCCAACGACGACGCCCGGGTGCCACCCGCCTTACCGAGCCGCAGCTCCCCGGGATGCGCCCGCGCCGTCACCGCACCGTCCGAACGGCGGACCAGCGTCTCGTCGACATCCACCCACTGACCCGCCCGCTTGAACCGCGTCGGCCCCGCCGCCAACTCCGACGTCAACGACCCATCCGGGTTCACCCACGTCGACGAGGTCTCCGACCGCTCCGACAACGCCTCCACCCGACGCCCCGACAACCGCGCCGCCACCCGCGCCGACGCCACATCCACCGCCTCCGACGCTCCCGCCGCCGTCTGCGGCGTGGGAGGAGCCGGCGCCGGAGCTGGCGCCGCTTGCGCCGCCGGGACGACCAGCACGCCGCCCACCAGCACCGCTGACGTCACGACCGCGAACCGGCGCCACCACCGCGCGGAGACAACCCGCCGCCGACGCACACCGGCCGAAGCAACCCAGGCAGCACTCATCGACGCCTCCCAGCACCAGCAGGACAGAACCCGCCAGTCGCAAAGGCGGCACATCCAGTCCTAGCACGCCCCCGACAATCCCGGTCACGATCTAAACCTGCTCGGGCTGAGAACCACCCGGACGAGTGGTAACTGCTCAGCCAGATCCGAACCGGGCGCTCCTCGATTCAGCGGCGGGGCCCTCCACCCGCGGCTCAACTGCCGTGAGCCGGCTTTCCGAGACCGGATCCGAGGTCAGCGGGCGTGTCGGAGTAGCGCGGCCCGGGCCAACTGGATCCCCGCGGGCGTTGCCGGCGCCGGCGGTGCGCCCCAATCCTCATCAGGCAGAGCACCGACCCGCCGCAGGCAGGTCCAGGTGTCCCGGGCCGCGGCGAAGGCCTGCCAACCGTCCAGCGGCGCCCCACCGCCGACCCGCCAGCCCAGCGACGACATCCCGGCAGCCAGCAGCCGATTCATCACCGCGGTGTTCAGCGCAGTACCGGAGCCGGCGAGCACGAGCAGCAGAATCCCGGCGTCCGCTTCCGCTTCGGCGCGTGCGTCGGGGAGCCGACCGGCGACATGCCACCACAGCGCGACCGGGTCGGTCTGCAGTGACCGGCCCAGCTTGGTCACCATCAGCAAGTCCCGGTGCTTGCGAACCAGACCGAACCGGCGCGCCGACTCCCGCAACTCCAGCACCGGAGCCGTGTGATGCTCCCGGTTGCCAGCACCGATCCACCGCTCCCGACATCCCAACGCGGCCACCGCCTCCCGCACCACCGCCGGCGGCAAGTACCCCGCAGAGGTCAACCGCACCCCGTCAGCACCAAGACGACCCAGCAACCAGGAGTACGGCCGTACGGCCGCAGCCGCCGAGGAATTGTCGATCACCACCGGCACGGCCGGCATGAGCTGGGCCGCCAAGCCCCGGAACCGGACGGCCTCACGCCCCGACAGGCGATCGAGCACGTCCACCAGCTCGTCACGCAACCCGTCGAGGGACACCTCGCCAGTATCGGTCAGCATCCGAGCGAGCCCTTCACCGGCACACCGGCGACCAAGCTCGCGACCGGGTCACTCCAGAGAACGGCCCCCAACTGAAACCACGAGATGAAACGGTCACCGATACCGACCCCCGACAACACCAATAACCGCAAGGGCACGGGTGGAGCCGCCTGTCGGAATCGAACCGACGACCTATTCATTACGAGTGAATCGCTCTGCCGACTGAGCTAAGGCGGCGCAGGCCCACGCCAGGCGGGCCAGCGCAGACAGTGTACGGGAGGTCAGGCGGGGGCCCGGACGGGAGGGGCAGGCGGCGGGCGAGCCGTGCCGCACCCCGCCCTGGACCGGACCCGCTCAGGACTGCGGGTCGTCCAGGGACACGCCGGCGGCGCACGGCGGGCAGGCGGCCGCGGGCCAGAGGGTGGACGGGAGGGTGGCGAGGCGCTCAACCGGGGCGCCGGCGACCGAGGTCGGGGCGGCGCCGAGGGTCAGCAGGGCGCCCACGGCGACCAGGTGGCCGCCGGCCGCGGTGACCGCGTCGGCGGTGGAGCGGACCGCGGAGCCGGCGTTGATCGCGTCGTCCACGATCGCGACCCGGCGGCCGGCCGGCGCGAGGGTCGGCGGGAGGCGGTACGCGCCGGCGCGGCGCTCGGTCCAGCAGAAGCCGGTGTCCAGGGCGGCGGCGACGAGCTGGGCGGCGTACGCGCCACCGACGAGGGGGCCGCAGACGACCTCCGGCCGGTACGGGCGCAGCAGGTCGGCCAGCGCGAGCGCGTACGGGCGCAGCGCCGCGGGCCGGCGGAACAGCGCGTCCAGGTCGAGCCAGCGGTCGCCGTGCAGCCCGGACTCGTACGCGAAGTGCCCGCGGCGGGTGGGGACGAGGTCGGTCAGCCCTCGT
>JASLAP010000332.1 GCA_030147065.1 Pseudonocardia sp. | reverse complement strand
CCGGGAGACGTCCTTCTCGAAGAACGACCCGAGCAACACCACGTCTGGACAGCGCACCAGGGTCGCCGCGCGGTCGCGCAGGTGCGGCAGCATCACCTCAGCCACCGCGAGGTAGTGCGCCAGCACGTCGGCCTTGGTGGTGCCGGTCAACGGGTAGAGCACCTTGTCCGGGTTGGTCAGCCGGGCCCGGCCCACGCTGCGCCGGGTCCTGCCGCCACCCGGCGGGGTGGCCGCCGCGGGCCGCTCCGGGGCGTCCACACCGGTGTCCACCACCACCCACGCCGTGCTGCGCCGCCCGGGCTCGTAGACCGAGTCGGACCGCTTGGCCAGCACCCACGGCAGGCCCTGCGCCGCGGCGGCCTGCACCACCTCCGGCCCGCCGCCGGGGAACACCGGGGCCGGGCGCCACCTCGGCCCGGTCAGCGGCAGGGCCTCCAGCAGCTCCCGGCGCCGGGCGAACGGCAGCGCGCCGGCGTCCCGGCCGTCCAGGTGCAGCAGGTCGCCGATCCACAGCTCGGGGCCGGCCCCGGGCCTGCGGGCGGTCAGCTCGCCGTCGAGCAGGACCTGGGTGGCCCCCAGCGACGGCCCCAGCTCGCGCAGCTCCGGCACCGCCAGCTCGTCGCCGTCGGCGTCGGTGAACGTCGCCCGCCCGCCCTCCACCCGGACGATCACCCGCCGCCCGCCGAACCCGACCTGCAGCGTCCAGCCGGGGTCGGCGTCGGGGCCGTTGTGGGGGAGCGGGCCGGGGGTCCCCAGCATCGGGCGAACCTCGCGGGGCAGCGGGACGCGGTCGGGCGCCGGGTCCGAGCGGCGCAGCAGCCACTCCTCGCGGTGCGACGCCCGGCCGGTGCGGATGAACACGTACCGGCCCTGCGCCCGCTGCCCGCGCATCCGCACGATCACCTCGCGCGGGTTCCACTTCTCGGTCTCGTAGGTGCCGGTGTCCCAGATCGTCATGGACCCGCCGCCGTACTCGCCGGACGGGATCTCCCCGGAGAACTCCAGGTACTCGATGGGGTGGTCCTCGGTGCGCACGGCCAGCCGCACGGTGCCCGGCTCGGTGGGCAGGCCCTTGGGCACCGCCCAGGACGCCAGCACGCCGTCGCGCTCCAGCCGCACGTCCCAGTGCAACGCCCGGGCGTGGTGCTCCTGGATGACGAACCGGTCGTCCGGTCCGGCCGCCGGGTCCTGCTCGGGGACCGGCTCCGGGGTGCGCGCGGGGTCGCGCTTGCGGCGGTACTCCTCCAGCGGCATGCGGTGTCGGACCCGTCATCGGTGGGGTGTCGGCGCGGTCGTCGGCGGCTGCCGACGGAGGCTACCAACAACCCCCGACCACCGGTGCTGCCCGATGTGGCACCACTCCTCGGCGGCCCAGAGCTCCCGAGGAGGAACCCGACAACTGTTGCACTGTTCTCCCGACGGCGGGGACACGGTGGAGACGGTGGAGGGAGGCGTGTAGACCTCTGGCTTTGCGCCGACGGCTATCAGGTTCTCCCGTGCGGGATCCACCGTGACGGCGGTCTTCAGTTCCCCTCGTGGCCGAGGGCGGCGACCTCGCGTACGGCATCGGCGATGGCGCGATAGTCCTTACGCAGGATCGAACCGTGGTTGCTGGCGACTTCCGCGCTGATTTGGATGTTCGGATTGCGGGTAGTCACCGCAGGGAGGCTGGCGCGTATCCGTTCGTGCCCGCCCTGGCTTCCGAAGGACTCCCCAGAAGCGACCACGTAGCGCGCCGGGACGGTGATGCTGTCCAGCACGGGGCCCAGGTCACGCTCGCGGGCGATCTTGCCGACCTCGATGTTGCTATCTGCCAGCTGGTCGCCGGTCATCCGTGGAGCCATACCGAACGGGCGCAGCAGCTGCATGGGCCACCAGATCCGCTTCCACATCTTGCGCATCCCTGGTTCCATGGACTCGTCGAACCAGTCGTAGGGCTGCGCGCCCTCCACCAGGACCGCGCCCACGGTACGGGCCGGATTCCGACTGGCCCAGTGCGCCGCGACAAACGCTCCGTAGGACCAGCCCGCCACTACCGCCCGGGCCACACCCCGGGCTGCGAGGACAGCATCGACATCTCGGATGTTCGTCTCGAACGAATAATCCGCCGAGCGCTTCGACTTACCACGCCCCCGCATGTCGTAGGTGATGTGCCGCCACTCCGTCCCCAACTCGGCAAGGACCCGCCGCCATTGCCGCTGAACGGCGGCGTGGCCGTTGAGGTAGATCACGGGGATGCCGTCGGTGTCGGTGTCGGTGACGGCCAAGGCCGTATCGCCTACTGCGACCGTGCCGGTCCAGGGGGATCGCTTGATGGCCATGGTCTCCCTTTCTCAGAAGTGAATCGCGAACGGTGTCTCGGGGCGACGCCAGTTTTGTGCCGCTCTCCACCAGCCTGGTCCTGCATCCCGTCGTCCGCCGACATGAGTAGTCGACGTCCAGGTGTGGAACGACGCCCGCAGGCTTAGTCGGGGGGCTCCGCCAGCCGCTCGATCCGGTTCCAACCGGCCCAGCCGCGCTCGCGCATCAGGTCCAGCAGCCGCTCCGCCCGCGGGTCGGACTCGACGGCAAGTGCGTCCAGAAGGCCAATTGTTGGGTCGTCGTGCGCGACTTCGTCGGGGTTGATCTCGCCGGAGGTGTATGCCTGCTCGGCCAGGCCGGCCATGATATCGGCGGCTTCTGCCAGACGCGGGTCGTTGTCGCCTGCGTCGTCGTCTTCGAGGATCTCCGACAGGATCCGGTAGAGCCGAACGAGTTGCGGGTCATCGAGCTGGGCGGACTTTGCGGCCATGACCGCGGGGATGTCTTCGGGCCAGGCAGCAACAGCCAGGATCCACCCGTCTCTCTCGGCCTCCACCATCCGCTCTGATGCCCCGATCTCCCGAAGCAGATCGAGGTAGGAGATCACCTCCGGCGGGAGCGCCAGACTGTCCCCGGCGGCGAGCTGCGCGATCTGCTTGCGGCTGGTCTCGAGCCGTTCGATCTCGTCGTGCAGGCGACTGTCGATCCGTTGGACCGCTTCGGCGAAGGTCGATGCGTCGGCTTGGAGCATCTGACCGATCTGAGACAGCGGCACGCCGGCGTTGGCGAGGGTTCGGATCTTGATGAGCGACACGACTGCCTTTGCGCCGTAGCGCCGGTAGCCCGAGGCATCCCGGTCCGCTTCGGGCAGGAGTCCGATCTGGTGGTAGTGCCGCACCGCCCGCACCGTGACGCCGGCATACGCCGCCAATTGACTGATGGTCAGCATGATTTGATCCTGCTCTCGACTTCGCCTAGACCCGGTCGGCGCCGGCTCAGATCCTGCGACGGTAGGAGAGGTTGGCGAACAGGTAGGCAACAATGAGGATGCCGACGCACCAGGCCCTGCACGTGGATTGCGGGCCCCTGGACCTGATCGGTTGTCGGGCGGGCTGCTCATGACCGCCAGCATGCAGGGTTGACGCTGCGTCAGGGTCAAGTCCGCCGGCATCGGTGATCTCCGAGATGCGCAGCGTGCACGCCGCGGTCAGCTTGTCGACCTCGCGCAACAGCGTCTCCAACCCGACCTGGCCGGGGTGGTTTCAGCTCAGCCAGCAGCATCCGCCTCGGGTCAGCTTCGGGAGTTCCGGGCCCAGGGTGCCGTTCGCACCCCCGTCCCACCGGAGGCCAGCCCGTTGCGCATCGCCGTGTTCAGTGCCCGAGGCCGTCCGCGGCTGAGCGGGGCTCAGTCGGCGCAGTTCGGGGCGGCGGGGGAGGCGTCGGTGTAGTCCGCGGGCAGCGTCACGCCCTGCACCAGGGTCGCGGCCAGGGCCAGGTTGCGGACGCCGTCGGTGAACTGCCCGACCCCCTCGCGGTAGGCGGGCAC
>JASLAP010000260.1 GCA_030147065.1 Pseudonocardia sp. | reverse complement strand
GCGCGGTGGACACCTGCCCACCGGTCAGCGATTCGGCCGCGGCCACGGTGAGCCCGCGCTCCACGGCCAGTTCGGCGATCCGGGCCGCTGTGCGCTCCCGGGACCGCTCGTCCGAGGTCGTCGATGTCGTCTCCACAGCTCCTCGGTACCCGGTGGACGCGGTCCTAGACCGCCGGTCCGGACAACCGCCCGGCCAGGGCCATGGCGTCGAAGGGGGCGCGCACCTTGGCGTCGTTGTCGAAGTAGCCGACGACGTCCAGCCCCTCGGCCAGCCAACCGCGCATCCGGTCGGCCAGCGCATCCAGCGCCTCCGGCGGGTAGCCGCCGGCGTACAGCTCGCCGTAGCCGTGCATGCGCAGGTAGACCAGGTCCGAGGTGACCTGGTCGAAGGTCGGCCAGGTGCCGGCCGAGTCGGCGATCACCGTGGCCACCCGGTGCTCGCGCAGCAGCGCGGCGAAGGCCGGGTCGCGGAAGCTCTCGTGCCGGGGCTCGACGGCGTGCCGCAGCGGGCGGTCGGCGTCGGTCTCCAGGTGGGCTCGGCCGTCCAGCCGCTCGTCGTGCCCGGTCGCCAAGGCCGCCGCGGCCGCGGTGGTGTGCGGCAGCTGCTCCAGGAACCCGGCCAGCTTGGCGGCGTCGAACCGCATCCTCGGCGGCAGCTGCCACAGCACCGGCCCGAGCTTCGGGCCCAGCGCCAGCACCCCGGAGGCGAAGAAGTTGGCGAGCGGCACGGCCACGTCGCGCAGCTGCTTGAGGTGGGTGACGAAGCGCGGGCCCTTCACCGCGAACAGGAAGTCGTCGGGGGTGCGCTGCGCCCACGCCCGGTAGCTGTCCGGCCGCTGCAGCGAGTAGAACGAGCCGTTGATCTCCACGGTGTCCAGCAGCCCGGAGATGTGCTCCAGCTCCAGCCGGCGCGGCAGCCCGGGCGGGTAGAACGTGCCCCGCCACGGCGGGTAGAGCCAGCCCGACGTGCCGATCCGAACCCGTGCCACGGGCGCCAGGGTGGCAGGCTGGCCGGGTGGACGCAGCAGTGATCGTGACGGGCGCGGCGGGCGCGCTGGGGCATGCGGTGGTGGCCGAGTTCCGGGCCGGGGGCCGGGCGGTGATCGCGCTGGACCGGCCCGGCGACCGGCTGGACGCGCTCGGCACCGACGGCGGCGTGCACCCCGTTCCGGTCGACCTGTCCAGCCGGGCCGCCGTGCAGGCCGCGTTCGCCGAGATCGACCGGCTGGACCTGGCCGCGGCCGCACTGGTCGGGCTGGCCGGCGGGTTCGCCCCGGGGAAGCTGCTCGACGTCGACGAGGACGTCCTGGACGGGCTGTGGCGGTCCAACTTCGGCTCGGCGCTGTGGACCGCGCAGGCGGCCGCGCCGCGGTTCGCCGCGGCCGGCGGCGGCGTGATCGTGAACGTCGGGTCGAAGACCGCGGTCGCCGGGCCGGGGCCGGTCGCCCACGCGACCAGCAAGGCCGCCGTCGTCCGGCTCACCGAGCTGCTGGCCGACGAGCTGCGCGCCGACCGGATCCGGGTCAACGCGGTGCTCCCGTCGGTGATCGACACCCCGGCCAACCGCAGCTGGATGTCGGCCGACCTGGCCGCCCGCGCGGTCGCGCCGGAGGCGATCGCGAAGGTGATCGCGTTCCTGGCCGGCCCGGACGCCGCCCCGATCAGCGGCGCGGCCATCCCGGTGTACGGCGATGCCTGACCTGCGCGCGGCCGCCGGGACCGCCCTGGACTGGCCGGTCGACCACGCCGCCGTCGCGGTCGTCGGGGCGGACGGCACCGTGCTGGCCGCCGCAGGCGAGCAGGACCGCCGCTACCGGCTCGCCTCGGTGACCAAGCTGCTCACCGCGTTCGCCACGCTCGTCGCGGTGGAGGAGGGCGCCGTCGAGTGGGACACCCCGGCCGGGCCGCCCGGCTCGACGGTGCGCCACCTGGCCGCGCACGCCTCCGGGCTGCCGTTCGAGGCGGGGGCCAGCGAGCTGCGGGTGCAGGCCGAGCCGGGGACCCGGCGGATCTACTCCAACACCGGCTTCGACGTGCTCGCCGCGACCATCTCCGAGGCCGCCGGCATGCCCTTCGCCGACTACCTGCACCAGGCGGTCTGCGAGCCGCTCGGGATGGCGGCGACGGTGCTGGAGGGCTCGGCCGGGGCCGGCGCCGTGTCCACCGCCGCCGACCTGGCCCGGTTCGCCGCGCAGTTGCAGGCCCCGACGCTCGTCCACGCCGACACGCTGGCCGCGGCGGTGCGGGTGGCCTACCCCGGCCTGCCCGGGGTGCTGCCCGGATTCGGCCGGCAGGACCCCAACGACTGGGGGCTGGGCTTCGAGATCCGCGACGGCAAGTCCCCGCACTGGACCGGGGAGCACAGCTCGCCGTCGACGTTCGGGCACTTCGGGCAGGCGGGCACGTTCCTCTGGGTCGACCCGGACGCCGGCGTGGGCGCGCTCGCGCTGACCGACCGGGACTTCAGCCAGTGGTGCCTGACCGCCTGGCCGGCCTGGACCGACGCCGTCCTC
>JASLAP010000209.1 GCA_030147065.1 Pseudonocardia sp. | reverse complement strand
GGTGATGGAGGAGGCCGCCGAGCGGGCCGCCACCGTGCCCGGCGCGCCGCGCATCCAGCTCTACAAGAACAACGTCGACGGCAAGGGCGCCAGCTACGGCGCGCACGAGAACTACCTGATGGCCCGCTCGACCACGTTCCCGTCGATCGTCAGCGGGCTGACCCCGTTCTTCGCCACCCGCCAGGTCATCTGCGGGGCCGGCCGGGTCGGGCTGGGCGCCTCCGGCGACGAGGCCGGCTACCAGCTGGCCCAGCGCAGCGACTACATCGAGGTCGAGGTCGGCCTGGAGACCACCCTCAAGCGCGGCATCATCAACACCCGCGACGAGCCGCACGCCGACGCCGACAAGTACCGCCGGCTGCACGTCATCATCGGCGACGCGAACATGAGCGAGTACTCCACACTGCTCAAGGTCGGCACCACCGCACTGGTCCTGGACATGATCGAGGCCGGGGTGCGGTTCGACGAGCTGCGCCTGGCCGAGCCGGTCCGCTCGGTGCACCGGATCAGCCACGACCCCACCCTGAAGACCACCGTCGAGCTGGCCGACGGCCGCAAGCTGACCGGCCTGGACGTGCAGACCGCCTACTTCGAGAAGGCGCGCAAGCACGTGGAGAACACCCTCGGCGCCGACGTCGACCCGGACACCGCCGAGGTCCTGCAGATCTGGGGCGAGGTGCTCGACGGGCTGGCCCGCGACCCGATGGAGTGCGCCGACCGGCTGGACTGGCCGGCCAAGCTGCGCCTGCTGGAGGGCTACCGCGAGCGCGACGGGCTGGCCTGGAACTCCGGCCGGCTGGCCCTGGTCGACCTGCAGTACGCCGACGTGCGGATGGCCAAGGGCCTGTACAACCGGCTGGTCACCCGGGGCTCGATGAAGCGGCTGGTCGACGAGGAGCAGGTGGTCGCGGCGATGCGCACCCCGCCCGAGGACACCCGGGCCTACTTCCGCGGGCGCTGCCTGGAGCGCTACCCCGCGGAGGTGGCCGCGGCCTCCTGGGACTCGGTGATCTTCGACCTGGGCCGGGAGTCGCTGGTGCGCATCCCCACCCTGGAGCCGCTGCGCGGCACCCGCCGCCACGTCGGCGAACTGATCGACAACTCCCGCACGGCCGAGGAGCTGGTCGCGGCGCTGACCCGGGGCTGACCGCCGCGGTGCCGGTTCCGTCAGGTTTCCGGCAGATGACGCGCCCGTTGCCCGCGGTCCAATCACGGGCGTGTCGGCGGTCGGCTGGGTAGTGTTCGACTACGCCGACCCGGACCGCCGTGCGAGCGCGTACGACGATCCGGGTCCGGTCGCGCGATGAGGGAGGCAGCGATGTCGCAGGAGCAGACCAAGCGTCAGGGTGGCGGGGGCGGCGACGACGAGGACGGCGCCGACGCGGCCGCAGCCGGCCAGGAGCGCCGTGAGAAGCTCGGCGAGGACGTCGACACGATCCTCGACGAGATCGACGACGTGCTCGAGGAGAACGCCGAGGACTTCGTCCGGGCCTACGTGCAGAAGGGCGGCCAGTAGCCGCCCGGGCCCGGCGCAGCCCGGCCGGACCCAGCACGGCCAGCACGACCGCACCGCAGGCCCGCCTGCGGCACCGCACGAGGAGAGGCACGCACCCGACCATGGAGTTCCGGCCGCCGGTCACCCCCGCGGGCCTGGGCGCGTACCTCGCGCCCGGCCCGTCGTCGTTCACCGACTTCGTCGCGGCCACCGCGCCGCACCTGCTGCCCGGGCGCACCGTCGACGGGCAGCCTGCGCCCGGCCCCGCCGGCAGCGGCGCAGGCAGTGGCGCCGGCGGCGGGCGGCCCGGGGTGGACGTGCCGCACGGCACCACGATCGTCGCGCTGACCTTCGCCGAAGGCGTGGTCATCGCCGGCGACCGGCGGGCCACCTCGGGCAACGTGATCGCCCAGCGGGACATCGAGAAGGTGTTCATCACCGACTCGCACTCCGCGGTGGGCATCGCCGGCTCGGCCGGCATCGCCACCCAGATGGTCCGGCTGTTCAGCGTGGAGCTCGAGCACTACGAGAAGATCGAGGGCGTCCCGCTGTCGCTGGACGGCAAGTCCAACAAGCTGGCCTCGATGGTGCAGCAGAACCTCGGCGCCGCCCTGCAGGGGTTCGTGGTGGTGCCGCTGTTCGTCGGCTACGACACCGAGGCCGCGCCGGCCAAGGCCGGCCGCATCGTCACCTACGACGCCACCGGCGGGCGCTACGACGAGTGGCTGGGTTACCACTCGGTCGGCTCGGGGTCGATGTTCGCCAAGTCGTCGCTGAAGAAGCTGCACGACCCGGCGGCCGACCTGGACGCCACCGTGCGCACCGCCATCGAGGCGCTCTACGACGCCGCCGACGACGACACCGCCACCGGCGGCCCGGACCTGGTCCGGCGCATCTACCCGGTGGTGGTCTCGATCACCGGCCCGGACGGCGCGGTCCGCCACTCCGACGAGCAGCTCGAGCCGGTGGTCCGCGACGTCGTCGCCGGCCGCACCGACAAGCCCGGCGGCTGAGCCGGCGCGCCGCTTCCCCTCAGCACCGCGCCCCACCAGCACCACCACCGCACGCCCGCACGAAGGATCCAGGAGCCCCGCCCGTGACGATGCCGTTCTACTCCTCGGTCGACCAGCTGCTGCGCGACCGCTCGGAGCTGGCCCGCAAGGGGATCGCGCGCGGGCGCAGCGTGGTGGCGCTGACCTACGCCGGCGGGGTGCTGTTCGTGGCCGAGAACCGCTCCAGCGCCCTGCACAAGGTCTCCGAGATCTACGACCGGATCGGCTTCGCCGCGGTCGGGCGCTACAACGAGTTCGAGACGCTGCGCAACGCCGGCATCCGGATGGCCGACGTGCGCGGCTACTCCTACGACCGCCGCGACGTCACCGGCCGGATGCTGGCCAACTTCTACGCCCAGGTGCTGGGCAGCGCGTTCGTCGACCAGCCCAAGCCCTACGAGGTCGAGCTGTGCCTGGCCGCGGTGGGCGAGGACGTCGGGTCCGACCAGCTCTACCGGGTCACCTACGACGGCTCGATCACCGACGAGCCGCAGTTCGTGGTCATGGGCGGCACCACCGAGCCGATCAGCGCCAAGCTCAAGGACACCTACCGGTCCGGGCTGGACCTGCCCGAGGCCATCGCCGTCGCGCTGGAGGGCCTGCAGTCCGGGGTGGCGGCCAACGGCCCGAACGCCTCGCGGGTGCTCGGGGAGTCCGCGCTGGAGATCGCGGTCCTGGACCGGACCCGGGACCGGCGCACGTTCCGCCGCATCGCCGGCCCGGCCCTGCGGGCCCTGCTGCCCGAGGAGAACCGCACGGTCGACGAGCCGCCCGCCTCGGCCGCCCCGGCCGGCGGCGACGACGCCCCGGCCGGCAGCGGCGCGGTGGACGACGGCTCGACCACCCCCGGGGCCTGAGCCCGGCCGGGGGAGCGGCCGCCCGCCCTCCGGGCCCGGGTCAGCGCTGGAAGGGCCGGTCCCGGCCGGTCCAGCGCTCCTCGTGGCGGCGGTAGACCTCGATCGGCTTGTCGGCCACCCGGAAGGTGTAGCGGCCGGACTCCTCGACGACCTCGCCGTCGGTGGCCAGCATGCCCGGCACCGACAGCTCCACGTCCAGCTCCGCGACCTCCAGCCGGCCGTAGACCCGGCTGTGGCCCAGCGCCCCCAGCAGCAGCGCCGTCACCGCGCGCAGCCGGGAGAACCGCAGGTCCGCCCGCAGCCACCGGACGTCGAGCAGGCCGGAGTCCAGCGTCGGCCGCCACGCCGGCACCATCCCGGCCGGGTGGTAGGGCCCGTTGCCGACGAACAGGAACCACACCGACATCCACTGGTCGCCGATCCGGATCTGCACCGGCTCGGCCCGGCGCAGCACCACCACCAGCGCCGCGGCGAACGCCGGCCACTTGCCCCACCGGGGCTGCCACTTCTCCCGCAGCCGCACCAGGTCGGGGTAGGAGCCGAGGCTGGCGGTGTTGATGAAGCACCGCTGCCGGATGACGACGTCGGACTTGGGGTCGCGGCCCTGCCCGGGGTGCACGTCGACGACGGCCAGGTCAACGGCCACCGCCTCCCCGGCACCGGTGGCGTCGACGACCTCCTGCAGGTCGTAGACCCCGACATCGCGGGCGAAGTGGTTGAGCGTGCCGGTGGGCACCACCACCAGCGGCAGGTCGCGGCGCCCGGCCACCGCGGCGGCCGCGGCGACCGACCCGTCGCCGCCGGCCACCCCGACCGCGCGCACCCGCTCGCCGTGCTCGCGCACGGCCTCGTCGAGCTGCTCGTCCAGGTCGCGGCGGAGCTCGGCGCGCAGCACCACGGCGGCGGGCAGCGCCCTGACCAGGTCGTCGGCCGGGTCGTGGTCGGGATCGCCGGAGCGCTGGTTGGACACGATCACCAGGCCGCGCCCGCGGGGCAGTTCGGGCACGGCGTCCAGCGGGCGGGCCCGGGCCTCGTCGGTCTCCCGGACCGGCCACCACCGGCGGGTGGCCAGCGCCAACCCGGTACCGAGCGCCGCCCCGACCGCCACGTCGGAGGCCCAGTGCACGCCGACGTGCACCCGCGAGTAGGCGACCCCGGCCGCCACCGGGGCGACCACCAGCCCCAGCCGGGGGCTCTCCATCGCCACCGCGGTGGCGAACGCCGCGGCCGAGGCGGCGTGCCCGGACGGGAACGACGACGAGGTCGGCGGGTTGTCGATGGTCTGGTAGGCGGGCAGCTCCGCGGCGGCCGGCCGGCGGCGCGGCAGCAGCGGCTTGAACACCGCGTTGGCCGCTCCGCTGGCCCCGGCGACGGCCAGCACCCCGCGCATCGCCGCCTTGCGCGCCGCGCCCCGGGGGGGGCCCCCGCCGGGGCCGAGGCGGCGTGCCCGGCCGGGACCGACGACGTGGTCGGCGGGTTGTCGATGGTCTGGTAGGCGGGCAGCTCCGAGGCCGCCGGCCGGCGGCGCGGCAGCATCGGCTTGAGCACCGCGTTGGCGGTGCCGCTGGCCGCGGCGACGGACAGCACCCCGCGCATCGCCGCCTTGCGGCTCGCGCCGCGACGCCCGGCCAGCAGCGCGGCGACGGCCAGCCAGAGCAGGCTGTGATTCGCCGCGGTGGACAGCGCCTTCATCGCCGGGTCGAGCGGCGTCGGGGGCAGGGCCGAGACCGCCCGGGAGATCGCCCGGTCGGTGTCGTTCACGTGTCCGGTGTAGCGGCCCAACCGGGAGACCAAGAGCCGGGTGATCACCGGGGCGACCCTACGGGGCCACCGGGTCCGGGGCAGCGCAGGAGCCCGCCCCGGACCCGGTGCGGTCCCGCCGCTGCTCCTCGCGACGGGACCACCCCCGGGGCCGTGCCGGACACCCCCCACGGGACCGGCAATGCTCCCCCCGACCGCCGGGGGGCGCGGACGACGCCGGTTCGCGCCGCCCACCGGGGAGGACCGTAGCGACGGGGCGGGGCGCGGCTCATCGGTAGAACTACCTGATCCGATCTCCACGCCGGGCGCCGCCGGGAGCCCGACCGGGCGACGCGGGCCACCTCCCCGCCCTCGGGCGTGACACGATCAGGCCGTCTCCGCCTACGCTGACGGGATGCAGCGGCGGATCTACGGTGTGGAGACCGAGTTCGGGGTCACCTGCACCTTCCACGGACAGCGACGCCTCTCCCCGGACGAGGTGGCCCGCTACCTGTTCCGCCGGGTGGTGTCGTGGGGGCGCTCGTCGAATGTCTTCCTGCGCAACGGCGCCCGGCTCTACCTCGACGTGGGCAGCCACCCCGAGTACGCCACCGCCGAGTGCGACTCGCTGACCCAGCTGGTCGCCCACGACAAGGCCGGCGAGCGGATCCTGGAGGACCTGCTGGTCGACGCCGAGCGCCGGCTGGTCGACGAGGGCATCGGCGGGGACATCTACCTGTTCAAGAACAACACCGACTCGGCCGGCAACTCCTACGGCTGCCACGAGAACTACCTGGTCGCCCGGGCCGGGGAGTTCTCCCGGATCGCCGACGTGCTGCTGCCGTTCCTGGTCACCCGCCAGCTGATCTGCGGCGCGGGCAAGGTGCTGCAGACCCCGCGCGGCGCGGTGTACTGCCTGAGCCAGCGCGCCGAGCACATCTGGGAGGGGGTGTCCTCGGCCACCACCCGGTCCCGCCCGATCATCAACACCCGCGACGAGCCGCACGCCGACGCCGAGCGCTACCGCCGCCTGCACGTCATCGTCGGCGACTCGAACATGAGCGAGGTCACCACCCTGCTCAAGATCGGCTCCGCGCACCTGGTGCTGGAGATGATCGAGGCGGGGGTGCAGTTCCGGGACTTCACCCTGGACAACCCGATCCGGGCGATCCGGGAGATCAGCCACGACCTCACCGGCCGGCGCACCGTGCGGCTGGCCGGCGGCCGCGAGGCCAGCGCCCTGGACATCCAGCGCGAGTACTACGCCCGCGCGGTCGAGCACGTGGCCGCCCGCGGCGGTGACGACCCGGCCATCAACCGGGTGCTCGAGCTGTGGGGCCGCACGCTGGACGCCGTCGAGTCGCAGAACCTGTCGCTGATCGACCGGGAGATCGACTGGGCGATCAAGAACCGGCTCATCGAGCGCTACCGCCGCCGCGACAACCTCGACCTGGCCAACCCGCGCATCGCCCAGCTCGACCTGGCCTACCACGACATCCG
>JASLAP010000186.1 GCA_030147065.1 Pseudonocardia sp. | reverse complement strand
GGGGTGACGAAGTGGCGGCGGGCGAGCTGCGCCGAGGACAGCCCGCTGCGGACCTCCAGGATGCTCAGCGCGGTGTACTGCGCGACGGTCACGCCGTGCCCGCGCAGCGCCTCCTCCATGCGGGTGCGCTCGCCCATCTCCACCCGCTTGATCAGGTACGTCAGCCGCTGCGCCATGCTTGACAGCTTATCAAGAGGCTTGATATCAAGATACTTGTCAAACCATCGAGCGGAAGGACGCGCATGACCCAGCAGGGCCCCACTTCCCTGGACGGCAGGGTCGCCGTCGTCACCGGAGCCGGCCGTGGGCTGGGGCGTGCCTACGCCACAGCCCTGGCGGCGGCGGGTGCCGCGGTCGTGGTCAACGACGCCGACGGCGACGCCGCCCGCGCGGTGGAGAAGGAGATCACCGGCGCCGGGCGGCGGGCGCTCGCCCACGTCGGTGCGGTGGGGACGGCCGCGGTCGCCGACGAGCTGGTGGCCGCGGCCGTGGACGCCTTCGGTCGGCTCGACGCGCTGGTCACCAACGCCGGCATCCTGCGCGACCGGGTGCTGTGGAAGATGACCGACGACGACTTCGACGCGGTCGTGCAGGTGCACCTGCGGGGGACGTTCACCTGCGCCCGCGCGGCCGCGGTCCGGTTCCGCGAGCAGGGCGAGGGCGGACGGCTGGTGCTGGTCGGCTCGCCGGCCGGGCAGCGCGGCAACTTCGGCCAGACCAACTACTCCGCGGCCAAGGCCGGGATCGCCGCGATGGCCCGCACCTGGTCGATGGAGCTGGCCCGGGCTGGGGTGACGGTGAACGCGATCATCCCGGTCGCGGCCACCGCGATGACCGAGACGATCCCGGCGTTCGAGCCCTACGTCCGGGCCGCCCGCGAGTCCGGCGAGCCGCTGCCGGCCTGGTTGCGCCAGGCCGAGGGCTTCGGCACCCCGGAGGACGCCGCCGCGCTGGTGGTGTACCTGGCCTCGGCCGCCTCGGCCGGGGTGACCGGGCAGTGCATCGGCATCGGCGGCGACCGGCTCTCGCTGTGGTCGCACCCGCAGGAGACGGCGGTGGCCTTCGCCGAGGGCGGCTGGACCGCCGACGCGATCGCCCGCAGCTGGGCGACCTCGGTCGGGCGCTCGCCGGAGACCGTCGGGGTCCCCGCGCCGGAGGTGCCGGCGTGAGCGCGACACCGCCCGCCGCCGCGCATCCGACCGAGGGGAGCCCCGTGTCCCGCACCGTCACCGGCGTCGCCGAGATCCTCGCCCTGGCCGGGGAGGAGCTCGGCCCGAGCTCCTGGTGGGAGGTCACCCAGGACCGGGTGGACACCTTCGCCGACGCCACCGACGACCACCAGTGGATCCACACCGACCCGCAGCGCGCGGCGGACGGGCCGTTCGGTCGCACGATCGCGCACGGCTACCTGACGCTGTCGCTGCTGATCCCGCTGTGGTCGGAGATCCTGCGGATCGAGGGCATGGCCATGGCGGTCAACTACGGGCTCAACAGGGTGCGCTTCCCCGCCCCGGTGCCGGTGGGGGCGCAGATCCGGCTGGCGGCGACCGTGGGAGAGGCCGAGGAGGTGCGCGGCGGCGGGGTCGAGGCGATTGTGGACTGCGTCGTCAGCGTCCGGGACGAGCCGAAGCCCGCGCTGATCGCCCAGACGGTGTTCCGCTACTACACCTGAATTGGATCGTCTTCTCATCTGACGGTCGTTGTGTAACGTGTCGCGGATCCGCGGCACCCGCCTTCGCGGACGCGTCCACCGCTGCGCGCAGCGGTGGACGTAGTCTGGGCCTGCTCGGCCCGGGTCCGACAGCCGGAGGAGGAGCACGACGGCGATGGTGGCCATCGACCTGCCCCGCGCGCAGACCGGCGCCGAGCCGCAGCTGCTGCTCACCTCGCTGCTGGGCGACTTCTGGTACTGGCGTGACGAGCACATCCCCTCGGCCGCGCTGATCCTGCTGCTGGGCGAGTTCGGCATCACCTCCGACGGTGCGCGCGCCGCCATGCGCCGGCTCACCGCGCGCGGGCTCCTGACCCTGGCCCGCAGTGGACGCACCACCAGCTACGGCATCCCGGCGCGCACCTCGGAGGTGATCGTCGAGCGGACCCACCGCATGCTGACCTTCGGCACCACCGCGCCGAAGTGGGACGGCCAGTGGACCGTCGTCGCGTTCTCCGTGCCCGAACACGCCCGGGAGGTCCGCGGCGCGCTGCGCGCCCGGCTGCGGGTGCTGCGCTTCGCCGCCCTCTACGACGGCGTCTGGGTGTGCCCGCACGACCGCGTCGACGCGGCCCGCGCGGCTCTCGACGAGCTCGGGGTCACCACCGCCACCGTGCTGCGCGGCACGGAGCCGCCGGGCGCGCCGGTGACCGGCGGCCCGGTCGGGGCGTTCGACCTCGCTCCGCTGGCCGAGGAGTACCGGGCCTTCGCCGAGCGCTACGAGCCCCTGCTCGACGACGTGGCCGCCGGCCGGATCGGGCCGGCCGGAGCGCTGCGCCTGCGCACCGAGCTGCGGGTGGACTGGCGGCGGTTCCCGGAGACCGATCCGGACCTGCCCGCCGAGCTGCTGCCCGCGGACTGGCCGCGCGAGCGCGCGCAGCAGGTCTTCGTGCAGATCTACGACCGCCTCGGCCCGCTGGCCGAGCTGCGGTTCCGCCAGCTGCTGGGCACGGTCTCCCCGGAGCTGGCCCCGCTCGCCCGCCACCACGACTCGGCGCTGGTCGCCGAGCTGTACGCGCAGCTGGGGGAGCGGCGCGCGCAGGGCGACACCGCCTTCGAGCGGGCCGCGCAGGCGCGCCGGCTCGACGAGCTCGGCCCGGCGTCCCCCCGACCGGCGGCGGCGCGGGGTTCGGGCCGGCCGCGCCGGCCGGCGCGCTAGTCCGGCGCGCACCGGCACGTCTACCCGCCGCCATTCGGCGTCATGCGCGCAGACGAGCGTCACCCCGTGCTGCACGGCTCGTGCCCGCTCGATCACGCCATGACATAGGCCGTGGGCCCTGCTGTCGCCGAGAATGCTGCGGTGACGCACCTTCTTTCGTGATTTAGGTAGCGCTCTTACCGCCGCCCGTCGTCAGAAGTGTTGACAATTTCGCGCAGGGCTCCCTACCGTGCTGCCGCACCGGACGCGGTCGGACCGACCGGACCGCTGCCCTTCCGGAGCCCGCAGTGCCGCTCGCCGAGGAGTCGTCATGGACCGAGGTCCCCGCGCCGCCGACCCCGTCGTGCGGGTCCGGGACCTCGACAAGCGCTTCCGGCGGGCGGACGGCCCGGTGGTGCACGCGATCGACGGGGTGTCCCTCGACGTGGCGCGCGGCGAGTTCGTGGTCCTGCTCGGACCCAGTGGCTGCGGCAAGACCACGCTGCTGCGCGCCGTCGCCGGGCTGGAGACCCCCGACCGCGGCTCGATCGTGCTGGACGGGCGCACGGTCTACGCCGCCGACGAGCGCATCGAGGTGCCGCCCGAGCACCGCCGGCTCAGCATGGTCTTCCAGTCCTACGCGCTGTGGCCGCACATGACCGCGTTCGGCAACGTCGCCCACCCCCTGCAGAGCCGCCGCGACCGCCCGTCCCGGGCCGAGGTCGCCCGGCGGGTGCGGGCCGCGCTGGAGCTGGTCGGGATCGGCGAGCTGGAGCGGCAGTACCCCGGCCAGCTCAGCGGCGGCCAGCAGCAGCGGGTGGCGCTGGCTCGGGCGCTGGTCGCCGACGACGAGCTGGTGCTGTTCGACGAGCCGCTGTCCAACGTGGACGCAAAGGTCCGCGAGCAGCTGCGGCTGGAGATCGTCGGGATGCAGCGCGAGCTGGGTTTCTCGGCGCTGTTCGTCACCCACGACCAGACCGAGGCGATGGAGCTGGCGCACCGGATCGCGGTGCTGGACGCCGGGCGGATCGTGCAGTTCGCCGCCCCGCAGGAGATCTACACCCGCCCGGCCACGCCGTACGTGGCCCGGTTCGTCGGGGCGATCAACGAAGCGGTCGGGACCGTCCGGTCGGTCGTCGGCGACACCGTCGTCGTCGACACCCCGGACGGCGCGGTGGTGGCCACCGCGGCGGCTCCCGGGACGGCGGTCGGCGACGAGGTCACCGCGATGTGGCGCCCGGAGTGCGGCACCCTGTCCACGGACGAGCCGTCGCTGGCGAACCGGTGGAGCGCGACGGTGCGCACCGTGCTGTTCGTCGGGGCGCACACCGAGTACCTGGTCGCCCTCGACGGCCCGGGGGCCGCGACGACGGTGCGGCTGTGGAGCCCACGGCCCGACCTGGCCACCGCCGGCGCCGCGGCGTGGGTCGCGGTCGACCCGGCGCAGGTGCGGGTGCTGCCCCTGCGGCCGCACCCGCAGCCCGCGACCGCCCCGTCGCTGGCCGGCGCCCGATGAG
>JASLAP010000178.1 GCA_030147065.1 Pseudonocardia sp. | reverse complement strand
GTGGTGGCCCTTCTTAGCGGCGATCTTGGCGTCGTAGAACTCGCGGGCCCCGGCGTAGCACTGCAACCCGGCTGGTGCGTCGAACTGGCCGATGTGGTCACCGATCTCACCGGCCACCCGAGCTGCGAGTCGGTCACCCAGGCCGGGGAAGCTCAGGTAGATCTCCCCGCCCGGGAACGCTTTTCCCGGATCGGGATCTTTCACCGTGTGGTCCCGCCCCGTGCGGGGCCCGCCCAGCAACAGCTCGGCCATGCGCTGTTCCCACCCGCGGCGGGCCTCGTGCAGGGCGAGCAGTTGGACCGCGGCCAGCCGGATCCCGGCGGCCTTGGCACGCACGAGGTAGTCCCGGGTGGGCAGCGACGGCTCGGCCAGCGCGGCGGTGACCCGGTCGGCGAACCGGTCGGGCCAGCCGTGGCGGCCGGCGCGGGCGAACCCGACCAGGTCCTCGCGCGACGCGCCGGCCAGCTCGGTCTGGGTGGGCCAGCGCTCGATCAGCCGCAACACCGTGGGCGCGCCGAGGTCTTTGCCGGCCAGGGTGAGCGCGGCGGGGTAGGTGGTCTGCAGATCGGCGCGCAGCCGGTTGAGCAGCCGGCGCTGATCACGCGCGGCGCGGTCGTCGTCGCGGCCGATCGCGCGCAGTTCGCCGCCGATCTCGCCGTGGGGGATGAGGGTCTTGAGCGCGGCGTGACGGTCCAGAGCGAGCAGGCAGCAGATCCGGGCGTCCTCGGCGTCGTCCTTCTTCTTCGCCGGGCCACGCCGGCGCGCGACCAGGTCGGGGTTGACCGGCAACACCGTGAACCCGGCGTCGACCAGCGCTTCGACGAGCAGACCGTGCCGTGTTTCCAGCACGACCCCGACCTCGGCCGGATCCGGTTCCAGCGCCAACGCCCGCTCGATCAGCGTCGTGACCCCGCCCGGGCCGTGGGCGATACGGAACTGCTCGACGACTCCTTCCTCCTGCGTCCCGAGGGCAATGTCGTGGAACTCTTCCGCCCAGTCGATCCCGACTCCCAGCACTGCTCCTCCGTCCGCCGCTGCCATCGTGCTCGGCGGACCGGCAAGGCGCTACGTCGTGCTGATGAACCAGTCCTCGCGGGACGACACCCTCCTGGACGTCAGGCCTTCGCCGGAGCCCGGCAGGGGCGCCGTCTCACGACAGTCCTCACGGGACAAGCGAATCAAGCACTCCCTGCCGGGATCCACCGTGCGAAGGGAAGGTAGAGCCATCAGCGAACGGGTGGTCGCGGCGATCGACCAGGGCACCACGTCGACCCGCTGCCTGCTGTTCAACCGGTCGGGCCGGATGCTGGCGGTGGCCCAGCGCGAGCACCGCCAGCACTACCCGCAGCCGGGACGCGTGGAGCACGACGCCACCGAGATCTGGCGCAACGTGGGCCGGGTGGTGCCGGCCGCGCTGCGCAGCGCCGGGCTGGGCCCGGAGAACATCGTCGGGCTGGGGATCGCCAACCAGCGTGAGACCAGCGTGATCTGGAACCGGCACACCGGCGTCCCGCTGGCCCGGGCCATCACCTGGCAGGACACCCGCACCGACGGCATCGTGGCCAGGCTGGTCGAGGACGGCCACGCCCCGCTGATCAAGGAGATCTGCGGGCTGCCGCCGGCCACCTACTTCGCCGGGCCGCGGCTGCGCTGGCTGCTCGACCACGTACCCGGGGCCCGGCAGGGCGCGGAGTCCGGCGACGTGCTGTTCGGGACCATGGAGACCTGGCTGATCTGGTGGCTGACCGGCGGGCCCGGCGGCGGCCGGCACGTCACCGACGTGACCAACGCCAGCCGCACGATGCTGATGGACGTCACCACCCTGGAGTGGTCGCCGAAGTTGCTCGACGTGCTCGCCGTGCCCGAGCGGATGCTGCCGGAGATCCGGCCGAACGCCGAGGTGTACGGCAGCTGCACGGCGGTGCTGCCCGGGGTGCCGGTGGCCGGCGCCCTCGGCGACCAGCAGGCCGCCCTGGTCGGGCAGGCCTGCTTCGCGCCCGGGGAGGTCAAGTGCACCTACGGCACCGGCGCGTTCCTGCTGATGAACACCGGCTCCCGGCTGGCCGACTCGGCGCACGGGCTGATCCCCACCGTCGGCTACCTGTTCGGCGAGCGCCCGGTGTACGCGCTGGAGGGCGCCATCGCGATGACCGGCTCGCTGGTGCAGTGGTTCCGCGACTCGCTGGGCATGATCGCCACCGCCGCCCAGATCGAGACCCTGGCCACGAGCGTCCCGGACAACGGCGGCTGCTACATCGTGCCGGCGTTCTCCGGGCTGTACTCGCCGCGCTGGCACCCCGAGGCCCGCGGGGTCATGGTCGGGCTGACCTCGTTCATCAACCGCGGGCACCTGGCCCGCGCGGTGCTGGAGGCGACCGGCTGGCAGACCCGCGAGGTGGTCGACGCGATGAACGCCGAGTCCGGGGTCCCGGTCACCCGGCTCAAGGTCGACGGCGGGATGACGGCCAACCACCTGCTCATGCAGTTCGTCGCCGACGTGCTGGACGTGCCGGTGGAGCGCCCGCTCGGCTCGGAGGCGGTCTCGCTGGGCGCCGCGTACGCCGCCGGGCTGGCCGTCGGGCACTGGCCGGACCTGGAGGTGCTGCGCTCCAACTGGCACCGCGCCGCGGCCTGGGAGCCGGCGATGGACCCGGCGTTGCGCGAGCGCGAGCGCGGGAACTGGGGACGCGCGGTCCACCGCAGCTACGGCTGGGTCCAGTCCCCGTCCCCCGGCTAGCCGCTCCGCCGGGGCCGTGAGTGGAGATCGGGGCTGTAGCCCGGTTTTCCACTCACGACCCCGGTGGAGGTGGGGCCGTGGTGGAGGGCGATGTGCAGCTCGTCGAGGTCGGGCACGACGAGGGCGGCGCCGTGGAGTTCGTCGCCGGAGGCGTAGCCCCAGCCGACGGCGATGGTCGGCACGCCGTGCGCGCCGGCACCGTCGACGTCGTGGTGGCGGTCACCGACCATGACGACCGGTTCGGCCGCCGGGTCGAGGCCGAGCCGGTCGAGCACCGAGCCGACGACGGCGGTCTTCCCGACCCGTCCGAGCACGTGGTCCGCGCCGCCGACCAGCTCGAAGTGCCCGCCGATGCCCAGCGCGTCGACGATCCGGACGGCCAGGTGCTCGGGCTTGGAGGTGGCCACGGCGAGGCGGAACCCCCCGAGCCGGGGGAGGAAGTCGGCCACGCCCGGGAAGAGCGGGGTGTGGGTGGCCGCCACCCGGTCGTAGGACGCCCGGTACGCGGTGATCGCGACGGCCACCTGCTCGTCGGTCAGCCCCAGCTCGGGCAGCGCCTCCTCGAACGGCGGCCCGACCAGCGGGCGCAGCCGCACCGGCGGGTAGGCCGGTCCACCGGCCTCGACGATCGCGGCGGCCAGGTGCTCGGTGATCAGGGCGGCGGAGTCGACCAGGGTGCCGTCGAGGTCGAGAAGCACGGTGCGGGCGGGGCGGCGGGGCAGGCTCACTGCTGCCAGCCTACGTCCGGTCCCGAGGTGCCGTCGTGCCGCCCGGAGGCCCGGCCGACCGGGCCGGCGCGGCGGGTCGCGGTGGCGGTGCCCGGCCCGGTGCGGTACCTGTGCGGGGTGCAGGACTCCCGATGGGGCAAGGCCATCGTCCGGGCGGCGATACTGGTCGAGGACGGGGTGCAGGTGGTCCTGCTGGCACTGCTGCGGCTGCGCGGCCGGCACCACCCGACGATCGTGCCGTTCCTGGGGCACGGCAGTCCGCAGCGGATCCGGGTGGCGGCCCGGGTGATGCTGGGCCGCCGCGAGGCCGACGCGCCCGCCGTCGCGGTGCCGGGTGCGCCGGAACCCACCGCGCGGTCGCGCCGTGCCGTGCTGCGGGCCAGCCTGGCCCGGTTCCTGACCGTGGAGGTGCGCGGCGCCCACGTGACGGTCACCGTGAACGGCGTCGCGACCCAGCTGCGCGCCGACCGCGAGGGCCACCTCGACGTCGAGCTGGACGTCGACGGGCTGGCCCCCGGCTGGCACGAGGTCGGGATGGCCCTGCCGGACGGCACGGCGGTGAGCGCGCAGATCCTGGTGGTCGACCCGGAGGCCCGGGTCGGGCTGGTCAGCGACGTCGACGACACCATCCTGGAGACCGGGATCAGCCGCGGCCTGGCGCTGCTGCGGGCCACCCTGCTCACCGAGGTGCACGACCGCACCCCGCTGCCCGGCGCGGCCGCGCTCTACCAGGCGTTCGCCGAGCAGCCCGGCGAGCCGCAGCGCCCGGTGTTCTACGTGTCCACCAGCCCGTGGAACCTGCACGAGATGCTGCTGGAGTTCATCGCGTTGCGCCGGTTCCCGCTGGGTCCCCTGCAGCTCACCGACTGGGGACCGTCGGAGCACGGGCTGCTGCGCATCGACGCGACCGCGCACAAGACCGGACTGGTCCGCCGGATGCTGGCCGACCACCCGCAGCTGAGGCTGGTGCTGATCGGCGACAGCGGCCAGCACGACCCGGAGATCTACGCCGCGCTGGCCAAGGCGCACCCCGAGCGCATCGCCGCGGTCTACATCCGCCGCACGGCGATGCCGCGGGCCGGGCGGATCGCCGAGGTCGACGCGCTGGCCGCGGCGGTCACCGCGGCCGGGGTGCCGATGCTCGCGGTGAACGACAGCGTGGAGATCGCCGCGCACGCCGTCGCGCTGGGGTTGCTGGACGCCTCGGCGCTGCCCGCAGTGCGCAAGGACGTGCGGGCCGGGCACCGGTCGGTGTGGGCCGGCTGAGGGTCGACGCGGCGTGTCGGGCGGGACGATCCACCACGCCTCGGCACAGGCCCCCGGCGACCGCGGGCAGGCCCCTGATCGTCAGATGCGGCGGTGTGGCCGCACCGGCGCGGCGGAATCGCCGCATCCGACGATCACTCCCTGCGTGACCGGCGGGCTACCAGGTACCACTCGCCGTGCGCGACGCCTGCTGGTCCCGGGCAGCGGCGGGGGGGGTGCCGCTACGGCTGGCGGCCGCAGCGGGTTGAGGGTCGCGCAGGCCCTGGGGTGTGGTCGCAGGGCGCTGGCGGGCTGCGAAGGCGTCACCTGGTCTGCGCGACGGCCTGTGCGAGGTGGTGGCCGACGACGGCGATGTGGCGAGCTGCGGCGAG
>JASLAP010000706.1 GCA_030147065.1 Pseudonocardia sp. | reverse complement strand
GGGAGGGCCCGTGATCACGACCGTCGTCGTCGGCAATCCCAAGCCCGCATCCCGGACCCTCGACGCCGCGACGCGCCTCGCCGCAGCGCTGGCTCGTGGTCCCGTCGACCACGTCCTCGATCTGGTCGAGCTCGGCCCGGGGTTGCTGAGCCGGGGCGACGACGGGGTCGCCGCAGCCGTCGGCACGGTGCAGCAGTCCTCCCTCGTGGTGTTCGCCAGCCCGACCTTCAAGGCCAGCTACACCGGGCTGTTGAAGCTCTTCCTCGACCAGTTCGCGGCGGGCACCGGGCTGGCGGAGGTGGTCGCGGTGCCGCTGATGCTCGGTGCCGGTCCACGGCACGCCATGGCGCCCGACCTGCTGCTCAAGCCGGTGCTCAGCGAGCTCGGCGGTGTCTGCGCCCTGCCCGGGCTCTACCTGCTCGACTCCGAGTACCACTCCGGGTCGGAGCTGCCGGAGTACGCCGAGCGGTGGGGTCCGGTGGTCGCTGCGCTCACCTCCCCCCGCCCGGGTGCCTGAGTTCGCGGGCACGGCGCTCAGCGGCACAGATCGGGCCCGACGTTCTCGGCGACGAGCAGGCCCAGGGTGATGGCGCGGCTCAGCGAGAAGCCGCTGTTGTAGCCGACCCCCGACGAGTGAAACGCCGCGACCGCTCCCGCCGCGTACAGGCCCGGGACCGGGCGGCCGGTGCTGTCCAGCACGCGCCCGTCCGGGTCGACGGTCACGCCGGTCAGGCCGATGCCGGTGCTGACCATCCGCAACCGCATCCCGTGGAACGGCGGCGTGTCGACCTCACCCAGGTTGGGGTTGCCCGGCTGGTTCGGGTCACCCTGGAACTTCTGCCACGTCGCGTTCGTGCCCCGGCCGAAGTCACGGTCCACCCCGGCCGCGACGTGCTGGTTGAACCGGTCCGCGGTGCGCGTCAACCGGCTGCCGTCGATGCCGAGCTGCTCGCCCAGCTCGGCCAGCGTCGGCGCCGAGGCGACCAGTCCGGAGGGGTACTCGCCGCCGGGCGGCGTCGTACCGAGCCCGTACGCGCCGTGGTGGCGCGCGTCCCAGATCATCCAGCACGGCATCGCCGGGCTGTCCGGGGCGAGGGCGGCCTTGACGACCTCCCAGTACACGGCGTCGTCGGCGAAGCGCTCGCCCGACCTGTTCACGATGAAGGTGTGCGGCAGCGAGTGCTCCCGCGCCACGGCGTAACCGGGGTAGCCCGCGGTCGGGTAGCCGAGCTGGATCGGCACCCGGTTCGCCGGGATCTCCGTGACGGTGCCGCCCGCCTGCAGGGCGAGCCGGATCCCGTCGCCGGTGAGCGTCGTCGGCGCGACGCTGCCCCGGTCCTCGGGCTTGAGCCCGAGGTGCTCCGCGGCGAGCTCGTCGTCCCAGTCGTAGCCGCTCGTGGCGAGCACGACTGCGCCGTCGAACGCGTGCCGCCGCCCGTCGGGCGTGCGGGCGGTGGTGCCGAGGACACGGCCGTCCTCGACGGCCAGCTCGACCACGTCGTGCTCGAGCAGGATCCGCACGTCGCGGTCCAGTGCGGCCCGGTAGAACCCAGCCACCACCCCTGTTCCGAAGGACAGGAGGTCGTGGCGCGGTACGTCGGCACCGGCCTCGCCGGCGCCGAACGCGGACGCGCGCAGTCCGGCGGCGAGCAGCTGGTCGTAGGTGGTGCCGACCGGGAAGTGCGGGGAGACCCTCAGGTGGGACCGGTGCTCCCCGAGCTCCCGGGCGTCGTGCACCGCCGTGAGGTAGCGCCCGGTGAGCCGCGCCCCGGGGGCGTCCTGGTAGTAGTCGGGGTAGCCGGGAATGATCGACCACCTGACCGCCCCGACGGTCTCGAAGTACCGGGCGGCTCGGGGGGCCTCGGTGAGCCAGCGGTGCATCGCCCCGGCGTCGAGCAACTCCGGGTGGGAGCGCGCCAGGTGGCGCACGTAGCGCTCGCCGTCGGCGATGCTGTCGGCGATGTCCTCGCGGTGCTCGACGTGGTTCGCGGCCACCCAGACCTGGCCGCCGGAGTACGCGGCGGCCCCGCCCACCCGGTCGCTCTTCTCCAGGAGCGTGACGGGATGGCCGAGTTCGCGGGCGGCGACCGCGGTCGCCAGCCCCCCGAGCCCGGCCCCCACCACGATCACGGGTCGCAGGACGGTCATCGCTCCTCCACCTCCACACGAAGGGCGCGGTCGTCGTCAGCTGGCCGTGGAGGCCAGCGAGGGCAACCAGAGCGTGATCACCGGGAAGGCGAACAGGATCGCCGTCGTCACGAAGTCCATCGCCACGAACGGCGCAACGCCGCGGAAGGCGTCCTCCGCGCGGACGCCCGGCGCTGCCCCCGCGACCACGTAGCAGTTGATCCCCACCGGCGGGGTGACCAGGCCGATCTCGATCATCTTGACCACCAGGATGCCAAACCAGATGCCGTCGAACCCGAGCTCGGTGACGACGGGGTAGGTCAGCGGGACCGTGATCAGCAGGATCGACATCCCGTCGAGGACCATTCCGAGCGGGATGAGCGCGAGCAGGATGATCGCGACCACGAGGTAGGGGCTCACCGGGAGCTCGGTCACCCAGAGGGCGAAGTCCCTGGCGTAGCCGCCCGACACCATGAAGAAGGTGAAGACGCCACCGCCGATGAGCAGCATGAAGATCATGGTGCTGACCGAGGCGGTCTCCTCGAAGGCCTGCTTGAGCAGGGGCCACAGGCGCACGTCCCGGCGGCGCACCGCGGCCCAGACCACCATGAGCAGCGCGGCGAAGGCGGCGATCGCCCCCGACTCCGTGGCGGTGAACAGGCCGGTGTAGATGCCCACCACGACGATGAGGAACAGGGTGAGCACCTTCGCGAAGGCCGCGATCCCGGCGCCCATCGACACGGCGGGCAGCTCCTCCTCCGCGCCCGGACCCGTCGCGAGCTGCACGCCCGCCTGCCGCGTGCCCGTCTGTCCCGTGCCCGCTTGTCCCGTGCCCGCCGCCTCGGCGGTCAACGCTACGGCGTACTCCGGGTGGATCTCCTTGCGCGCCCGCAGGAGGACCACCACGGTGTACATGACCGCCGTGAAGAGTCCCGGGATGATCCCGGCGAGCAGCAGCCGCTCGATCGACTCGCCGGTGAGCGTGCCGTAGATGACCAGGACGAGGCTGGGCGGGATCAGGATGCCCAGCGTCCCGCTGGCCCCGACGATGCCGGCTGCGAACGAGGTGCGGTAGCCGTGCTGGCGCATCTCATTGATCGAGATGCGGCCGATGGTGGCCACCGTGGCCGCGCTGGACCCGGTGACGGCCGCGAAGCCGGCGCAGGCCGCGACGGTGGCGATGCCGAGGCCGCCGGGCAACCGCCGGAAGGTGCGGGCCGCCACCCCGTAGACGTCCTGGGCGATGCCCGCTGCGACGACGAACATCCCCATGATCACGAACATGGGTATCAGGACGAGGCTGAACGCGGCGGTGTTCGCGAACGGTTGGTTCGCCAGGGTGTTCGTGGCGTAGCCCGAGCTCTTCAGCAGCACCAGGCCGATGGCCCCGGACGCCAGGAGGGCGAACGCGACGGGGACCTCGGCCGCGATGAGGATGAGCAGCAGCGCGACCACCACGCCGAGCAGCAGCTCAGGGGACATCGGCGGCCTTCCTCCCCGGCGCGGGCGCCTCGTGGGGACCCGGTCCGCCGTCCGGACCCGGCGTCTCGACCGGGCCCGCGGCGGCGCCCGCGTCCTCGGCGGGGACCGGGTCGGTGGTGGGGGCGTGCCGCCGGTGCCACGCATCCTTCGCCATGAGCAGGCACTGCACGGCGAGCAGCGCCAGCCCGAGCGGCAGGACGAGCCGGGCCGGCCAGACCGGCACCTCGGTGATCCCGAAGCGGCTCTCGCCGGACCGGAAGGACGCGACGCCCCGCTCGGCGCTCGCCCAGGCCGTCCAGAGCAGGAAGCCCGCGGCGATCGTCATCCCGGTCACCCGGATCGCGGCGCCGGTCACCGGCGGGAACCGCGAGGTGACCAGGTCGGTGCTCACGTGCGCCCCGGTGCGCTGCGCGTGGGCGGTGCCGAGGGCCACGATGAACACGAGCAGGACCTCGCTCAGCTCGATCGTGCCGAGCAGTGACCGCCCGACCAGCTCGCGCACGGCGACCTCGGCCACCAGCATGAGCAGCAGCACGAGGGTGAGCGCTCCCGAGATCCAGGAGAACGCCCGCGAGACGGCGTCGACGACGGCGCGCGGGCCCCAGCGGGCCCGGGCGCCGGCGTCGGTCACTGCTGCCTGCCTGCGCACCGCTCGATGCCCGACTGGTAGTCGGCGTACTCGCCGGCCGCGGCCTCCTGGTAGAGGCTTCTGAACTGCTCGTACAGCGCGTCGGGGTCCGCGACGCCGGCGCTCCCGGCCTTGTCCGCCCACCCCTGCATCGGCGCGTCGCCGATCGCGTCCTTCCAGATCTGGGTCTGCTCCGGGCTGAAGATCGAAGCGGACCCGCCGGACTCGAGGATCTCGGTGCAGGCCTCGTCCTCGGTGCGCTCCGCGGCGGCGACGAGCTGGTCGGGGAACTCGGCGTTGAGCTCCTCGATGATGCCCTGCAGCTCGGGGCTGAGCGAGTTCCAGGTGTCCAGCGACATGGTCCACGTCGAGTTTGCGTAGTGGCCCAGGCCCGGGTCGTGGATGTGCCCACCGACCTCGTGGAGGCTCAGCGGCGTGATCACGTCGAGGATCAGCCCGCCGTAGGCCTCGACCGTTCCGGTGCGCATCGCCTCGTAGGTCTCGGGCACGGCGATGGCGGCCGGGTTGCCGCCGACGGCCTCCAGGGCCCGCACGAAGAACCCGCTGGCGCGCACGGTCTTCCCCCGGTACCACTCGACGGTCGTGACCGGCTCCTTGGCGCCGGTCAGGGCCGGTGGCACGCCGACGAAGGACAGCACCTTGATGCCCTGCTTGTCCTCCCACTCGGCGCGGAAGGCCTCGTCGGTGTCGTACAGGGCGTTGAGAGCCCGTGTCTGGGCGCCGATGTTGTTGCCCAGGAACGGCACCTCGACGATCGAGGTGATCGGGAAGTCGCTCGGGGTGTAGGCGTAGCTCACGTTGCCGAGCTCCACCCGGCCGTCGCGCACGCCGTCGCGGATCTCCTCGGCGCCCAGCAGCGAGGCGTCCCAGAACGGGTCGACGGTGACGCTGCCCCCGGTGCGCTCCTCCAGCTGCTCGATCCACCACGTGATGGCCTGTCCCTGTGCGGTGGTCGGGCTGAGGAAGCTCGCCATCTGCAGCTGGACCTCCTCGACACCTCCTGCCCCCTCGTCGCCGCCGGCCGCGCCACCGCACGCGGCGGTGACGAGGGCGACCGCGGCCACCGCGGCCGCGGTGCGGATCCTGCGGGCCCGTCCGCCGGCGCGGCCGGGCCCGGGGGGCCGGTCGCCGATCGTGCGCATCGTCATCGACGCTCGCCTCTCAGTAGATAATGTATATAGTTATCAGGTTAGCAGCGTCGCGATCGACCGGACAAGGAGCCCGCGGTCCTCCGCTGCTGCGTCGTCAGCCCCCTAACTGCGCTCCGTGCAGGACTGGTCGCAGCCGGTCGGCGACGCATTGACCGGTCAAAACCAGGGTGATAGTAATCATTGACCGGGAGGAGGCGCGGATGGGTGACGTCGAGGTCGAGCAGCGCGGCGAGGTGGCGTGGATCCGGCTGAACCGGCCGGACCGGATGAACGCCTACGACCGGGCCATGGGGGCCGAGCTGACGCGGGCCGTGCGGGACGCCTCCGGGGCCGGGGTCATCGTCGTCACGGGGACGGGTCGGGCCTTCTGCGCCGGTGGCTACCTGGCCGACCTCGCCGACCCGGACCCGGAGGAGCTGCGCGGGATGTTCTTCGCCTCGCTGGACCTGTTCGAGGCCATCCGCCTCTCGCCGCGCCCGGTGATCGCCGCCGTGAACGGCGCGGCGGCCGGTGGCGGCAACGAGCTGGTCGTCGCCTGCGACCTCGCGATCGCGGCCCGCAGCGCGAAGCTCGGGCAGACCGGCCCGCGGGTGGGCAGTGCCCCGGTGCTCGGCGGGACGAACCTGCTGGCCGTATCGGTGGGGGAGAAGCGGGCGAAGGAGATCGCGATGCTCTGCCGCCGCTACACCGCCGAGCAGGCGCTCGACCTGGGCTGGGTCAACGCCGTGGTCGACGACGACGACCTCGAGGCCGAGGTCACGCGCTGGGCCGATGAGCTGCTCGCGATGAGCCCCCGCTACCTGGAGATCGCCAAGATCTCTTCGAACGTGTGGTGGAACGCATGCCGGGACAACTTCGTCTCGGGCCTCGGGATGCTCGTGCAGGCCATCGGGTCGCCGGACATGCGCGAGGGCGCTGCGGCCTTCCTGGAGAAGCGGCCCCCGCGCTTCCCCGGGAGGGCACCACGATGAGGTACTACCGCGACCTGACCCCGACCTTCGCCGACCGCTCCACGTGGACACTGCCCGCGGTGCTCCGGCACCGGGCCGTCACGCACGGCGACCGGATTTTTCTCGACGTCCCCGGACAGGACGTGCGCCTGACCCACGCCCAGATGCTCGAAGTCGCCGAGCGCGTCGGGGGAGCTCTGCTCGACGGCGGCTGCCAGCCAGGCGACCGGGTCCTGCTCATGGCCGCCAACAGCGCCGAGTACATCGCCGGGTGGTTCGGCACCGCGGTCGCCGGGCTGGTCGAGGTGCCGATCAACACGGCCTACCGCGGCGCGTTCCTCGAGCACCAGGTGCGCACCGTCGACCCGCGGGCGGCGGTCGTGGACCCGGAGTTCGCCGAGCACTTCCTCGACGTCCCCGCCGCGAAGGCCGTGCGGACGTTCTACGTGACCGGCCGGGGCGCCGTCGCGGAGTCCGCGCTGGCGCTGCTGCGGGAGGCCGGCTGGGCGGCCGAGCCGTTCGACGTGCTCACCGCCGCGGCGCGCCCGGCGTCCCTGCCCGAGGTCGGCGCCCGGGACCTCGCCGCCGTCCTGTTCACCTCGGGCACGACGGGCCTGTCCAAGGGCGTGATGATGCCGCACGCCCACATGTACTTCTTCGCCGACGAGTGCGTCGCGCTCACCCGCCTCACCGACGCCGACGTCTACATGTCGGTCGGCCCGCTGTTCCACGGCAACGCCCAGTTCCTCGCGGCCTACCCGGCGCTGATCGCCGGTGCCCGGTTCGTGCTGCAGCGCAGGTTCAGCGCGAGCCGCTGGGTGGACCAGCTGCGCGCGTCCGGGGCGACGGTCACGAACTTCGTCGGCGTGATGATGGACTGGGTGCACAAGCAGCCGCGCCGGCCCGACGACGCCGACAACGCCCTGCGCTGCCTCTACGCGGTACCGCTGGCAACCGCGATCGCCGAGGACTTCGCCGAGCGCTTCGGCATCGAGGCCTTCGTCGAGAACTTCGGTCTCACCGAGATCGCGATGCCGATCCTGACCCCGTACGGCGAGGAGCGCCCGCCCGGTGCCGCCGGACTGCTCGTCGACGGGTACTTCGACGTGCGGATCGTCGATCCGGAGACCGACGAAGAGGTGCCGGTCGGCCAGGTCGGCGAGCTCGTCGTGCGCGCGTCACTGCCGTGGATCATGTGCTCGGGCTACTACGGGATGCCCGAACGGACCGCGGAGGCGCAGCGCAACCTGTGGTTCCACACCGGGGACGGGCTGCGCCGCGACGATGAGGGCTGGTACTACTTCGTCGACCGCCTCAAGGACGCCCTGCGCCGGCGCGGGGAGAACATCAGCTCCTACGAGGTGGAGCAGCCGATCCTCGCGCACCCCGGCGTCGCGGAGTGCGCGGTGGTCGGGGTGCCGGCCGACGCGGAGGCGGGCGAGGACGAGCTGCTGCTGGTCGTCGTGCCCGAGCCCGGCGCGGAGCTCACCGCCGAGGAGGTCTGGCGGTGGTGCGAGCCGCGGTTGCCCGACTTCGCCGTGCCGCGCTACGTGCGGTTCACCGACGCGTTGCCGCTGACGCCGTCGGGCAAGGTCCGCAAGGCGCCGCTGCGCGAGATCGGTCTGGACGCGGGGACCGCGGACCGCGAGCGCACCCGCCCCCCCGCCTGAAGCTCCGCCCGGCCGGTCCTGCATCCGCGGGGGGGCCGTCCCATCGACAGGTCGAGGAGTCGTCATGCGTGTGTGGTCCGGGGATGTCGAGGCAGCCGTCGACGTGGTCGTCGTGGGGTCAGGGGCGATCGGGCTCACCGCTGCGCTGGCGGCCGCCGACGGCGGTGCCCGGGTCGCGGTCCTGGAGAAGGCCCCCTACCTCGGCGGGACGGCGGCGGTGTCCGGCGGGATGCTGTGGATCCCGATGAACCGCCGGATGGGAGAACTGGGCATCGCCGACGACCGTGCCTCGGCGCTGCGCTACCTGGGCGCCGTCACCGCCGGGCGGACCGCGCCCGACGTCCTGGCGGCCCTGGTGGACCGCGGGCCCGAGATGCTCGAGTTCCTCGAGCGGCGCGCCGCACTGCGGATGGTGCCGATGGACAACTTCCCGGACTACCACCCCGAGTGGGACGGCGCGCACCCCGGCGGCCGGTCGCTCGACCCGGAGCTGTACGACGCGACGCAGCTCGGCGAGCTGGTCGCGAGCCTGCGCCCGGACGCCCGCCTGCCGTTCACCATGCGCGAGTACGAGGAGTGGCGGATCTTCACCAGGTTCCCGGAGGACGAGCTGCGGAAGCGGGCGGACCGGGGCCTGGTCGCCCGCGGCCGGGCGCTGGTCGCCCCCCTCGTCAAGGCTTGCGCCGACCTCGGCGTGACGCTCGTGACCAGCTGTCCGGTCGAGCGGCTGCTCGTGTCCGACGGGGCGGTCGTCGGGGTCACCGCTGCGGACGGGGTGCGGTTCGAGGGCGCCGAGGTGGTCCTGGCGTGCGGCGGGTTCGAGTGGGCGCCGGACATGGTGGCCGACTTCCTGTCCGGTCCGGTGCACGGCAGCTGCAGCCCCCCGCACAACACCGGGGACGGGATCCGGATGGCGGCCAAGGCCGGCGCGAAGCTGGGGTCGATGCGGGAGGCCTGGTGGGGGCCCATGGTGCTGGTGCCCGGTGAGGAGACCGACGGCGCGCAGGCCGCCACGCTGCTGCGGTTCGAGCGCACCGGCCCGCACAGCGTGATCGTCAACCGGGCGGGACGCCGGTTCGTCAACGAGGCGCACAACTACAACGACATGACCAAGGCGTTCCACCTGTTCGACCCGCGCGCCTACGACTACGCGAACCTGCCGGCCTGGCTCGTCTTCGACCACCGCCACCTCTCCGAGTACGGCTTCCTCAGCCACCGGGCCGGGCGGGAGACCCCGTCGTGGATCCGGTCCGCGCCGACGGCCACCGCGCTGGCCGCCGGGATCGGGGTCGACGCGCAGGGGCTCGTCGAGACCCTGGAACGGTTCAACGCCGGGGCCCGGTCCGGCGTCGACCCCGACTTCCACCGGGGGGAGAGCGCGTACGACCGCTACTGGGGCGACCAGCACGCGCCGCATCCCGCCCTGGGACCGGTCGAGACACCGCCGTTCTACGCCGTCCAGGTCGTCTCGGGGGTGATCGGCACCAAGGGCGGCGTGGTGACCGACGGCGGCGGGCGGGCGCTCGACGCGTTCGGGGAGCCGATCCCCGGGTTGTACGCCGCCGGCAACACCACGTCCCACCCGATGGGTCCCGGTTACCCGGGCGCGGGCGCGACGCTCGGCCCGGGCTCCACGATGGCCTACGCCGCGGGGCGGACCGCCGCCGCACGCCTGGGCTCCCAGGCGACGGCGGCCACCTCCACCTGAAGCTCGACTCCCACCACGACGAGGACCTCCATGACGACCTCCACCATCCTCGGGTCACCGCTGAACCGCGGACGGCTCGAGATGAAGAACCGCACGGTCTTCCCGGGACACCAGACGGTGATGTCGCGGGACGGCGTGGTCGGCGACCGCATGTACCGGTACTACCTGGAACGCGCGAAGGGCGGCGTCGCAGCCGTCGTCGTCGAGGGCGTGGCGGTGCACCCCACCGCGCCCAAGTTCCCGGAGTACCTGCTCGCCTACGACGAGGCGATCGTGCCGTCGCTGGACCGGCTCGCCGACGGGTTGCACGGGTACGGCTGCAAGACCTGGGTGCAGCTCGCGCACAGCGGCTCGCGGATGGCCTCGCTGGACACCCAGCACGCGCTGTGGGCGCCCTCGGACGTGCGCAGCGCGATATCCCCGGAGATCCCGCACGCGATGACCGAGGCGGAGATCGAGGAGCTGCTCGACGGCTACCAGCACACCGCCGCTGTGGTTGCCCGGTCCCGCGTGGACGGCGTCGAGGTGCACTCCGCCCACGAGTACCTGCCGATCCAGTTCCTGTCCCCGGTCAACAACCGCCGGACCGACCGGTGGGGCGGCTCCTTCGACAACCGCACGCGCTTCCTGCTCGAGGCGATCCGGCGGGTGCGCGCGGGGTTCGGCGAGGACCGGGTGGTCGGCGTCCGGCTCAACGGCAGCGACCTGCGCGCGGACGGGCTCACCACCGACGACTACGTCGAGGTGGCGCGGCGCATCGAGGCAACCGGTCTGGTCGACTACATCAGTGTCACCGCGGGCACGTCCGCGCACAACGAGATGATCGTGCCGCCGATGGATGTCGAGCACGGCGTGTTCGTCGACTTCGCGGCCGCGATCAAGAAGGCCGTCACGGTGCCGGTGATCGCCGTGGGCCGGATCAAGCACGCCGAGCTCGCCGAGCGGATCCTGACCGAGGGCTCGGCCGACGCGGTGGCGGTGGCGCGGGCGCAGATCGCGGACCCGCAGTGGGTCCACAAGAGCCTCACCGCCCCCGAGACGGTCCGGCCGTGCATCGGTTGCAACCAGGGCTGCTTCGGCAACCTCTACACCAACCGGGCGCTGACCTGCACGGTCAACCCGGCGGTCGGCCGGGAGGCCGAGCTGGGGGAGGGGACGGAGCAGCCCGCCGCGGAGCCCCGCCGCGTGGCGGTCGTGGGGGGCGGGCCCGCGGGGATGGAGGCGGCGCTGACCGCCGCCCGCCGCGGTCACGACGTCGTGCTGTTCGAGGCCGCCGATCGGCTCGGGGGGCAGGTCCTGCTGGCCGCCGGCGTCGAGGCCCGCCGTGAGCTCGCGGAGCTCGTCGACTTCCAGGCCGCCGAGCTCGGCCGGCTCGGTGTGGAGGTCCGGCTCGGGACCGAGGCGACCGCGGACCTGCTCGGCGACGAGGGCTTCGCGACGGTCGTCCTCGCGGCCGGGTCGGTCCCGCGCGAGCCGTCGATCCCGCACGCCGGCATCCCGGTGTTGACGCCGGAGGAGGCCATCGGTGCCGACGGCAGTTGGACGGGCAGGTCGGTGGTCGTGATCGACGAGGTGGGCCACTTCCCGGCGTACCTGCCGGCCGAGGTCCTGGCCGACCGCGGCGCCCGGGTCGTCGTGGCGACGCCGCGGTTGTCCGCGGGAGCCAACCTGGACTCCTCGACGGTGGTGCGGATGCACCGGCGGCTGGCGCGCAAGGGCGTGGAGTTCCTCCCGCACGTGGCGGCGCTGAAGGTGACCGGGGCCGGCGTCGGCTTCCGGGACACGCTCTCCGACGCCGAGCTCGAGCGGCCCGCCGACGCGGTGGTGCTGGCGATCGGCAACCGGGTGCGCGACGAGCTCACCGCGGTGCTCGCGGAGCGCGGGGTGCAGGTCGTCGCGGCAGGTGACAGCGTGGCGCCCCGCACGATCACCGAGGCCGTCCGCGAGGGGCAGCGGGTCGGGCGCGCGCTGTAGCGGGGCGGAGAGGGGCGGCGGCCACCGCCCCTCTCTCCTGCGCCTCAGCCGGGTGCGGGCGCGGTGAGCTCGTCCCAGAGTCCCCGCTCGCCGCGCAGGGCCTCGCTCCCGAGCAGCTCGGCCCAGCGGTGCTCGGCCAGGTCAGCGTCGCGCGCCGCCCAGAGGATGCGCGTGAACCGGTGCAGCGGGTACTCCACGGTGATGCCCATCGCGCCGTGCAGCTGGTGGGTCACGCGCGCGGTCTCGGTGGCGGCGCCGCCGCACACCACGCGGGCGGCCGCGACCGCGCTCAGCTCGCCCGGCCCGCCGAGCAGGCCCCGGGCCCGGGCCAGTGCCGCCTCGGCCTGGATCACCCCCGCGCGCACGGTCGCGAGCGCCGTGGCCACGGCCGGGATCGCCACGAGCGGCTCGCCGAACTGGTGACGCTTCCGGACGAAGGAGCGGGTCAGGGCGTAGGCCCCGGTCATCGCGCCGACCAGGACGGCGCAGCGCAGCAGCCCCGCTCGGGCCCGGACCCGGTCGACGGACGGCGCGGCCAGCACCGCCACCTGCGGGTTCGCTCCCGGGGAGACCCGGTCCAGCGGCGCACCCGCGATGTCGGCGCCGTGCCCCACGTCGGTGCCGGGTGCGGCCAGGTCGAGCAGGACGGCTCTGCCGGTGGTGCCGCCGGTGGTGCCCGGCGTCGGCGCGGCACCGCCGACCACGAGGACGTGGGTGGCCCACCGGGCCCACGGGACCTCGAGCGGATCGCCGCTCGAGGGGTCCGCGGACTCCGCGCAGACGAGCGTGCACCGCCCGACCGGGCCGCGGTCGGCGCCGGCGAGCACCCAGTCGGCGGTGGTCGACTCGACCAGCGGGTGCAGCACGCCGTGCTCGGCGAGGGTCCGCACGACCACCAGCACGTCCTGGACCGTGCCGCCGGACCCGCCGAGGTCCTCGGGCACCCCGATCCGGGACAACCCGGTCTCCTCCAGCACCGTCCACAACGCCGACGCCCGCTCCGCGTCGAGGCTCCCGCCCAGATCCCGGACGATCTCGGTGACCAGCCCGGCCAGCTCGGTGGCCCCCACCGCACCGTTCACGACGCCAGCTCCCGCTTCGTGATGATCGACAGGAGCACCTCGGAGGCGCCGCCGCGGATGGAGAAGCCCGGCGAGGCGAGCAGCGCCTCGCGCAGGACGTGCCGCACCGCAGGCACGTCGTCCAGCCCGCGGGCGAGCTCGAGGACGTCGCGCTCGAACGCGTTGCCGAGGAACTTGCAGGTCGCCGCCTCCTGCACCGGCGCCCGCCCGGCGTCGAGCTGCCGAGCGATGTCCTGGCACAGCGTGCGCAGCACAGCCAGCCGTGCGGTCAGCCGCCCGAGGTCCGGGGTGAGGTGCGGGGCGCCCTGCCGGGCCGCGGCGGTGAGGATCTCGGTGAGCAGCGGATAGGTGGTGAGGACCCGCTCCGGACCGCCCCGCTCGAACGACAGCTGCTCGGTGACCTGCCGCCAGCCCTCGCCCACGGTACCGATCACCCGGTGCTCGGGCACCAGCACGCCGTCGAGGAGCACCTCGTTGAAGTGGTGCTCACCGGACATGTCGACGATCGGGGTGACCTCGACACCGGGTGCGTCCATGTCGACGACGAACTCGGTCAGCCCGGCGTGGCGGCCCCGGCCCGGCTCGCCGGGCGAGGTGCGCGCGAGCACGTACGCGTGGGTGGCGTAGTGCGCCCCGCTGGTCCAGATCTTGCGGCCGCTGAGCCGGAAGCCCCCGTCCACCCGCGTCCCGGTGGTGCGCACGGCGGCGAGGTCCGAGCCGGCCTCGGGCTCGCTCATCCCGAGGCAGAACACGAACTCGGACGAGACGATCCCCGGCAGGATCTCCGCCTGCAGCTCGGGGGTGCCGTGGCGCAGCACAGCGGGGCCGATCTGGCGGTCGCCGATCCAGTGCGCGGCGACCGGGGCGCCCGCTCGCAGCAGCTCCTCGGTGACGGCGAGCCGGTGCAGGTTGCTCAGCCCGCGCCCGTAGGGGGCGGGCCAGCTGAGCCCGAGCAGGCCGCGGGCGGCCAGCGCCTTGCTGAACAGGGGGTCCGGGCTGCGCAGCCAGGCGTCGGACCGCGGGACGAAACGCGTGCGCCACTCCTCCACGAGCTCCTGGGTGAGGGCGCGCAGCTCGGCGGGGGTCGGGTCGGGCTCACCCATGCTGCCTCCTGGGTCGGTGCGGTCGGCGTCCTGGCGGGACCACCGCGATCTATCGGCGGGCACGGCACCCCTCCTGCGAGGGTTGACAAGGCCGATACACCTAATAACGATATACATAGATTTCTCGAGGAGGGGAGGTGGCGTGCGTCGCATCGACCTGCCGGCCGGGGACGGCCGCGCACCGTTGTGGGAGCTGTGCCCGGAGCTGGGCCCGGCGACCGACGAGTTCAGCCGGGTGGTCCAGGAGTGCTCGGTGCTCCCGGTCCGCGTGGCCGAGGCCGCGCGGATGCGCATCGCGGAGCTCAACGGCTGCGTCGTCTGCCGGGACACCCGGGTGGGCGACATGGCTGCGCACGGCCTGGACGAGGACTTCTACGCCGGCGTCGGCGACCCGGCGCAGCGACACCGCTACTCCGCACGGGAGAGGCTCGCGATCGAGTTCGCCGAGCGGTTCGTCGCCGGCGCCGCTGCGTTCGACGACGCCTTCTGGGAGCGGGCGCGGGCCGGGTTCACCCCCCAGGAGATCGTCGTCCTGACGGTCTCGGCGGCGAAGTGGCTCGCGTTGGGCAGGGTCAACGCGGTGCTGGACCTGACGACGTCCTGTCCGGTGCGCCTCGCGCCACCTCTGCCGTCCGCCCGATGACCGGACGGCCCCCGTCCCCGCAGCAACCGGAGGAGCACGGCATGGCGCAGCAGGACACGAGCAGGGCGGCCCTGGTCTCGCTGGAGGGCGAGGTCGTCGTCGTGACCGGAGCCGGACAGGGGCTCGGGGAGAGCGCGGTGCACGTGCTCTCCCGGCTCGGGGCGTCGGTCGTCGTCCTCGACGTCGACGGGGCTGCGGCCGAGCGCGTCGCGACGGCGGTCGCCGACGCGGGTGGCCGCGCGCTGGCCGTCGAGGCCGACGTGGTCGACGAGGAGTCGCTCCGAGCCGCGGCCGCGCGGGTCGTCGGGCACTTCGGCACAATCGACGGCCTGGTCAACAACGCGGGCGTGATCAGCTGGTCGCGCCTGGAGGACCTCGACGTCGCCGAGTGGGACCGGGTGATGGCGGTCAACGCCCGCGGCCTGTTCCTGTGCACCAAGCACTTCGGCGCCCCGATGCTCGCCCAGCACAGCGGCAGCATCGTCACGATCTCGTCGGTGGCCGGGACGGTGCCCGAGGCGCGCGCCGGTGCCTACTCGCCGAGCAAAGCCGCGGCGATCATGTTCGCCCGCCAGGTGGCGGTCGAATGGGGCCCCAGGGGCGTGCGCAGCAACGCGGTCAGCCCCGGCATCATGCGCACGCCGATGGCCGAGCGGTTCAACTCCGACCCCGAGGCGCTGCGGCGCAGGCTGGAGATGGTGGCCAGTCGGCGGATCGGCGACCCGGCCGAGGTGGCCGGGGTGATCGCGTTCCTGCTCAGCGGCGCCGCCAGCTTCGTGAACGGCCAGAACCTCGAGGCGGACGGCGGCATGATGCAGATGATGATCGACATCCTGCCGCGGCCGGGGGTGCCGCGCGTCGCCGGATGAGCGGCTGCGGGCCGCATCGGATGCGCGGGCCGTCGGCCTCCCCGGTAGTGGCACCCTGGCGCGGTCGCGGGCCGGGGCGATCGGGGCGTGGGCCGAACCGGTGTCGCGAGCGCTCGGCAACGGGTCCCGGCACCGGTTCCGGCCCGGTTCCCCGGGTCGGAGGCCTAACATCCCTGAGTATTGTGGCCAGGATATTCCGGCTCGACAGGAGTGACCATGACCACAGCTCGCAGGGACGTCACGCCGCGCTCGGTCCCGTCCGGCATGCCCCCCAAGCGGGCGACGGTGATAGCCCAGCGAATCGTCAAGGAGATCAAGGACCGGAACCTGCAGCCGGGCAGCCACCTGCCGCCCGAGCGGGACATGCTGGAGACCTACAACGTCGGGCGCAACACGCTGCGCGAAGCGCTGCGGGTGCTGGAACTGCAGGGGGTCCTCACGATCCGTCCGGGCCCGGGTGGTGGTCCCGTGATCACCTCGCCGGACTCCCGACACCTGGCCAGCACGCTGGCCCTGCTGATGCAGTTCGCGGATACGCCCTTCCGCGCGGTCATCGAGACCCGGCAGCTGCTGGAGCCGTTGACCGCGCGGCTGTGCGCGGAGCGGGGCGACCAGGGCCTGCTGGCCGATCTCCGCGGCTCGGTCGACCGCATGGGGACGAACCTCGACGACCGTGGGGCCTTCCTCGACGAGAACCGCCGCTTCCACGACCTGGTGGCGTGGGGCTCGGGCAACCCCCTGTTCGGCTACTGCATCAACTCCCTGCACTGGATCACCGACGGGACGGTGCTGGGCGTGGACTACCCGCGTCGGTTCCGCAAGCTCGTCTGGCAGGCGCACGACCAGGTCTGCACCGGCATCGAGTCCGGCGAGGGCGACAAGGCCGAGGCGTCCATGCGCAAGCACATGGACGACACGCTGGCCTACTTCGAGCGGCACTACCAGCGGCAGATGGACGAGGTCCTGAGCTGGGAGATGTACGGGGTGTGAGCCTGTCCGGTCCTGCGCCGTGACCCGCACCCCGGGCGGTGCGGTCTTGACACACCCTTTTCGCGCCGCGAGTCTAGGGTCATTGTTATCAATGACAGGCCGGTGTCCGGTTCGACGTCAGGACGCCTCCGGAAGGGGTGAGCGATGAAGCCGGCACCTTTCGAGTACTGGTCCCCGACTTCGGTCGACGAGGCCGTCAAGGTCCTCTCGGGGCTCGACGACCCGAGCGACGCCAAGGTCATGGCGGGTGGCCAGAGCCTGATGCCCCTGCTCAACCTGCGGCTGAGCCAGCCGCTGCACGTGGTGGACCTGAACGGGATCAACGGCATCTCGGGCATCTCGCGCGAGGGCGACTGCCTGACGATCGGCGCGATGTGCCGCCAGCGGGCGGCCGAGCGCTCCCCGGAGGTGGCCGGCTCGGTGCCGTTGCTCGTCGAGGCACTGGGCCTCGTCGGGCACCCCGCCATCCGCAACCGCGGAACTGTCGGCGGGAGCATCGCCCACGCCGACCCGGCGGCGGAGATGCCGGCCGTGGCGCTGTGCCTCGACGCCGAGATGGTCGTCCGGGGCCCGGCGGGGGAGCGGACCGTGCCCGCGTCGCAGTTCTTCGACGGGTTCCTGTCCACCGCCCTGGCCGAGGAGGAGCTGCTCACCGCGGTCCGGTTTCCCGTCGACGGGCCCGGGTGCGGCGCGGCGTTCGTCGAGGTCGCCCGCCGGCACGGGGACTTCGCGATGGCCGGCGTCGCCGCTCACGTGCGGCTCGAGGGCGACGTGATCGCCGCGGCCCGGATCGCGGTGTCCGGGGTCGGTCTGACTCCGCTGCGGGCGCTCGAGGCCGAGACCGGGCTCCGCGGGGCGGCTCCGGGCGAGGACGCGTTCGCCGCAGCAGCCGCCGCCACCTCGGCGGCCCTGGACCCGGCGACGGACGTGCACGCGTCCGGCGCCTACCGAAAGCACGTCGCAGGCGTGCTCGTCCGGCGTGCCCTCGGGACCGCCACCGATCGCGCGAGGGGGAACCGGTGACCGATCGGGAGATCACGGTGACCGTCAACGGGACGGTCCGCAGGGCCAGCGTCGAGCCGCGCCGGACGCTGGCCGACTTCCTGCGCCTCGACCTGGGGCTGACGGCCACGCACCTGGGGTGCGAACACGGGGTCTGCGGCGCCTGCACCGTCCTGCTCGACGGCGATACGGTCCGCGCCTGCCTCGCCCTGGCCGTGCACGCCGACGGCCACGAGGTCAGGACCGTCGAGGGCATCGCGGAGCCGGGCCAGATGCACCCGGTGCAGTCCGCGCTGTGGGAGAGCGGGGCCTTCCAGTGCGGCTTCTGCACGCCGGGCTTCGTGATGACGATCTACGGCATGGAGCAGGACGCGCGGGCCGGGCGCCCCTGCCCGCGGACGCGCACCGAGATCCGCGAGGAGCTCTCGGGCAACATCTGCCGCTGCTCCGGTTACCAGGCGATCGTCGACGGCGCCGAGGCCGCGCTGGCCGCCGCGACCGGAGCGGAGGAGGGGCGATGAGCTCCAGCGTGGTGGGTGGGCTCGTCGGGGCCCGGGTCAAGCGCCGCGAGGACGTGCGGATCCTGACCGGGACCGGGCGCTACATCGACGACGTGCAGGAGCGGGGCACGCTGACCTGCCACTTCGTCCGCAGCACCGTCCCGCACGCCCGCATCGTCGGGATGGAGGTGGCGGCGGCCCGGCAGGTGGAGGGCGTCGTCGCCGTCATCACCGGCGAGGAGATGGCGACGCTGACCAACCCGATCAACCTCGGCGCGCCGATCCCGGGGCTGCGCAGCCCCGCCTACGCGGCGCTGGCCACCGGAACGGTCCGCTACGTCGGCGAGCCGGTGGCGCTCGTCGTCGCGAGCGACCGGTACGTCGCCGAGGACGCCGCCGGGCTGATCGAGGTGGAGTACGACCTGCTCGAGCCGGTCGTGTCGTCGCAGCAGGCGCTGGCCGAGGGGGCGCCGCAGCTGTTCGACGACGTGCCGGGCAACGTCGTCCACACCGGCGAGATCGTGCACGGCGACGTCGATGCGGCGTTCGCCGAGGCCGACCACGTCCTGACCGACCGGATCGACCAGCACCGGTGGGGCTGCGCCCCGATGGAGGGCCGCGGCGGGGTCGCGACCTACGACCGCTCCACCGGGGCGCTCACCTACGAGGCCTCCACCCAGACGTCGCACCTGCTGCGGCTGCTCCTGGCCGGCTTCATCAACCAGCCGATCCATCTGATGCGGGTGGTCACCGGCGACATCGGCGGCAGCTTCGGTCTGAAGTTCTCGATCTACCGGGAGGACGTCGCCCTGTGTGCGGCGGCCAAGCACCTGGGCGCCTCGCTCAAGTGGGTCGAGGACCGCAACGAGAACCTGACCGCGGCGGGCGCCGCACGTGACGAGACGGTCACCATCGAGGCCGCGGTGCGGGCGGACGGCACCCTGCTCGGTTTCCGGGTGGACATGGTGATGAACAACGGCGCCTACCCGATCATGCCGCCGGCTCCGGTGGTCACCGGCATCGCGGGCCACATGCTGCCCGGTCCGTACCGGCTGCCGGCCTACCGGTTCACCTCGACCGTGGCGTGCACCAACAAGGCCTCCTACATCTCGCTGCGGGGACCGTGGGCGGTGGAGACGCTGATCCGCGAGCGGATGATGGACCTGATCGCGAAGGAGGTCGGGATATCGCCGATCGAGGTGCGCAAGCGCAACCTCGTCCCGGTCACCGAGCAGCCGGTCACCAGCGGCGCCGGCTTCGTCATGGAGGGCGTCACCGCCTCGGAGACCTTCGACCGGCTCACCGAGATGATCGACCTCGACGGGATCAGGGCCGAGCAGGAGCGGGCGCGTGCCGAGGGCAGGCTGCTCGGCTTCGGCGTCGGCACCTTCTACGAGCCCGCTCCCGGCACGCCGGAGTTCTGGGGTCTGATCGGCTTCCCGTTCGGCGCGGAGCCGGTGCGCCTGCGCGTCGAGCCCGACGGCCGCGTCACCGCGTTCACCACCCAGATCCCGCACGGTCAGGGACACGAGACCACGCTGGCCCAGGTCATCGCGGACGAGATGGGTGTGGCGTTCGACGACGTCCGGATCGTCTTCGGAGACACCGACGCGACCGTGTTCACCATGATCGGTACCGGGGGCAGCAAGGCCGGGATGATGGCCACCGGCGGCGCCATGGTCGCCGCCCGCGAGGTGCGGCGCCGGGTGCTCGACATCGCCTCGCACATGCTCGAGGCCGACCCGGGGGACCTGCAGATCGAGGACTCGGTGATCTCGGTCAAGGGTGCCCCCGCCTCGAAGGTGGCACTCGCCGAGGTCGCCATGGGGTGCTACATGGCTCCGGGGTTGATGCCGGCGGGTGTCGACCTCGACCTCGAGGCTACGGTCCGGTACGACGGGGAGAACGGCGGCTGGGGGCAGGGCAGCCACGCCTGCTGGATCGAGATCGACCAGGAGACCGGCCGGATCGCGATCACCCGCTACCTCGTCGTCGAGGACTGCGGGAAGATCATCAATCCGTCCGTCGTCGACGGGCAGGTGATCGGCGGTGTCGCGATGGGTCTGGGCGGGATGCTCCTCGAGCACTCCGCGTACGGCGAGGACGGTCAGTACCTGGCCGGCACGTTCATGGACTACCTCATGCCGAGCGCGCCGGAGGTGCCCGAGATCGAAGTCGTGCACCTCGAGTACGCGACCCCGACGATGGTCGGGTCCCGCGGCGTCGGCGAGGGCGGCACGGTGCTCGCCCCGGCCGCGCTGCTCAACGCGGTCGACGACGCGTTCGGGCAGGTCGGTGGCAAGCGGATCACCGCGACCCCGCTGACCCCGACGAAGGTCCTCGAAGCGCTCGGCGTGATCGAGGGCTGATCCCCGGGTGGGGCGACGCGGCCGACGGCAGCCGGCGTCGTCCCTACCGGATCCCGCTCGGGTCCGCGAGCGGCCGTTCCCGGAGCAGGATCGGGTAGCTGTCGTGGCGCCGCTGCGCACTGGGGGCGAGGATCGGGGCGCGGCGCGGGTCGCGCTGCACGCCCAGGGCGTGCAGCGAGCGCAGGATCTGCACGTGCACCCCGGGGGCCGCCGTGCTGCCGGTGACGACGGCGCGGCCCAGGCACAGATGCGGCCCGCTGCCGAAGGCCAGCCCCCAGGGGCGGACCCGATCGGGTAGCGGGCGTCCCGGCCGGAAGGCGTCGGCGTCCGGGCCGAACACCGCGGAGTCGCGGTTCGCCGAGGCGAGGTCGACGGCGACGTGCTCGCCCTCCCGGATCACCCGACCGTCGCGCAGGGTCACCTCATCCAGTGCGCGGCGCACGAGCGCGACCGTCGGAGGGTGCAGCCGCAGGGTCTCGAACACCGCGTCGCGCAGCTCGTCGTCGGTAGGGCCCCCGGGGGCGGTGCCGAGCCTGCTCTGCTCGTGCACGGTGTGCACGAGCAGAGCGGCGTTGTTCAGCGTCGACGCTGCGAGGAAGAGCACCACCTCCCGCACGGCGGCGTCGTCGTCCCACTCGTCGCCGTGCGCGGCGAGGAGGGAGATCAGGTCGGTTGGCGCGTCTCCGCGCTCGACGAGCTCGGCCCGCCGCCGGGCGGCCGGGGTGTGGAAGCGGGCGACCAGGGCGTCCCGGGCGGCCTCGCCCTCGGCGAGCACGGTGGCGTGGTCGCGGGTGGACCACTCGACGGTGACCGCCTCGAGGACGGGACCGAGGTGGCCGAGCAGCTCGGCGGTCGCAGCGGGGTCGGTCACGTCGTCGAAGCCGATGAGGGCGGCGGCGAACTGCAGGAACACCGCACGCCCCAGCGGGACGAGGTCCGCGGACCAGTGGTCGCCGTCGGACCGGACGGCCGCGATGATGCACCGGTCGAGCGTCCGGGCGACGACGCGGTGGTAGTCGGCGAGCGCACCGCGCGCGACGAGCGGGGTGAGCAGCCGGCGCCGGTGCAGGTGCTCCGGCCCGTCGAGGACGAGGACCGTGCCCCCGATCAGCGGCGCGCTCTCGTGCTTGGACTCCTGGGCGAACCGGCGGGAGCACAGGATCTCGTCGGCCTCGGCGTAGCCCACGACGCGGGCGAGCTGGTCGGCCCCACCCGGACCGCCCTCCGGTCCAGCGACCTGCTGGTGGGGCATCCGACTCCCTCCATCGGGCTTGACACTGCATACTATGTTACTAGATGGCGGGATGACGCACGGTGCCGGACGCGGAGCGGGGGGTTGGTCGTCGATGGTCCGCACGAGGCCGGGAGCGGCGGCGCTGGCCGCGCTCGAGGCGCACGCGACCGGCGCTGTGCCGGCCGACCCCTACCCCCTCTACGCCCGCCTGCGCGCCGAGCGCCCGGTGGCCTGGAGCGATGCCCTGCAGGCGTGGCTGGTCGCGCGGTCCGCCGACGTCGTGCGCTGCTTCAAGGACGCCGCGACCTTCGGCCCGCTCGCCTCCGGCACCGGCAGCAGCGCGATCTACGGGCGGACGATCCTGCACATGACCGGTGACGAGCACCGGCGCAAGGCTGCGATCGTCGCGCGGCGCCTCCGCAACCGCCGGGTCCTGCGCGGCGACCTGGGCGAGAGGGTGCGCAGCCTGGTCGCCGACCTCGTCGCCGACCTGCCCCGGGCGCCCGCGGTGGCCGATGTCCGCGCCGGGCTGACGACCCCGCTGCCGCTCACCGTCATCGCCGAGCTGATGGCCATGCACGAGGCCGCGCGGTTCCCGCAGTGGTACCGCGACCTCGCCGGGGCCAGCGTCTCGAACGTCGCACGCGACGCGGGCGTGCACGCCCGCGGGGTGCGGGCGAAGGAGGAGATCGACGCGTTCCTCACGCCGGCGATCGCCGGCAAGCGCGAGCGGCCGACCGACGACCTGCTCTCCGACCTGTGCACCGTGGAGTACGAGGGGGAGCGGCTCTCCGACGCCGAGGTGAAGAGCAACTCCGCGTTCTTCCTCTCGGCGGGGATCGAGACCACCGACCGGGCGATGGTGAACCTGCTCGGCGCGCTGGTCCGGCACCCCGAGCAGTGGGAGCGGCTGCGGGACGACCGCGCGCTGGTGCCGTCCGCGGTGGCCGAGATCCTGCGCTACCGCGCGCCCGTGCAGGGTTCGGTGCGGCAGGCGCTGATCGACGTCGAGCTGGGCGGGCAGCCGGTCCGAGCCGGCGACAAGCTGATCCTGCTGCTCGGATCGGCCAACCACGACGAGGCGGTCTTCGCCCATCCCGGGCGGTTCGACGTCGGCCGGTCCGCCGACGAGGCCGACCCGCAGTTCACCCCGGCCGGCTCGCTGCGCGCCTTCGGCGGCGGTGCCCACACCTGCACCGGATCGCTGCTGGCCAAGCTCGAGATCGAGCAGGTGCTCACCGAGCTGCTGGAGACGGTCCGCGAGATCCGGTTCGCCGGCGACCAGCCCCCCGACACGGGCTTCATGCTGCGGTCGGCCCCCGAGCTGCGGCTCCTCCTGACCTGAGCGGGCTGGCCTGAGCGGGCCGTCTTGCGGAACCACCTCGACGACGATCACGGAGCGACATGGAGCGGCTGGCGGACAAGCGGACCCTGATCACCGGGGCCGGGTCGGGACTCGGGCGCGGCGCGGCGCTGCGCTTCGCCGGCGAGGGCGCCGCGGTGCTGTGCGTGGACCGGGACCGCGATGGCGCGGAGGGGACGGCCGCCGCGATCCGCGAGGTGGGAGGTACCGCGGTCGCGTGCGCGGCGGACGTGGCGGTCGAGGCGGACGCCGAGCGCATGGTCGCCCAGGCGGTCGAGGCGTTCGGGGGGCTCGACGTGCTGTTCGCCAACGCCGGGATCGCGGGCGTCGGCACCGGTGCCGAGTGCACCCTGGCCGACTGGGACCGGGTCATCGCGGTGAACCTCACCGGGGTCTTCCTCAGCGCCAAGTACGCCCTGCGCCGGATGCTCGCCCAGGGCACCGGGGGGTCGATCGTCAACCAGGCGAGCGTGGGCGGGCTGGTCGGCGTCGCGGGGATCGCCCCGTACGCGGCGGCCAAGGCCGGCGTCATCGGGCTCACCCGCCAGCTCGCGGCCGAGTACGGGCCTCAGCGGATCCGGGTGAACGCGATCTGCCCGGGCACCGTCCCGACGCCGCTCGTGCGTGCCACCTACCGCGACCGCGGCGGCTACGGCACGGGCACGGGGGAGAGCCCGGACGAGACGCTCGAGCTCCAGCGCGTCCGCCGGTTCCCGCTGGGCAGGCTCGGCGAGGAGGACGACATCGCCTACGCCGCGCTCTTCCTGGCCTGCGACGAGTCCTCCTGGGTGACGGGCCAGGTGTGGGCGGTCGACGGTGGCATGACCGCAGTCTGAGCCGTGACCTTGAGAGAGGAGTCGACCATGGCTGTGCCCCCGGACCTGCAGACGGTCGTGCACGCCGAGGAGCGTGGCCGCATCGTCGCCATCGACTCGGCCTACCACGTCGACGAGCGCAACACCGGCCGGGACGTCGTGGTCAGCGCCTCCTACTCCGGAGTCCTGCCGGCCCGGTTCGTCGCCGTGCACCGGCCTCGCGCGGCCATCGGCCTGGACTGCGCCATCGGTCCGGAGGGAGCCGGCATCGCCGGGCTGTGGTTCTACGAAGCCCTCGGCCTCCCCGCGGCCACCGCCGACGTCACCGGCGTGCTGCTCGGCGACGGCGTCGACGTCTACCGCAACGGCGCGATCAGCCGGCTGAACGCCGTCGCACAGCAGTGCGGGGTCGAGCTGGGCACCAGCGTGCGCGACGCCGCCCTACTGTTGCTGCGCGCCGAGCCGGAGACGCGGGCGCCGAGCGAGATCACGCACCGGACGGTCGTGGAGACCGGACCGGACGGCCGGCAGGTCGTGTGCGCGGACTCGATCGCGTTCGGCACGTCGGCCGACTCCGACCACACCGTCCTCGTCACCGCCGGCCACACCGGCCGCAGCGCGGTCCCCTACCTGCGCGACGTCCGGCCGTGGGGGTTCATCTGCTCCGACGGCGGCCGCGGTCGCGACGACTCGGGGATGGCCGGCCTCACGATCGTCGAGGCCGACGGGCTGGCCGGGGCCACCGTCGACGCCCGCACCGCACGCATGGGCGACGGCCTGTCCACCTACCGCGACGGCGTGATCAGCGCGGCCAACCGGCCGGCCCGCGCCCGCGGCGTGGAGGTCGGCATGCCGGCGGCGACCGCCGCCCACCTGCTCCTCGTCGGCGGCTGAGCGGGCGGGCTCCGTCGGCCGTCCCGCCACCGCTCGCACCACCCCGGGCTGGTCGCGAGCGGCGCAGGAGGTCATCGACGGGGGCGGTCGTCGTCAGCGGCGCCCGCCGCCGCGTCACCGGCCGCTGGGGTCGAGCCGCAGCAGCCGGACAGCGTTCGCCCCGAGCGCCGCGGCCAGCGGGCCGAGCTCGTCGCCGGCGCCGGAGTCCCACCCGGCGAAGTTGGTGCCGAACACCAACCGCTCGGCTCCGGCGTGCGCCGCGAGCAGGTCCAGCGAGGCGGCGTCGTGGACGTGGGTGTCGAACCAGAGCCGCCGGTAGTAGTGCGCGAAGCCGTGCTCGCGCAGCGCGCGGGAGGCCCACGGGCGCTTCTCCACGGCGCGAGCGAAGCGCCCCGCGACGAACGCAGCGGCTCCGCCGCCGTGGCTGATGCAGACGTCGAGCCCGGGATGGCGCTCCAGCACCCCACCGAACACCAGCGCGGCGACCGCGAGCGTCTCGTCGCGGGCGAACCCGAAAAGCAGGTCGAGGTCGAAGCGGCGCAGCCGCGGGTCGTCCGGCGGCCCCGCGGCGCCCAGCGGCGAGGGGTGCACGAACAGCGGCACGTCGAGGTCGACCAGCACCTCGTAGAGCGGGTCCAGCGCCGGGTCGTCCAGCGTGCGCCCGGCCGGGTCGCTGTCGAGGTGGACTGCGACCATGCCGAGATCGCGCACCGCCCGGCGGGCCTCGGCGACCGACGCCGCGATGTCCTGCACCGGGAGCTGCGCGGACGCGAGCAGTCGGCCGGGGTGCTCGCCGGCCAGCTCGGCGAGCGCGTCGTTGTGCACTCGGGCGTAGCCGGCGGCGTCGCGCGCGTCGAGCCGGTCGAAGTAGGTCAGCGGGTTGGGGGAGAGCAGCTGGACGTCGATGCCGGCGGCGTCCATCGCGGCCAGCCGGACGTCGACGTCCATGAACGGGCTCCCGGCGTACCGCACGCCGCGCAGGACGTAGTCGCCGACCCGGTAGAACGGCGTGCCGTCGGGCTCGGTGCCGAGCTCCGGCCCGGCCGCGCCCGCCGCGCCGAGGCCGACCTCGAGGACGGCGTGCGCGTGGACGTCGACGACCCGCGCCCGCTCAGACACGGGCGAGCTTCTCGATCTGGTCCTCGGTGAGCGCGAGCCCGCGGGTCAGCGGGCAGGAGGCGAGGAACCGGACCTGGTCGGTAGCGCGCATCCGCCGCTCGGGTATGGGCGTCGTGAGGTCAGTCCGCTTCCCGTCCTTGATCACCTCGACGAGGCGCTCGCGCTCCTGCAGGACCGTGATGTCGGCGAGCGGGTCACCGTCGATGACGAGCACGTCGGCGATGCGGCCGGGCTCGAGCGTGCCGACCTCGCCCTCCATGCGCATCGCGAAGGCACCGTTGCGGGTGGCCGCGACGATGGCCTCCATCGGCGTCATGCCCATGTACTGGACGAACATCTCCAGCTCACGGGCGTGCCATTCGCCGACCGGGGTGACCGCGAAACCGGTCTCCGAGCCGGTGAGGAACGGGACGCCCATCGCGTGCGCCTTCGACATCTGCTTCGCGGTGACCTCGATCTCCGCGCGGAACACGTCGAGCAGCTCCGGAGCGGTACCGATCCTGGTGCCGTAGTCGGCGAGGTTGCCCAGCAGCGTGAACGTCGGGCACAGCGCCGCGCCGGACTCGGCCACGGCCTCCAGCGCCGCGTCGTCCATGTACGAGGCGTGGTAGATCAGGTCGACGCCGGCGCGAGCGGCGTCGCGGGTGCTCGCGGAGTTGCGGCAGTGCGCGACGACGCGGGTACCGAGCTCGTGCGCGGTGTCGCACACCGTGCGCAGCTCCTCGGACTTCCAGACCTGGACCTCGGGGCCCCTCATCGACGGGATCAGCCCGGTCACCATGATCTTGATCCAGTCCACGCCGTACTTGATCTGGCGGCGGACCTCGTTGACCATCATGTCGCGGTTCTGAACGACCGTGGCGTAGCCGGTGGTGCCCTCGTCGGCGACCATCCGCCCCGCCGTGCCCCCGAGCATCGTCATCAGGGCCTGACCGCCCGCGCGCATCCGCGGCCCTTCGACGATGCCGGTCTCGATGGCGTCGCGCAGTTCGACGCCGATGTTCCACAGGCAATCCGCGTCCAGCACGCTGGTGACCCCGGCGCGCAGCACCTTGCGGGCGTTGTACGCCGACAGCATGGAGCTGTAGGCCTCGGTGCGGTGGTGGAACAACTCGTCGTTGCCGGTCGGCTCGCCGAACGACAGGTGCGTGTGGGCGTCGATGAGGCCCGGCATGACGGTCTTGCCCGTGGCGTCGATGCGGGTGTCCACCCCGCTCGCCTCGGCGTCGGCCAGGGCCTCGACCCCCAATGCGGCGATCCGGCCGTGCCGCAGCAGCACGGCCTCGTCGCGGCGGGCCGGGGCCCCGGTGCCGTCCACGACCGCGCCGCCGGCGATCAGCGTGCTCCCGACCACGGTGCCTCCTCGCAGCGTCGCTCGATATTCATGTATATAGTAACTAGTGATAGCGGCTGCGGGCCACCCTGACCGGCGGAGGACGTGGCGGACGCGGTGCTGTTCCTCGGCTCGGAGAAGCCGCCCACGGACCGGGCAGCTGCTTCGTCGATGGTGGGCTGACCCCCAGCGACCTGGCGACGCCGCCGCGGTCGGAGTCCGTCGACGAGGTCGGACCGGACCGCCTTGCGACGGACTGACCGGCCGTGGGTGAGCGCGGGCCGGGCGCATCGTGATCCCGACGGGTGGGAGCATGAGGGCGTGCCGCAGCAGAGCGTCGTCGACGAGCTCCAGCGCCTGGGCATGTCCGGCTACGAGGCGAAGGCCTACGTCGCGCTCGTGGCCTCCGGATCCCCGCTCAACGGGTACGAGGTCGCGAAGCGCTCCGGCGTCCCGCGCAGCACGGTCTACGAGACGCTGGCAAAGCTGGTCGGGCGGGGGGCCGCGTACGAGGTCCGGGCCGGCAACGACAGCGTCGGCTACATCGCACTCCCGCCGTCCGCGCTGTTGGACCGGCTGCGCCGGGAGTTCGACCAGTCGATCGACGCGCTGAGCCAGGCCCTGCCCGAGCTGGCCGCGCCGCCCCAGGTGCGCCTGGTGCACAACCTGTCCGACCGGGCGTCGCTGCTCGCCCGCGCCGAGGACGTCGTCGCCGCCGCGCGCAACGACCTGTTCCTGTCGGGCTGGCCGGCCGAGATCGATCCGCTCAAACCGGCGGCGCGGCGCGCCGAGGCCGACGGTGTGGAGATCTCGGTGGTCGCGTTCGGCGAGGACCCCGACCCGGTGGGCCGGACCACCCCGCACCGCTTCTCGACCCCCGACGTGGTGCTGGAGAACCTGGGCTGCCGGCTGCTGGTCGTCTCCGCCGACCGCCAGCAGGCCGTGATTGGCGGCGTCGTCAACGGCGACGCCTGGGGCGTCTACACCGACAACCCCGCCGTCGTGCTGGTCGCCGTCGAGTACGTGCGCCACGACATCGCGATGCACCTCATCGCGGAGAGGTTCGCGCCAGAGGACTTCGAGTCCTTCTGGACGTCGGACCCGGCCCTGCGCCGGCTCCGCGCTGACCACGGCGTGCCCGCTGCGCTGCTCGAGCGCAACGCGGGCGCGGGCGGCCCCCGCCGCCGGCGGCCGGGCATCTGACGCCGCCGTCACGGGGTTCGTCACCCCGAGGCCTGAGCCCGCCGTGCGCCGTGAGCACTGCGCTGGAGGTCCCCGCCGCGGTGGCCGCGATGACCCGGGCCGGGCTGCCGGTGCACCGTGACGCGGCGCCCGTCCCGCCGACCGTGTGGGACCCTGAACTGGCGGCGGTCTTCACCGCGCACCGGGTTGGCCGTGCACGAGGAGCGGATCACGGACGACGTCCTGTTCGCGCACGCCGGCTGACCCGCTGCCCTGCATCAGCGCTCGTCCGCCCGGACCCGCCGGTCGCCTGGCTGCGTGTGCCTCTCGCGAGCTGGTCCACAGCTGTCGAGCGGACGGGGTGGCCATCGGGCGGCACCGTGGCGCGTCCCCGCCCGGGTGTCGCCGACCGGTCGTGCCGGCTGCCCTGCAGCCGCAACCGGTGGTGGAACGGGTCAGCGCGGCGGGTATCAGCGGCTGTGCTCTGCGACGAGAGCACGCAGCTCGCGGTCGGGACTGACGTGTCGCTTGCAGAGCGGGCTGCAGGGGGTCCGGCCGAGGAGCACGGCTTGCTCGACGAGGTTGTCGGTCCTGGTGTGTTCGGCCAGGAAGGTGAACTCGCTCATGGTGCCGACGACGCTGCGGTTGATGGTCAGGGCGAGTGCGACCGGAGACGTACGGTTGACCTCGTCGCCGACGAACGCTGGGTCGAGTTCGTGGGCGGTCAGGCGGTGCCCGATGCGGATGACGGCCCAGTCGTAAGCTGACTGACATCTCGTCACGGCAGGGCAGGCTCGTGTCGATCTCCTCGTTCTGGTAGGTCTTGCCACCCGGCGGTCCCGTTCGGCATGGTGCGCTTGGCGGATCACCCGCGTACCTCCCGCACGGCGCGTCTCAGGTCGGGGTCGCTACCTGAAGATCCAGGAGAGCCGGGAAGGTCTGGCGCCGTAGCCACTCCGCCCGCGAGGGAGACCCGATGCGCGCGAACGACACAGTGGGGCGGGGCCGTGAGTCGTACGGGCGCCGTGCCTGGCGTGACGCCTACGAGACTCTGTCGGCGGCCGACGAGCACGCACCGCTCGAGGCGGTCGACCTCGACCGGCTCGCGATGGCCGCTTACCTGATCGGTCGGGACGAGGCGGCCGTGAAGGGTCTGGAGCGAGCCCACCGCACGTTTCTCGATCAGGGTGAGGTCGGCCGCGCGGTACGGTGCGCGTTCTGGGTCGCCATCTTCCTGATCCAGCGCGGTCGGCACGCCGAGGGCGGCGGTTGGTTGGGCCGGGCCGAGCGCCTGCTGAACGAGCAGGCGCCGGACAGCGTCGAACGGGGCTATCTGCTGATCCCCGTGGCGTTGCAGGCCCTGGGATCCGGTGACCCGGGCAAGGCGCACGAGGTGATCGGTGAGGCCGCGGGTATCGCCGATCGTTTCGGTGATCCGGACCTGGTCGCGCTGAGCCGGCTGGGTCGCGGCCAGGCGCTGGTCGCGATGGGTGAGGTCCGCCGTGGCCTCGCGATGCTCGACGAGGCGATGCTGGCGGTGACCACCGGTGACGTCTCGCCCGTCGCCGCCGGGATCGTCTACTGCGCGATGATCATCACGTGCCGCGACGTCTTCGACTGGGGACGGGCCCGGGAATGGACGGTGGTGCTGAGCCGCTGGTGTGCCGATCAGCAGGACCTCAAGCCCTACCGGGGCCAGTGCCTGATCCACCGCTCGGAGATCATGCAACTGCGGGGCGAGTGGTCGGACGCCATGGCGGAGGTGCGGCAGGCCTGTGCACATCTCGCCGAGCCGCCGGGAGACCCGGTGCTCGGGATGGCGCACTACCAGCAGGGCGAGCTGCTGCGGCTGCGGGGCGAGTTCTCGCGGGCCGAGCAGGCCTACCGCAAGGCGGGCGAGTCCGGTCACCCCGTGCAACCGGGCCTGGCCCTGCTGCGCCTGGCCCAAGGCCGAACCCAGGACGCGGAGGCGGCCGTCCGCCGGGTATTGATGGAGACCGAGGGCGACCGCGTGAAGCGCGCGCGGGTGCTGGCGGCGTTCGTCGAGATCGTGCTGGGCGCCGGCGACGTCGCCGCGGCCAGGCCGGCACTCGAGGAACTGGACGAGCTCGCCGGCGCCCTCGACGCTCCCTACCTGCGGGCCGTCGCCGAGTCCGCCCGCGGCGCCGTCCTGCTGGCCGACGGTGACGTCCACGGCGCGTGCCGGGTGCTGCGCCGCGCGTGGACGACCTGGCAGGAGCTCGACGCACCGTACGAGGCGGCACGGGTGCGCCTGCTGATGGCCCAGGCCTGCGGGGAGCTGGCCGATCACGACACGGCGAGCATGGAGCTGGACGCGGCGCGTCGCGTGTTCGAGCAGCTGGGAGCCGCTCCGGCGCTGGCCCGGGTCGCCGCGCTGTCCGGAATGCCGAGACAGGACGCGCCGGGCGGGTTGACCCCCCGCGAGGTGGAGGTGCTCCGCCTCGTCGCCACCGGGGCGACCAACCGCGAGGTCGCCGACAGGTTGATCATCAGCGAGAAGACGGTGGCCCGCCACCTCAGCAACATCTTCACCAGGCTCGGCGTCGGCTCGCGCGCCGCTGCCACCGCCTACGCTTTCCGGCACGAGCTGGTGTAGCGGGCACCTCGGGGGAGCTCGAAGGGCGACTACGCAGAATCACCCACCCGGGGCGGGTGCCCGGTATGGACAGTTCGCCCGAAGCGGTGCCGCTCCGGTTGGTTCGACCCTTGTCTCGGACGTGTAGGGCCAGGCCACCTGCTGGCCGCCGAGCAAGGGAGTTCACCGTGACCACACAGCAGGCACCGAGCATCGAGCAGATCCGTGGCGCATGGAACGGCATCGCAGGCGGGTTCGACGAGTTCGTCACCCCGGAGACCATGAGGCTGGGGAAAGAGGTGGTGCGCCGTCTCGGGCTGCGCCCCGGCACACGGCTGCTCGACGTGGCGGCCGGCAGCGGTGCACTGAGCATTCCGGCAGCCAGGCTCGGCGCGGACGTCGTCGCGACCGACCTCGCCCCGGCGATGATCGAACGCCTCAACGCGCGAGCACGCGCGGAGGGACTGTCCACCCTGCGCGGCCGGTCCATGGACGGGCACGCCCTCGAGCTGGACGACGACACCTTCGACGTGGCCGTCTCGGTGAACGGCGTCTCGTTGTTCCCCGACATGGCGCGCGGCCTCGCCGAGCTCGTCCGGGTCACCAGGCCCGGCGGGCGGGTGGTGATCGTCGCGTTCGGACCGATCGAGACGGTCGAGTTCATCGTGTTCGTGAACAGCGCGGTGCGGGCCGCGGCTCCCGGCGTCACGACGGTACCGACCGACCCGCCGCCGCTGCCCTTCCAGGCGGCGGACCCCGATGTCCTGCGCGAGCGGCTGGCCGACGCCGGCCTGCGCGAGGTCCGGATCGACACGATCACGTGGGAGACGGCGTTCGACTCCGTCGCGCACCTCTGGCGCGTGTTCACCGCCAGCAACCCCATCGGCGCGCAGCTGGTCGCGGGGCTCAGCGACGCGCAGCGGGCCGAGGCCGCACACGTCCTCGACGGGATGCTGCGCGAGCGATCCGCAGGTGCCCCCGGGGCACTGCTCCGCGCCGAGGTCAACATCGGAACCGGAACCGTGCGATGAACACCGCCACCGGACAACGGGGCTCGATCATGACATCGACAACGACATCGACGACAAGGGCACGCTGGGGAGCTGCCGGCGTGGCACTCGCACCGGCGGTGCTACTCATCGCGCTCACCGCCCACCCCTACATCGCCAGGATTCCCGACGCGGCTGCCGTCGCCCACGCGGTCCACGCCGACACGACGTGGTGGGGGATCGTGCACCTGCTCGCCGCGGCGGCATCCGCCCTGGTCGCGCTGGCGTTCCTCGCGATCCGGGCGTACCTGCGCGATGCCGGCGAGGAGCGGTTCAGCGCGTGGGCCTTGCCGTTCGTGATCGCCGGCAGCGCCGTGTACGGGCTGCTACCGGCTCTGGAGTTCGCCCCGATGGCGGCCGCCCGCACCGGAGGCGATGCCGTGGCCGCGCAGGCCACGCTACAGCCGTGGTTCGTCTCCACACTGGCCACGAGCGCGCTCCTCTTCACGATCGGGATCCTCGGGTTCGCGCGAGGCATCGCGGCCAGCCAGATCCTGAGCCGCCCGCTCACCCGCCTCGTCGTCACCGGGCTCATCGTGCTTGCCGCGACACGGTTCGTTCCGCTCGGGGCGGTGCAGCTCTACGTGCAGGGCCTGGCCGGCATCGTCGCGCTCTGGCCACTGGCCTTCCAGATGTGGCGACAGCCCAGCTGACTCACGTCAAGACTGCGTCGGCCGGCTTAGAGCGTCCGGCAAATGATGTTGCTGGCGTGTCGCTGCAGGTAGCGGCACGGACCCGGCCCGATTATCGAGGTTGCTGAGTCCCGGTGATCGTGGGGAGGGTCCGTGCCCCTGTTGCCAGCATCGCTGATCGAATCGCTGTGGGTCGAGTTCGCTGCCCTGATCGGGGTCGACGAGCGTCCCGAGTTCTCCCCGTCCCACCCGTGGGGCTGTCACCGCCGCCGGGTCCCGGTGTTCGAGCACGTGATCGCCGCGCTGGTACACGGCAGCGGTTACGAACGCCTAGCCAGCCCGGGCTGCTCGGACCGTACGATCCGGCGGCGGCTGCGGCAGTGGGCCGAGGCCGGCGTCGCCCAGGAGCTGCTGCGCGTCGGGCTGGTCGCCTACGATCGGATGATCGGGCTGAACCTCGACGACCTGTCCGCGGACGGAGCCATCACCAAGTCCCCGTGCGGGGGCGAGGTGTCCGGACGCAGCTCGGTTGACCGGGGCAAACAGGGCACCAAGCGCTCCGTGGCCGCCGACGGCGACGGGATCCCGCTGCACCTGCGCGGTGCGATGGATCGTGGTCAGCGACGTGCTCGCCGGGGCTGACCTGGCTGGCCGGCCGGCATGCTCGCGGGCGAGGCCGCCGGGGGTCGGCGGCGCTACCCCGTCACGTGGCGCGCGCCCTCCTCGGCGATGCCGGGCGGCACGGCGTGCGGCCCATCGAACTCGTGCACCTCGACCGGGATGCCCGCCGACCGCAGTCGCGGCACGATGCGCCGGGTCGTCCGATCGATGGGCAGCACCTGGTCGGCCCGGCCGTGGGAGATGTAGACCTGCGGGGTGCCGTCCGGTCTCACGGGCACCAGGAAACCCGGTGAGAACGCCACGATGTGGGTGAACAGCTCGGCGTTGGCCAGCCCGAGCGAGAGCGCGTAGGACGCCCCGTCGGAGAACCCGCTGATCGCGAGGTGTTCGTGGTCCACCGGGCAGGTCGCGAAGACCTCGGCCAGCGCCTCGTCGATGCGGCGGACGTCCGGACCCCAGCCGCCCTTGATGACGTCCCAGGTGCTGCCGCGCGATGTCGGGGCGAGCAGGAGCAGGCGGTGCGCGTCGGCCAGCGGGGCGAGCGGGGCCAGGCCGGCGCGGGCGTCCCCGCCGGCACCGTGCAGGGTGAGGACCAGCCTGCCCGGCGCGCCGTCCCGCATCCCGGAGGGGACCTGCAGCAGCACCTCGGGTCCGGGTCCGAGGTCCAGGGCCCGCACCTCGGGCTGCGGGTCCGGGGGATCCGGAGGGGTCGCCGGCGGCCGGGCGGTCAGCCGGGAACCCGTCCCGTCCACTGTCCCGGTGCCCATCTCAGGCGGGCCTCCTGCCGTGTCCGGGGCGCAGGCGGCGCTCGTGGCGACGGCGAGGGCACCGAGCAGGATCGTCCGGCGGTGCACCATCGTCGCGCCTCACCGGACCCGCGGCCCGCCGCCGCGCCGCGGGGTGCCGCGGCGGGGCCGCGCAGCGGCCGCGCAGCGCGGGCACA